>JANNRP010000069.1:0-2692 GCA_031401535.1 Hyphomicrobiaceae bacterium | reverse complement strand
TCAAGAGCCTCACCGACGGCAAGATCTACGATTTCCGCTGGACGCAGGTGTTCGTGAAGGTCGGTGACGCTTGGAAAATGGCCGTCAGCCAAGCTACACGCCTGCCGCCGATAGCGAATTGATCACAGGAACGTGTCGATTTCCGGTATCAGGTAACCTGGTATGGTTAGCCTAAAAGCACCTTTAGCGCTTGCCATATGCTGGCCATGGTTCGTAGACTCGCCACAACGTCGCACCCACATCGAGAAGGTGCGCGCGGTTGCGGTTGGCCGTGACCTACAAGAATGATCATGGGGAAGAAGCGCAATGCAGGCGCGTGAGATCGCGGCGGAACGTCGTGGCGGCCAAGCTCGTACGGGCCAGGATCGTCAAGGGATGGCTCCCACCGACATCGCTAATCCGAACTATTTCCACAAAGTCGTCGATTGCCAGTGGGCATGCCCGACGCATACCCCGGTGCCTGAGTACATTCGCCTGATCGCGCAGGGTCGCTATGCGGCGGCCTACATGCTCAACTGGGAAAGCAATGTGTTTCCGGGCGTCCTGGGCCGCGTCTGCGATCGCCCGTGCGAGCCCGCCTGCCGCCGTGGCCGAATCCAACCCAGCGACGAGGTCAACGCCAAGGACCCATCGTTCACCAATGCTGCGCCGGTCGCAATCTGCCGCCTGAAGCGTGTCGCTGCCGACTACAAGGGCGACATCGACGGCTTCCTGCCGGAGATTCCCGCGACAAAAAATGGCAAGCGTATCGCCCTGATAGGGGCTGGCCCTGCCTCGTTGACGGTGGCGCGCGATCTAGCCCCGCTCGGGTATGCCATCACAGTCATCGACAAGGACCCGCAGGGCGGGGGCCTGATGCGGACGAACATTCCCTCGTTCCGGTTGCCGGCCAAGGTGCTCGACGAGGAAGTCGAGCGTATCCTCGACTTCGGTATCGAGACCCGCTTCGGTGAGACCGTGGCGAGCCTTCGCAGCGTGCTGGAGGAAGGCTTTGATGCCGTGTTCGTTGGCACCGGTGCGCCGAAGGGCAAGGATCTGAACGTGCCCGGCCGCATGGAGGCCGCTGGCAATATCCATATCGGTATCGACTGGCTGACATCGGTCGCCTTCGGCCACCAGGAAAAGATCGGTCGACGAGTCGTGGTGATCGGCGGTGGCAATACTGCGATGGATTGCTGCCGCACGGCGCTGCGTTTGGGAGCAGAGTCTGTCACAGTCACGATCCGGTCGCCGCGTAAGGTGATGCGTGCGTCGGAGTGGGAAATCAAGGATGCCATGCATGAAGGCATTCCAATCCTCGACAATCATTCGCCCAAGCACTTTGTCATCGAAAACGGCAAGCTCACGGCCGTTGTGTTCGACCTGATGGTTGAAAAGGGTGTCGATGCCAAAGGCCGCGCGAAACTCGAAGCGTCCGGCGAAACGGTCACGATCCCTTGCGATGATGTGTTGATGGCGATCGGGCAGGAGAATGCGTTTTCCTGGATTGAGCGCGATCTCGGCCTTGAGTTTAACGAATGGAAAATGCCGACCGTCGATAAGATCACCTTCATGTCGACACGGCCCGGTGTGTTCTTCGGTGGTGACGCGGCCTGGGGGCCCGAAAACATAATCTGGGCAGTCTCGCACGGTCATCAGGCGGCGATCTCGATCGACGCATTCTGCAACGGCCGCGTGATCACCGAGCGGCCAGCCCCCGGCGCTACGCTGGTCAGCCAGAAGATGGGTATTCACGAGTGGTCGTATTCCAACGACTACGATGCGGCGGCGCGCGTGGGTGTGCCGCATGCGGATCTTTCTGTATCGTTGAAGAACCTCAAGATGGAGGTTGAACTTGGTTTCGACGATCAACTGGCGGCCAAGGAAGCCCAGCGGTGCCTGAACTGTGACGTTCAGACCGTGTTCGCACCGAAGCTGTGCATCGAGTGCGATGCCTGCATGGATATCTGCCCGGTCGATTGTATCAACTTCATCGAAAACGCCGCCGAGCCGCAATTGCGGTCGAGTTTACGGGTTCCGGCGATGAATGCGGCGCAGGATATCTATGTCTCCGATGCCCTGAACACCGGCCGCATCATGGCCAAGGACGAAGATCTGTGCTTGCACTGCGGGCTGTGCGCGGAGCGTTGCCCAACTGGCGCCTGGGACATGCAGAAATTCTTCTACACCGAGCCGCAAGCGTCAAGCGCATGCCTGACGCGGCACAACGCGTATCAGCGGTGAGTGCCAGTTCGTTCGATAACTACCCAGTCAACCCCGCTTCTAAAACGGGGAAACCACTATTGAGGTTGCATCCATCATGAGCGGCATCAACGATTTCGTCGTCAAGTTCGCGACCGTCAACGGCTCGGGTTCCGCCAGCGCCAACACCATGGTCGCCAAGATCATGTTCCGCATGGGCCTGCCGGTCAGCCCCAAGAACATCTTCCCGTCCAACATTCAGGGCCTGCCGACCTGGTATGAAGTGCGCGTCTCGGAAGCAGGCTACCTCGCGCGGCGCGATGGCGTCGACCTGATGGTTGCCATGAACCCGCAGACCTACGCGCAGGACGTCGCCGAGGTCGTGCCTGGCGGCTGGCTGCTCTACGATTCGACCCGCACCTTGCCGTGGCCGCGCACCGACATCAACATCATCGCGCTGCCGATTGCCGAGATGTGCGCCATCAAATGGAGCGACCCGCGCCAGCGCCAG
>JANNRP010000068.1:0-10387 GCA_031401535.1 Hyphomicrobiaceae bacterium | reverse complement strand
GCCTTATTCGCTATGATCGTTTTGTTCGCGGTAAGTACCATCACAACGATTTCCGCTCTGACCGCTGAAGACCGCAATATATGGAAATAAATGGTAGCGAGACCCAGACTTGAACTGGGGACCTACGGATTATGATTCCGCCGCTCTAACCAGCTGAGCTATCCCGCCAAACGCCGTGATCTTCGATCAACGGCGCAACAGTCGCGGATATAGGGACCGCGACCTTCGACTGTCAAGACTGCGAAATGCATCAAGCGGTAACGGCGGCCTTTGCAAAGCGCATCATCGTGAAGATGCCCATCGGCCGGAGCGCTTGGCTATCGATCAACTTAAGTTCTGGAGCAACCATGACGCGGTCGACGTCGAACATGGGGCGCCAGCCAAGCTTATCGGCAAACGGCGCCATGCGGCGCTCGACCCAGCCCCGCATACCCTCGTCCTGGCTGAAATGATTGACGAGCAGCACTTCTCCGCCCGGCTTGCAGACCCGTGCGAGTTCGCGCATCACGCGCTCCGGCTCCGGTACCACGGTCATGACGTACATGGCGACGACGGTATCGAAGCTGTTGTCGGGGAACGACAGGTTGCCCGCATCCATCTCGTGCAGGCCGCTGACATTGCGCAAACCCAACTCGGTCACACGTTCACGAGCCTTGTCGAGCATCTCAGGCGATAAATCGATGCCGACGATTTCGAGGTCGGGCTTGTACATGGGCAACGATAAGCCCGTGCCCACGCCAACCTCGAGTACACGGCCCGTGTGCTGGTTGATGATCTCGACCGTGTTCTTCCGTCCCTCGGCGGCTATCAGGCCGAACGTATGATCGTAAACCGGTGCCCAGCGACGGTAGGCATTGCGGATCGCCGTCTCTCCCATGGCGCCTTGCGATGCTCGTGCAAGCATGCCGGCCTTGGCGAGACTGGCGGATTTTGGTCCGCGAGCCGCGCTCGAACGCATAGGTTCACCTGCCACTGTTCAACTCCTCAAGTATATGTGCTGATTTATGTACTGAACGCGGCATCGTTGGATGCCACGCGTGCCGCGATGCGCGGATCAGATGCGCCGACGGACCGAGCGATCCATCCGCCGCCCAGAACGCGGGCCTGATCGGTCGCATCTTCATAGAAGACACAGGCCTGACCCGCTGAAACGCCATCTTCGCCCTCGTGCAATTCAATCAACGCATCCCCATTGCGGCCCAGATGCAACCGAGCTGGCCGCGGCGGATGCGACGATCTGATCCGAACAAATACCTCAATCGGCTCGACGCTCGGCTGTTGCTCTGCGGCATCGCGTAACACGTGTGCTTCACCAAGCCAATTAACCGTCTTTAGCATAAGCGCCACGGTACGCAAAGCGTCGCGGGGGCCAACAATCACGCGCCTTTGCGTGGCATCGAGGCGCACGACGAACAATGGCTCTGCCGCTGCAATCTTGAGGCCACGGCGCTGGCCAACGGTGAAATGGACAATGCCGTCGTGGCGGCCCAGCAAGCGGCCATCGACGTGCACGATATCGCCGCCTTCGACAGCTCCGGGCTTAAGGCGCTCGATGATGTCGGTGTAGCGCCCGGTTGGCACGAAGCAGATATCCTGGCTGTCGGGCTTCTCCGCGACGGGCAAAGCAAGCCGAGCAGCAATCGCGCGCACCTCAGGCTTGCGCATGTCGCCCAACGGAAACCAAAGGCGCTGCAACTGTGCTGGCGTGGTGTTGAACAGGAAGTAGCTTTGGTCGCGTTCGGTATCGGCCGCGCGCAACAACTTCGGCCCCGTGGGTGTCTCACGGCGGGCGATGTAATGGCCGGTGGCCAGGAAGTCCGCGCCGAGTTCGCGCGCAGTATCAAGCAGATCCTTGAATTTGATCTGGCTATTGCACGTTATGCAAGGGATCGGCGTCTCGCCGGCCAGATAGCTGTCGGCGAACGACTGCATGACGGCCGTCTGGAAGCGCTGCTCATAGTCGAGCACATAGTGCGGAATGCCAAGGTGATCGGCGACGCGACGGGCATCATGGATATCCTGCCCGGCGCAGCAGCTACCTTTACGGCGGGTAGCCTCGCCGTGGTCATAAAGCTGAAGGGTAATGCCAATAACGTCGTGACCGGCGGTCTTCAGCAGGGCCGCAGCAACGGAACTGTCGACACCACCTGACATCGCCACGACGATGCGGAGACGTTTGCCCTGTTTGGGTGTGGCTGTTTCGGTCAACGCGCCGATCTTGAGCGTCGTGATGGGCGAATTGGTTGCTGGCAAGGATGCACTCATGGCGGAAGGCGAAGACCTGCGTTTGGGGACTACCGCCGACGACAACGAGCCGACCGTTGCGGCATCTGCGCCCCTTATTTAGATGGGATGTGGACCCAATGTCCTCCGGATGCAAGCCGTTGTGACAGTTGGCGTTCAAATTTTTGCCGCGGAAATCGCCGATGGACCAGCGTCGGTGGGTTGACCGCACCGCGCAGCCGGTCGCCCAACATGTATCAGTCTGGTGCGTGCCGTTAATATAAATTGTAGTGCATTTTGAAGCGCTTAATATTACTATCTTTACCTAAAGGTTTAGAGCAAAATTCATAGCATGCGGCTATGATGTTTTTAGGGTCTTGAACCGTGTTGTGAGTACTATGACCGAACAGCAATTCCGAGCGCGTGTGCGTTATGTCATTGGCCCCGATGGGAGCCCGTTGACCGTTGCCGATCTGCCGCCGCGGGAGACCAAGCGATGGGTCATCCGGCGCAAGGCCGAAGTCGTGGCGGCCGTGCGTGGTGGCCTGCTAAGCCTCGAGGAGGCGTGCGACCGCTACAAACTGACGGTGGACGAGTTTCTGAGCTGGCAGCGCTCCATCGAGCGTCACGGCTTGCCGGGACTGCGCGCCACCAAAGTGCAAGAATATCGCGGGCCATGAAAGTAGGTTAGTGTCGTCAGGACTTTGACGGCACTAGCTTTTTGGTCTTTGCAGGCTTCGCCTTCGGCGGTGGGACCACCACGTCCGCTGGCTTGAGTTTGCAGGAGGTTCCACCCGCTGCCCAATGGAACACATCGGCGCGCATGAGTGCCGCAGTTTCTTCGGAAATTTTATAGTTCTGAACGTCGATCGCTGTCTGTTCACCGGCGGGCGTCAGGCTAACGCGGAATACCCGCATACCCCACGACTTCCCATTTTGGTCATCACGGACGTGAACCGCGATTTCCACGGCGCCGCCGCGGGACGATGGCTCGGCGTCAGCATGGAAGATATGGGTCGCCTTCAGTTGCCCCGTCGCTGCAAACCAACAGCTGTTGGCGCCGCGTGCAATCTGGCTGTAGACCTCCGTCGGACTGCCCGCGACGCGATTTGGTTCGCCGGGTGTATCGTCGATCGTCATCTTTGGTAGTGCAACGGCCGCAGGCAGAGCCGAGGTGACGGTCTGGGCCGCGCAGCCGACCAGCCACAGGCATGCAACGGTCGGCGCCAGCAACCGAAATGGTGCGCAGCGCTTATCCATCAAAATTGGTTGGGTTGGCGACTAAGCATGATGCGCGGTTAATCCCATGCTGTGACGGCAAAAAGCAAGCGGCCCGATCGAGACCGCTTGCTTTTCATGTTGAACGATTTGAGGGATCGGTTAGCGCATTGCGGCGCTGGCACCACGGTCGGTACGGCGGCGATTGCGGTCCTGGTCGCGGGGGTCGGCAATCGATGCCGATGCCAATTCGCTGCGGGCCAAGTCGCGCTCGCGAACTGCGTTTTCAAACTTGATCGACAGATCGGCGATGGATGCTTTCAGGTTGGAGCGGCGCTGGCCGGCAGCCTTCGCGAACGTCGAGTAGGCGAAATGAGTAGTATCCTTGATACCCGTGCGATCCTCTTCAGCGCCAATCTGGCGGTCGAGATCGCTAGTCATTTGTTGGAACTCGCGGATCATGTGCTCCAGATCGGCAGCTTTACGCGCCTTCTCTTCGGCGTCGAAACGCTTCAGCCGCAACGTCGCATCACGTGATTTCATGTTCGATACCCTTTACACAGTCGAACAGCGGCAACCTTAACAACCACCGTCAATTCAAAATTCATGCCAGACGGTGTGGACCCGCCATGGAGCATCGACTCCGTAGGCGCGCCAATCATCTGGCTCCTATCACCCAAGCGGCTCGTTGAACCTGCCCGGCAACGGGGTCTCTCGAACTAACCCCGCAACTATGGCTAAGACGGATTAAATTGCCGTGAACTTTCATGTTTTCAATATATTTCAAATAGCTAACAAACTTGGTGAAGATGATACCACAGTCGGCGGATGATATTGTTGCCCAAAGTGCAAGTCTGTTATGCATGTCGATGGTGTCTCGAAGGTGTTGCTTTCGACACCTCCATACGCCCTTTGACTATCAAACGAACGCCGCAAGCGGGAATTGGTTGCCGCTGACCACCTGGATTGCGTAGGGTCAAGTCAAGTTGGGTATCGTCAAAAAAGCAAAGATGACGCGAGCTGCGGTCAGGTGAAAGCCGGAGTAACCGGATCATTTTGGTCGAATTCGACGTCAGACCGTGTGCCAGTTCATCAAAAAAGGGCCAATACGATAGGCCATTACTACAGGGAGGACCAAATGACGCTTTCTCGCAGAACTATGCTCCTGTCGACCAGCGCCGCCATCGCGGCACCAGCGGTCTGGACTTCGGCTCGTGCACAGGCCGTTGTCACGTTGAAGTTGCACCATTTTTTGCCACCGGTATCCAATGGCCATGCAAAAATGCTGGCGCCGTGGGCTAAGCAGGTCGAGACGGACAGTCAGGGCAAGATCAAGATTGACATTTATCCGTCTATGCAACTCGGCGGCACACCACCGCAGCTTTACGATCAGGTGCGGGACGGCGTCGTCGATATCTGTTGGACGTTGCCGGGCTCGACTCCAGGTCGGTTCCCAACGACTGAAGTGTTCGAGTTGCCGTTCATTGCTGCGCGGCGCGGTATCGTCAATGCCAAGGCGTCTCAGGAATTTGCCGATACCTACCTCAAGGACGAGGTCAAGGACGTTAAAATTCTCAGCTACTGGGCACATGACGGCGGGCTCATCCATGCCAACAAGTCGATCACGACGATGGACGACTTCAAGGGTCTCAAGCTGCGCAATCCGACGCGGCTCGCCGGTGAAGCGTTAAAGGCGCTCGGCGCCACGTCAATTGGTATGCCGGTGCCGCAGGTGCCGGAAAGCCTTGCCCAGAAGGTGATCGACGGCGCAGTGGTGCCGTGGGAAGTCGTGCCTGCCATCAAGGTGCACGAACTCGTCAAGTTCCACACCGAGATCCCTGGTTCGCCGACGCTCTACGCGGCAAGCTTCTTCCTGGCTATGAACAAGGCCAAGTACGAGTCACTCCCGGCTGATCTCAAGGCAGTGATGGACAAGAACTGCGGCATGGCATTCGCTGTCCGGGCCGGCACCATGTGGGACGAGGCGGGAGCGACCGTGCTCGATATGGTCAAGAAGCGCGGTAACACGATTACTTCGATCAGCGAGGCAGAAAAGGCGAAGTGGATCAAGGCGACCGAGCCTGTTGCGGCTGCCTGGATCGAGCAGGTCAAGGCCAAAGGCCTTGACGGCGCTCAGTTGATCGCGGCTGCCAAGGCCCTGGTCGCCAAGCATGACAAGGCTTAGCACTGCTAGCTGGATTCGTTAGTTTCATCTGATTGAAGCCTAAGGCGCCTGTCATTCGATGCGCGTCTTGGGCGTTGCCTTATGGATGTCGAACGAGGCAATTCATGACTGCAACCGAACTTCCGGTAGAAGCGGGCGGCAATTCGGCTCAGGCAGAGACTGGCATTGAGCGTGTGACCGGTGCCGTTGCTATTTTGGGTGGGTTGCTAGCACTCGCCGTTGCCGTGCTGGCGACGGCAAGCGTGCTGATGCGCTGGATTTTCAATGCGCCCATCGATGGCGACTTCGAATTCGTCAAGATGGCGACGGCCATCGCGGTGTTCGCCTATCTGCCGTTTACGCAGGCGCGCCGTGGCAACATCATGGTCGATACGTTTACAGGCTGGCTGCCGGTGCGGGCCCAGCGTGCCCTCGATGCACTATGGGATGTCGTCTATGCAACCGTTATGGGCTACATCGCCTATTGTCTGATCTTCGGCACCCTCGATGCCTTGAAGAGTGGTGAGACCACGATGCAGCGGCAATTGCTGATCTGGCCGAGCATCGCCGTATCCACCGCCTTGTGCGCCTTGCTGGCGATCACTGCTGTTGTGACGGCAATCAAGCTGCTGTCGATGACCAACCGCGGACCCCACACATGACTGGTGTCAGTGTTGCCCTGCTTGGCTTTGCCGCAATGCTGGGATTGATCGCACTGCGCGCACCGATCGGGTTGTCGATGTTGATCGTCGGGGCGTTGGGCTACATCCAGTTGTCGAGTGGCCACGCCTTTTTTGGTTACATGAAAACCAACGCTTATCACCAGTTCGCCAACTACACCTTGTCCGTTATTCCGCTGTTCATTCTCATGGGCGCACTGGCCGAGCGGGCCGGTATTGCGGCAGCACTATTCAAATCCTCGGAAGCAGCCTTCGGTCGATTTCGCGGCGGACTTGCAATGTCGGTGATCGGGGCTTGCACGGCGTTTGGTGCCATCTGCGGCTCGTCGGTCGCAACCACGGCGACGTTTGGGCGGGCGGCACTGCCGGAGTTGCTCAAGTATAAATATGATGGTGGATTTGCCACGGGCACTATCGCCGTCGGCGGCACGCTTGGCATTCTGATCCCGCCGTCGGTCATTCTCGTCGTCTATGCGATCACGACCGAGCAGAACATTGCCAAGCTGTTTCAGGCAGCCTTGATCCCGGGTCTGATGGCAGCGCTGTTCTACTGCATCACCATAGCCATTGTTGTGCGGCGCAATCCGGCGCTGGCACCACTTGCCGCGAAGATCGAAATCGAGCGGACGCCGCAACCGTGGTGGCCTAAGATCATCGGTGGATTAGCATTGGCTGCCGTCGCCCTCCAGGTCGCACGAGGTGCGCTGGCATGGGACAAGGCGGCGGCGATCACAGGTCTAGCCCTGTTGTGCGCCCTGGTCGATGTCGCCGTCATGCCAGCCATCATGATCGCCATCGTGGTGGTGGGCGGCATCTACGGCGGCGTGTTCACACCCACCGAAGGTGCCGCGGTCGGCGCGATCGCGATGTTGTTGGTCGGGCTTGCTGGCCGTTCGCTGCGCTGGAAGGACATCATCGAGTCGCTGAGGCAGACGGCCGAAACGTCCGGAATGATCTTCATCATTCTGCTCGGTGCTGAAGTGTTTGGGGCATTCCTTGCCTTGTCGCGCCTGCCGACAATTGCGGCCGAGACGATTGGCGGCTCCGGACTGTCGCCCTATATGGTGCTGATCGCTATGTTGGCGTTCTACATCCTGCTCGGCGCCGTGATGGACGAACTCGCCATGATTCTGCTTACGTTACCGGTGTTCTTTCCGGTGATCCAGGCGCTCGACTTCGGGATGTCTCCTGATGACGTGGCGATCTGGTTTGGCATCCTGGTGCTCATCGTGGTCGGCATCGGACTGACGGCGCCGCCGATCGGGCTCAACGTGTTTGTAATCTCGTCGATCGCGCGCAGTGTGCCGATCTCGGACACCTATCGCGGAGTGCTGCCGTTCATCATTGCTGATGTGATCCGGCTCTGTCTCGTCCTCGCCATCCCCAGCCTCGCGCTCTGGATGGTGCGTGCGTTAAACTGACAATTCAAACCACTAAAGTTGACCGCGAATCCGCGGGCTCCGGCGCGGCAGTCGCGTGACATTGCTCGGCCACGGTTTCGGTTTGCGGACGGCAGTTGCGAGGCGCAGGCGGTCGTGCCTGATGGCCATCGGAGGTGCGGCAGCGGCGCCTGTCGAGACGGCGTTGCCGTGGCTTGTTCGGTGTTGTTGCCCCACCATGGCGTTTAGCCAAGCCAGTACCGGCTGCCGCATCGCGATTGCCGGATGCTCGATCAGTTCCCAGGAAAAGACCGCGAGTGGCAGCGTGATCGACAAGGCATGAAGGCTAACGGCGGTTGGGCCGTAGTCTGGCAACAAATGCACGACCAACTGTTGAATCGGTCCAGCATAAATGTAGACGCCGTAGGAATAGTCATGGCGATTGGTGAAAGCGCGTAGCGGCCCGAATGTAAACGTCGAGATCCAGAGCGTCGCGTAGCCCAGCAGCAGGCAGCATGTCAGTTCGCCGAACCTGGTTCCCAGGCACAGCGCGTAAAGCCCGGCCAGCGGTAGTAGAACCATCCCAGAGACGGGTATCCAGTTGCGCCACAGGTAGGTCAGCGTGCCGGCATAAAAGTATAGGGCGAAGTAGCGCAGGTTATCGGCGAATGTGTATGTATCGAGCGGCTTTGGCTGGCCGATGAATACGAGCGCCACGAATAGCGCCAGTGCGGCCGTCGCATAGGGTCGCAGTTTGTCATTGAGCAATGCTGCGCCGCCGAAAATCCCCAGGCCGATGTAGCAGACCACCTCGTATTTGAGTGTCCACAGCGAAACGTTGACGACGTCGGGTAGCGGTTGGTCGCTGAACAGTCCCGGCAATGGCGCCGAACCGGTGATCAGCGCCAGCGTTTTGATGATGTAAAGCGGCAGCTGGCTGCTGGTGGCGTACTGCAGCAGGCTCGCATGGGTGAACAGCGGGCCGAGCACGAAGGCGGTGAGAGCCACGCATACAATGAGTGCCGGGAAGATACGAAGCGCGCGCGCCAGTCCATAGTTGAGCACGCTGCGACTTTTCATCAGGCTTTGGGTTACGAGAATGCCGGACAGGAAGAAAAACACCTGAACCGCGTGCTCGCCGATGGAGTGGCCCGTGAACCGCACCAAGGGGTCGGCGACTTTCGAGCCGGTGGTGAACCAGTAGGAATGTGACACCAGCACAGCAATCGCCATGGCGAGCCGGATCACGCCGAAGCTGTTCTGGTCGGGCGCAAGCATATGCGCGAGGCGCGGTGAGGAGCGGAATTGGTCGAGTCGCATGTGGGGCCTGGATGGTCGCGAAATGGGACAGCATCCGGAAGGCGAGCATCAAATGTGCCAGAAATAGTCGAATTTGACGCGTGGGATCGCTCTACGACCGCGATGGTTAAGCAAGTGTGCGGCAGCAGTGTTTTGCCCGATCCTCCACTCGTCAGTTGCAAAAGGCACGGCGCGCACTGTAGAGAACACGAATGCGAAGCGGGGTGCGGTCGGTGTCAAGCCGGGGCGCCCGTCTTGGTGCGCCACCCAACCCCGTTATGTCTTGCTATCCAACAACGTGATCCGAGGCTCGATCGTCCATGTTCATTTCTCCAGCTTTCGCTCAAGGCGCAGGCACCGGTGCTGATCCGCTCATCAATATGCTCGTGCCGTTGTTGATGGTGTTGCCGATCTTCTACTTCCTGTTGTGGCGGCCACAGCAGAAACGTAACGCCGAACGCCTTGCCATGCTCAATGGCGTCAAGCGCGGCGATACTGTCGTCACTGCCGGTGGCGTGATTGGCACGGTGGTCAAGGTCAAGGATGACACTGAGATCGAGGTCGAGATCGCACCGAACACGCGCGTTCGCGTTGTCAAGGGCATGATTGTCGACGTGCGTAACAAGGGCGAGCCAGTCAAGGCTGCCTGATCGACCGCGTGACGTAGCAATAGTACGTCCGACTCGAGACAATTGAAGCGCACACCAGCGAGCTAGCATGATGCATTTCACACGAGGCAAGGTCATTGCGATCCTGAGCATCTGTTTGTTCGGGTTGCTGGCCTGCCTGCCGAACTTCCTGTCGCAACCGACGCTCAACAGCTTTCCGAGTTTTCTGCCGCAGTCGAAGATCGCGTTGGGGCTTGACTTGCGGGGTGGCGCACATGTGTTGGCCGCCATGGATGTCGAAGAGCTCCGCCGCGACTGGTTCGAGAAGCTGCGTGAGCAGGTTCGCGCCGCGTTGCGCAAGGAGGCGGTCCAGTTCAGCCTGTCGAATTCACCTGTTGGCATCGTGGTCAAGCTGACCAAGCCTGAGGACATGGACAAGGCTACGAAGGCGCTGCGTCCCATCGCTCAGCCGATTGCCGATGCGGCGCTGACGGGTTCGTCGGTTTTGGACGTCGACGTGCGGCGCGAGGGTACCGACACGATCGTTCTCGCACCAACGAACGCTGGCATTCAGTCACGCATCACGCAGGCGCTTGGCAGCGCTGTCGAGATCGTGCGCAATCGTTGCGATCCGGGCGGCAACAAGGAAATGGTCGTGCAGCGCCAAGGCACCGATCGGCTTCTGTTACAGGCGCCCGGCATCGAGAACGTCAAGGAGCTGGAGCCGTGTTTCGATGTGGCTAAGCTGACGTTTCACTTGCTGCATCCGACAATGGGCGTCGAAGAAGCGCGCGGCCGCATACCGGCCGGTTACTC
>JANNRP010000067.1:0-14224 GCA_031401535.1 Hyphomicrobiaceae bacterium | reverse complement strand
CTCGCCCGCAGCCGAATTGCGTCCGCTTGAGGGATAATGCGGGCCAGAACCGCGCCCTATCGACGTCTGCAAGCCGCAAATCTGCCGAAAACCGCGACGAGCGTCACTGTCGCCACTGGCCGAGCGTGCTGTTCAGAGGTTCCTTAGCAAGGCGCGGCTTGACGCCGCACCTTGTTGGAATGCTGCAATAAAACTCTCGCAGAACCGAATTTCTTGCACTGATAGCACAGGAATATCCCAAGGAAGGATTTGGGGTGTTAAGTCGATTGGACTATCCTCGGAAAAGGCCAGCTTACACGTGAGTTGACGCATTGGACTATGAACGCCCGATCGCATTGTCCGAAGATGTATTTAAGCGGCGCATTTTTTCGCCACTTGCCTACCCTGCGGTCAGAAACGCAAATGTTATCCAGATCAGTCATTCCGAGGCTGAAAAGTATGCTGGCCATTTTCCTGTGGTTTGGCGGCGACGGAGAGAAGCGTTCGAGCTCGTGGTCGTTCGATCACTCCTGGCCGACGGGCGTGGCCATGCACCTGGAAGTCAACAGGCGCTACCGTTCTTGCCGGTGCTATGCAGGTCCTATCCGTTCCTTCTGGACCCGATCAGAGAGCCAGCAATCAACGCTGCCCGACAATTCGATGATGCCATTGCCGATGAACCAAAGGATATCGGGGCGCCTGTCTGCACCCCAGACGGACGACCGACCAAGGCGACAGTTCAACGGTTGGGATTACTCGACGCGTTCATTGAACCTACACAAAAAACTATGGCGATTTGCAACGATCTCAAAGCTCGGGATCTCTTTGAGCCGTGGGCGTTGAGCTTTGACAATATCGAAGGTCGAAAACTTGAAGTGCCAGATTTGTGGATTGTCAAACAAACGGCATTTGCCACTGGAGCCTTCGCTGGAATTATGCGGGTCCATGGCCTTTTCGCGGCAGACTTGCTCTCTTTACACCGCATTTCATTGTTCCGGGCCGGCATTTTGCTCGCTAATGCTCGCAAGGCTTTAGCGGCAGCCAATGCAATCGCCGCTGCCCGTGAAAAAACGTCAATGACGGCGGCATCATGAACCAGTATCTGCCACTGAAGAGTTGGGCGGAAACGTCAGCACCGTACCCGGTGCCATTCGGTTATCTAGATAGTTTGGGGTCAATTTTATTGGGGGATGACGAGCTTTTGCTCGCATCGCACTACTATCCGATCGTCGTTCGACTTGACGGCGACCGGGCTCAAGTGATGGCACTCATCGACAGCCAGTTTTTAACGCGCCCCCTACTAGGCACAGATGGCCGATGGCTGGGTGCTTTCATGCCGACAGCACTCCGCTGTTTCCCATTTCGCTTGGCAGGTAATTCATCGGAAAATCACCTTGAGGCGCTAGAAGTAGCTCGCCTCAAGCCTAGTCGACCTGACGACCGTCGGATCCCACTGGTCGATCTAGAGGGTCGTCCGTCTACAGAAATCAGCGCCGTTCACAACGCACTGAAACGTGTGGAAGAGGGGCAAGCGCGCATGACCAACTACGTCGATCAATTGCTTATCGCCCAATTGCTGGTGCCATTGACCAGTACCGCTAACAGCAAACGGGCTGATCAATACTACACAATTGAGAGTACACGGCATTCTCAGTCGACAAATCGTGCACTTGAAGCAATGGCACGGCACACGTTCGGCGCTGTCGAACTAAAAAGCGTAATGCTCTTTTCCCAACGTCATTTAAAATCGGAATTACGACCACAAGTCGCCACAGCAGCCGACGTCGCAGTTGCAGCACCTGATGCCGATCAACAGTTTGCTCACTTGTTCAATGCAGCAGCCCCCTGGCTTGACACCAGCGAACTCTATTCAAGCGACTGGGCACCCAATGCGAGCGCATAATACGACGAGAAGGCAGCACCACCAGCCGTACTATCCACGGAATACACGCACTCGTGGCTGATCAGGAGCAACCGGAATTCCGGCAAATGAGTATGGGGCTAATGTCGGCTGTTGCTGAGTATAATTGGGTAGCGGCAGCATGCCATTGTTTTGAGGCGCTACACTGTGGGTTCCAAAATGACCCTGTCCAGCTGCAACGGGCTGCTGGCTGGTAATCGAAACGCGGAAACCAACGAGTGGCTCGCGCCCCGTCACCCCGGTAACAGTCAGACTTGTGCCCCTGCTGCGGCGCGGCGGCGCGTTAAGAAACAGCGTCTCAACTTCGAGATTGAGTTCGCGAGCACCGGCACCCGATAGTTCAAGAAACAACCCTACGATAGGTCGCGCCTTGCCTCGACTACCAACAAAATCACCTACGTCGGCAATCCGCGACTCGCCAGGACGCTGGCCAGCAATTGTCACGGCGTAGCGCAATGCGACATTCGATGGTTTGCTAGGCCATATGATTTGAAAGCCTTCGATCCGAGACGGCGACGCTGGCCCACCGAGCCACTCATCTGCACCTACTGCAACATCCCCAATTCGGGCAACGTGCCCCATCAGCCGCAATGGGGCAAGTTGAGGTGATGCTTGGCGCGGGAAAGGGTCAACGAACGCTGCAGCAGGTGCTGCCATGTTGGTTCCTGCCATGCCGATGTTGGCAATGCCTGTAGCACCTTCAAATCGCGCGACGGTCGCATCATGCAGCAGTGGTTCGAACTTCAATGTCGCATCCAGCGTCCGAACGTCGGAATAACCCGATAATTCGATCGATATATTACCCTGCTCGGTCGCACGAATGACGAGCGCCTGACCAGGTGCGGTCATTACCGCCCGCTTTTGATCCGGATGCAGCACCGCCTGACTGCGGCCTGCCTCACATGTGACGGTCACCGTAGGCGGTTGCGAGTGCTCCGGCGCGCTCTCATAGCGCAGAAGATACAAACCGCGTTGCAGCGCAACACTCTTTTCCTTGCGCTTCATCTGCGGGTGCAACATGGTGAGAATGTCCCTAATGAATTCATTTGAACGTTGTCATCTAGCTCTATGAGGCAATTCTCGTCAACGGCACGCCAGTATCCGCTAACAAGATCAAGACAAATGTTCCGTTGTTTTTGAAGCGCCGCCCAACCAGTTGGCGCTGATGTTGCGGTACCCTTCCTAACCCCTGTCGAATAACAGCGACGTGCAGCGCTATTTATTTTCAACACTTGGGACCAGCAAGGCGGCTCTGATCGGCCGTTTCGTGCGACAGAGCGAGCACATCGACGCACTGTCGGAGCTTGCAGTTGCGGCTCTGGCATCTGGCGATCTTCAATGCAGTTGGCTGCTTGCCGATCGACGTTGCCGCATCTTGCCGCAACCAACTGCCCTGCACCACATCTTGCGAGGTGAAATCCTCCACCGGCTTGGAGACAAGCTGGCAGCCTTGACGGCAATCCGAACCGCGCTGAACCTGCAGCCGGAGTCACGTCCTGCCTTGCAACGTATGATAGCTTGGAGTGACGGAGAGCCGCAAGAAGCAGCAGCACGACGTCTGGTCGCGATTGACGATGATCACGCATCGCTAAAACTGGCACTGCCAGTGCTCGCCCGTCGCGGTGTCAAAGCCGTAGGCGGGGCTCGCATTGTCGATGGCCAACTTCGTGGATGGGCAGCATGGAGTGGTTCGTCAGACTGCGCTGTGAACATTGCCCATGACACCGATGCACGCTGTCTTACACTTATTGCGAACCCGAAACATCCGCTTTCAAACACCTTGGGGGCTGCAGCCGACTTTCTATGCTCGTCGCCAAGTATGGTTGGCCAGTGGTCGGGATTGACGATTGGTAGTGCTTCCATCCTTGCTCTTAGTCGGCATTTCAGCGGCTTTGAAGCCGTGGCCGGGCAAGAGCGCTTGCGAGCTGAGAAGGCGGGCGACGTTTCTGCAATCGAAGCATCTGCAATCACAGTAATCGTGCCTGTATACCTCGACCTGCTAGCTACTCGCGCCTGCTTGGAGAGTTTGTTAATTTCCGTCCAGGACAGCATATATCCGGTCCGCATCATCGCTATCGATGACGCCAGTCCCGACCCCGCGATCGGCGCGTATCTGGCAACTTTGGCAACAAGCAGCAGAATCGAAGTGTTGACGAACTCAACCAATTTGGGGTTCGTCGGCACGATAAATCGCGCGCTAAATCTAGTCAGCGGCGGTGATGTCGTCTTGCTTAATTCCGATACCACTCTGCCACTTGCCGCAATCGATCGATTATCTACGATTGCACGGAACGACGCGTCGATTGGCACGGTAACTCCGCTGTCAAACAACGGCGAACTTATGAGTATGCCGATCCCCTACACGCCCAACCCACTGCCGTCGATCAGTGCAGTGCAAGCGATTGATGACGTCGCCCAAGCAGTCAACCGTGGCGTTGTCGTGGACGTGCCGAGCGGGATCGGGTTTTGCCTCTATGTGACGCGCGCCTGCCTCGATGCAGTTGGCGGCCTGTCGGCACGCTATGAACGGGGCTACGGCGAGGACGAGCATTTATGCTTGAGCGCCCATGCCGCTGGATTCCGCAATATCTGTGCGGCATCTGTGTATGTAGGCCATGCCGGATCATTGTCGTTTGGCGCTGACAAGCAAGCGCTTGTCCAACGCAACTCGCACAGGATCAACGCACTATTTCCAACGCATCAGACAAAACTCGACGCCTTCATTCTGGCCGATCCGTTATTGCCTTACCGGCAGGCAATCAGCCGCAGGCTGCGGGACGGGTGCGGCGGACATTTGCTCGTTTCAGGATCGGCGAGCCGCGCACAAGCCGAACAGCACCTCCATAGATTGGCAGCGACCGGGATCATCGGCACATTGTTGCTCGCATCCCGCACTGGAGTGACACTGCATGCACCTGACGATCGGGGTGATGTCTATGAATTTGCCCGACTCGATGGCCGACAGGACTGCGACACGGCTCGCTTGAACAGCGACTTGTATGCCCGCCTTAGATCACTAACGCCTCAGCGGATCGCGGTCTTTGATCCGGCAACCCACGATCGCCTTGGCTTAGACGCGTTGGACATACCCATCGATCTGCATATTGCCGATGCCAGCATGGTAAGGCGACGCGGCGCCCACGATCTGCAGCAACTGGCCAAAACTGCAGCACGGTTCGTCGATCTGTTGCATCGAGCAGAATCGGTAATTGCTTTGGACCACGCAGCGCGCGCAATCGTGGAGCAGCTTGTTCCGGATATTGGAGCCAAGATCAAAGTCGGAACGGGCCTAACCGCCGCGCATACCGATGTCGGCCGCTCTTTGCCACTGACAGGATCAGCGAAGAGACTCGGGGTATTCTTTGTCGATGAGACAGCCCAATGCCGAACGTTGGCCCTGGCCATTGCCACCCGGCTGCGCGGAGCTGCAAAGTCGCTGCCAGCCGTCGTCCATTTGGGCGGCACAGCCGACGATGTAAGCCTCTTGCGGGATGGGGATATGATGGTAACCGGCCGCGTACAGGATCAAGAGTTCGAAAAACTGATCGAATTCTATGGCATCACGCACCTGTTCCCCATCATGTCCGGCGCCATATTTGGCGCGCCGGTTGTTACCGCAGCACTCTTATGTGGTCGGCCGATGGCACAGTTCGACTGGCAGATGGGGGCAGCGGGTCAGTCGGCCTCGACGAACGGGCAACTTATGATAGATCCGACATTGTCAGACCGTGAGATCGCCGACGTCATTTCTGCTTGGATGGGCAGTGGAACGGCACACCAATGACTGAGACACTCGAGACATCACTGGGTTTCGTGGACGCCACAACGCTGGCAGGATATTGCCGGGATAGGCAAAATCCTACGCGCCGCTTTATCATCGAGATTTTGGTGGACGGCCGCAGCATTGCTGTCCTTCGAGCTGATGAATACTGTCCGCAATTTGCTGTCAACGACCACGCTCGGTGCAACTACGGCTTCACATTCAACCTGTCGGCAGCGTTACAAGAAACCGTTGGCACCATCGACGTTCAACTCGCCAATCTGGGTACGCCGATTGGTGAGCGCATTATCCTGTCACAACGTCCGCGAATCGATATCAGCCTTGCTGCGCCAGGCGAAGTGAAGACACTCGGAGGCCTGAAACTTGCTGGCTGGGTGCGCGCCATTGGACCACGACCGCCTGAAGTACGCTTTGTGTGCGAGGGCGAGGAAATCGCGGCAACCATCTGCCGACACTGGATTAAGGTCGCCGCAGCTGGAGAGGCGCGCTCTATGCCGGCGTTTGAACTCACCCTGCCATCCGTCCTAGCCGATGGCCGTCGCCACGACGTTTTTGCGTACAACAGCTTAGGAGTGCCCTTGGCAGGGAGTCCTGCATCGGTCAAAGCTGGTGCCACGCCTGTAACCGCTTGATGCCTAAGAAGGGTCGCGATCAGAGGTCACAAATCCCTAAACACTGGTCCCGAGCCTGCCACACATTGTTGCCGCAGTTGATAGGCCTGCATAATTGGTACATAGGCGGTGAAGCGCTGCCGAGTCTGTAAACATTTTGAACAATGGATTGACCACATTGAAGTTTACTAAAACCACCGCGCCGCCCCCTGCGCTAAAAATTGCACCTGGAAAGCGCGTGTTGGATGTCGGCGCCGGCGGACAAAATGAGGCTCGTGTCCACCCGATTTTCTCTGGCTGGTCAGTCGTTCGTCTCGACATCAACCCTGCAGTCAAGCCCGACATCATCGGCACTGTAACCGACCTCCGCGGCAAAGTGGCCGACGCGTCATTTGATGCCGTCTGGTCTTCACATAATATCGAGCACCTTTACGAGCACGAGGTGCACCTTGCCCTGCGCGAGTTCAAACGGATCCTGAAGCCTGATGGTTTCGCGTTCATAACGTGTCCTGATCTTGAGCAAATCGCAAAATTTGTAACTGGCGGGGAAATCGAGCGCACGATTTATCAGTCTCCGGCGGGACCAATCACCGTGCTGGATATGTTGTATGGCCATACAGCTTCAATAAGCCGGGGCAATACATACATGGCCCATAGGACCGGCTTTACTGTAGCGCGGATGGGAGCGACGCTGCTGCGCGCCCATTTTACTGAGTCATGGGTGGCAGCAGGCCCTAAAATTGACCTTTGGGCAATTGCGATGATGCCCGACGTCGACAAGGCGTCATTGAAAAAACTACTGGCCGATACGCCGCAAAACTTCTTGATCTCGGAGTGACGTCCGGTGGATATACTCTTTGTCCACAATAATTTTCCAGCACAATTCAAGCACCTTGCCGTGGCCCTGTCTTTGTACCCGGGCGTTAGGGTTGCTGCAATCGGCGCGGTCGGCTCGTCAAAGCTCGAGCGGGTAAAAGTAGAGCGCTACGCAGTGCCGCCAACCGAAGTCGGCGATACTCACCCCTATGCCCGTCGCTTTGACCTGGAATGCCGACGCGCGGAACAGATTCTTTACGCAGCCACCTCGCTTACCCGCCAGGGCTTTGCGCCAAACACCATCGTGGCTCACTGCGGCTGGGGCGAAACGCTGCCACTACGCGAAGCATTTCCGAATGCGCGGATCATAACCTACTGTGAATTTTATTATCGCGCACAGGGCCTCGACGTAAACTTCGATGCTGAGTTCCCCAATATGGGTCTCGATGCCCGCGTGGGACTGCAGTTAAAGAATGCAGCAACGTTGATTTCGCTGGTTGAAAGCGACGATGGCCTAGCGCCGACAGTATGGCAGAAATCTACGTATCCAACCGAGCTACAGTCCAAGATCAGCGTTTTCCATGAGGGCGTCGATACTGGCATCGTTACCCCCAATGCAACCGCCACATTGAAGCTGCCCAACGGTCGCACGCTGTCTCGCAACGACGAAGTCGTAACTTTTGTCGCTCGCAACTTGGAGCCAATGCGCGGCTATCACGTCTTTATGAGAACGCTACCTCAGCTAATGGCGTTGCGCCCTAATGCGCAAATTGTAATCATCGGAGACGACAAGGTCTCCTATGGCGCAGCAGCACCATCAGGAAAATCTTGGAAGTCAATCTACCTCGACGAGGTTGCTGAGAAAATTGATCGCAACCGTGTGCACTTTCTTGGGCCTGTCCCGCACAACACATACATTTCCGCGCTACAGGTGTCATCGGCACACATCTATTTGACCTACCCATTCGTCTTGTCGTGGTCGTTGATCGAGGCGCTCAGCGCAGGCTGTGTCACAGTCTGCTCGGACACCGGCCCACTGCATGAGGTGATCGATAGCGAAATTGGACTTTTGGTGCCGTTCTTCGACACCGAAGGCCTCGCACATAGAGTTGCACATGTGCTGGGTCATCAGCGCAGTTATGACCATCTACGGCGGGCAGCAAGGGCGTTGGCGCTTGGCAAATTCAGTCTTGAGCGCTGTGTTCCAGACTTGGTCGACTTCGTCACGAAATGAGGCTGTGTGGCACTCCCCATAAAAACATGGCGAGCCAACCATTCAATGCTTGCCATCATGGCTGGACCGTTCCAATTCTTTAACTGAACTTTTGTTCTTCCCGCTATTGGATCTGTTGCGATGCCGCGAGATTGAATGTCTGAGCCCCCCCACGTCTCGGTCATTCTGCCGGTCTACAATGGCGCGGCCTATATTATTGAAGCAGTGCGGTCGATCCTGGACCAAACCTACGGGGACTTTGAGTTGCTGCTGCTAGATGATGGCAGTTCAGACAACACGCTGGCACTGTTAGCACCACTGGCTGAACAAGATGGCCGTCTGCAGCTTCTGGCAGGACCACGGCGGGGGCTTGTCGGCACGCTCAACCACGGCATCAGCCTAGCACGAGGTTCCTATATTGCCCGGATGGATGCCGATGACGCTGCGCTACCGCAGCGCTTCGAAATTCAAGTTGCCTATCTCAATGCGCACCCCGACTGTGTTGCCCTTGGTACGTCGATCATCAAGGTTGACGAAGCCGGGGCTGAGCGCGCCCGCATCAGCGGCAGGCAGCAATCGTTCAAACCCGCTGCCTTTCCACCCGTTGTTTCAGGCATTCCACACCCTACAGCAATGATACGTAGTGCGGCGTTGCGCTCGATTGGCGGCTATCGCCCCTACTTCTACAACGCTGAAGATCGTGATCTATGGGCTCGCCTTTGGCAAATAGGCCGTGTTCATCAAATTCCCAATTTACTGCTGCGATACCGCGTGCACGGCGGCAGCGTGACACGACAGAATCGTACGCAGCAACTATTGAGCTACATGATGGCCGATATGTCGGCCCTGGCGCGGTATTTTGGGCTCGACGACCAGCCAATCCTGGACCGGTCACTGCAGTCTGGCGACAAGCAGGCAGCACTTGACGCGTACGCACAATTAATCGGTTCACGCTATCCGGTCAACGCCTACCGCATGTATCACTGCATTCGCAATCGCATGTGGCTGCATGCCCCTTTCGCGTCCACCGCCGACATGATCGCCAAAGTGGCTGGCCAAGCGGCACGCCGTCCATTCGATATAGCAACACTAAAATTGTTGGCCGCAGCGATCCGCCATGGACCGGCATCGCAGCGGTTGGGCCGAGCACCTGATCCGTCCTAAGTCGGTTTTGGGCTGGATTTACGCTTTCCCTGTTCGCAATGTGGAGCGTCCGCCATCGACAAGAATAGAACGACGACGCCAAAGATGAGAGTCGGGCCATCGGACGGACTGGCGTGAGGGGCAAATTGCTGCGTGTTCGCTAGTTCTCATGCGATTTGGTTTGCCAACGCAGAAAACGCACCAATCCGATCACAGGACGCTGCCGTTCAAGCACCATCAATTTCCAAAGGCCAAAGCCATGCGCGGCATCAAGAAAGGCGACTTGCCCACCAAGAACTGCACCGGCTGTGGACGACCGTTCGCTTGGCGCAAGAAGTGGGCAAAGGTCTGGAACGAGGTGAAATACTGCTCGGATCGTTGCAGGACAAAGCGTCATACGAAAACGGAGCGTCAAATTTAGGTGCCGATTGGCGGTCAAACTCGTCAGGCGAGGTTACCTAGAGGATGCTTTGCCATGATCAAGTCTCAACAGCTGCTGCGCACCATCATTCTCACGACCGCGTCGGCATTGATGACACTCAGCTTGCTCACGGGGCAAGCCAATGCGCAGGCTACCGCCTTAATCGAGCCGTTGAACGGAGTTTGGATCGAGGGGCCTGGTTACGACATCACCTACGGTCGGCCCTACGAGGTTTGCGCGCAACGCTGTCTCGCAACCCAGAAATGCGTGATGATCGAATACTATCGCCCCGAAAAGAAGTGCAACCTCTATGACGCCATCCGCCCGCGGAAAACCGGCGGATCATCTGTCGTCGGCATCCGAAAGTGAGCGCACCCATCGATCCACGGCGGGCACGCCTTACTCCAGATCACGGCTTCAGCAACAGCGCTGGCAACCAAAGTGTGAGCGCTGGAATATATGTCACCAGCAAAAGCACGATGATCATGGGTATATAGAACACCATGATGCTGCGTGAGACCGCCTCCATGCTGACTTTGCCGATGGCGCAACCCACGGCCAGGGTCGGCCCGACCGGTGGCGTCAACAGGCCGATACCCAAGTTAAAGATCATGATGATGCCAAAGTGAACTGGATCAACGCCAAACTTCTGAATGACCGGCATGAAAATAGGCGTGCAAATCAACAGCATCGGCGCCAAATCCATGAACGTACCCAGCACCAGCAGTAGAATATTCACGTACAGCAGGAACTGATACTTGTCGGCTGAGATTGCGACAAACATCTCGGTGGCCGCAGCCGGGATGCGCATCAGCGTCATCATGTAGGCGAAGGCGACCGAGAAGCCGATCATGATCATCACCATGCCGACCGTGCGGACGACGCGGCCAATCATGTGTGGCAGTTCTGACCACTTATAGTCACCATAGATGAACACGGTCACGAACAACGCCCAGACGCAGGCAACAGCGGCGGACTCCGTTGGTGTGAAAATGCCCGACAGAATGCCGCCCATGATGATAATTACGGTAACGAGACCCCACACCGCTTCGTAGGCGATACGGCCAGCCTGGCGCAGACTGATGGCCTCACCCTTAGGAAAATTGTTGCGATGAGCAATGACGAGGCAGAGCGCCATCAGCGAAACACCAAGCAAAAGTCCCGGAATGATGCCGGCCAAGAACAAATGAGCGACCGATACGCTGCCGCCGGCCGCCAGCGAATAGATCACCATGTTGTGCGATGGCGGAATGAGCAGAGGCTGCAGCGAGCCTGAAATGGTGACGTTGACGGCAAACAATCGCGGATAACCAGCCTTGATCATTTCAGGGATCATGACCGAGCCGATGGAGGCGGTATCGGCGACTGATGAACCGGAAATGCACCCGAACATCGTCGACGCGAGAATGTTGACGAGGGCCAGTCCACCACGGATGAAGCCAACAAAAATCTTGGCAAAATTGATGATGCGTCGAGCCATTCCACCTTCGGCCATGATGGCGCCGGCGAGTATAAAGAACGGGATCGCCAACAGTGGAAAATCATCCATGCCGTCCGACGTCTTCAGCGCTATCGCCTCCAGTGGGATGTCCATCCACAAAGCTGACACCACGGCGGCAAGGCCTAGCGCATAGGCCACGGGCATACCGAGCATGCACAGGGCTGTGAAGCTGCCGATCAAAACCAGCGCATTCATGGATGATGCTCCAAGTGGTGCAACTATTCGCTCGAAATGGTATCGAGGGCATCACCCTCGGGCGGAGCCGGATAAAAATCGAGCTTCAGAAACTTCTCGATCCCAAACAAAAACGTCAGCAGTCCGCCGATCGGGACGGGCAGATAGGAAATCCCAACCGACAAGCCTGGAAATTCGGCGATGCTTTGATTCCATGTCGCCTGACAGAGCTTGATGCCATACCAGAGCAGAAACAGGTTGGTCGCCATCATGCAGAGCTGAATGCAGGCTCCCAGCGCAATCCGCGCCGAGCCATCGAACATATTGGGGATCCAACCGACCGCGATATGCAAATGTTCGCGATAGCAGATCACCGCAGACAGGAACGACAACCAGATCATCAACAATATGGCGAGCGGCTCCGGCCATGACGATGCGCTGTTCAAGATGAACCGCGTAAAGACACCGTAGGGGATGATCACCGTGATAACGACAAGGGCAATGCCTGCGCCGACCAAGCACGCCAAATGAAGGGCATCCATAGCCCTGAAATAGTGCGCTTTCATGCGTCCCCCATCCGTCGGCAATCAAACGGCCGCGCAGTCTCCCAGGACCCACGCGGCCGACACCACCGTAATCAAACCTTACTTGACGGCCTGGATGCGCTCAATCAAAGCGGCATGTTGCGCGCCAAACTTGTCCCACACCGGCTTCACCGCCGCCTGGAACGTCTTCTTGTCACCAACCTCGTTGACGACCACGCCGGCATCCATCATCTGCTTCATTGCTTCTGTTTCGCGCGCGTACCAGAGCTTGCGCTGCTCGACTTGTGCTTCCTTCGAGACTTTCATGACGAGTGCCTGATCTTCCTTGGACATCGCCGTGAACGACTTCTTGGAGAACACGAGGATCTCTGGAATCATCAAGTGTCCAGTCTTGGAGTAGAACTTGGCGTAGCGATAGTGCTGGCCGCTTGCGTAGCTCGGCTCGTTGTTCTCGGCACCATCGACAACGCCGGTTTGCATACCGTTGATGAGCTGGTCAAAGCCCATGGCCACGCCGTTGCCGCCAAGCGCATTCATCGTCTCGACGAACACCGGATTGCCCATCATGCGGATCTTGAGACCCTTGAGGTCATCGAGTGCCGCAATCGGCTTTTTGCTATTGTAGACGTTGCGCGTGCCGGCATTCATCCAGCACAGACCGATAAGGTTCGCCGTCGGATGATCCGACAGCTTTTGCATCAACTCGGCGCCGATTGGCCCATCGATCACCTTTTCCATGTGCGCGTTGTCGCGGAACATAAAGGGCAAATTAAAGACGTTCAGCTCTGGTACGAGCGGGCCCATCGGGCCGACGCTGATACGTGCAATTTGCAAGGCACCGAGTTGGGCCTGCTCGATCATTTCCTTTTCGCCGCCGAGCTGCATCGACGGGAACATTTGGATCGACAGGCGACCGCTGGTTGCAGCCTCGAGTTTCTTGCCCATGGCTTCGACAGCCGCAACCGTCGGATACCCCGTCGGATGCACGTCCGTTGCCTTCAGCACCATTTTGGCCTGAGCAAACGCCGTCCGTGTAGCAAACGAACCAACGGTACCGGCAACTGCAGCACCAGCACCAAGCTTCAATAGATCGCGCCGCTTCATGGCGAACTCCTCCGTTAGCGTTTCAACGTCCCTGACTTCATGCTCTGGGCCTTGTCTCACCGCACTGGGGCGCGGTTCCAACGGCTCAGATTTGATGCGCGCGGCCCAGCACATCCACAATGGTTAATGCTGCGCGCCGGTCCAGAATGTCATTGATCGCATTCTGATGCCCGTGTTACGAATAGTCGTACGATGACCAGACAAATTCCGTCAATCCCCAAAAGCACTCAATCCGTGAGTGCCAGCCCAGCCAAAACAGTCAGCACGTCAAAACGGCTGCTACGCCCCCTTGCGCCCGCCCGCAACCTTACCGAAGAGGTCGTCGAGCGGATCGCCGGAGAAATTTCGACCGGCCGCATGCCACCCGGCACGAAATTGCCCACCGAGCAGGCCATGATGCTGGCCATGCAGGTCAGTCGCACCGTCGTGCGCGAAGCAGTGGCTGGACTACGGGCACGCGGTCTCGTCATCACGCGCCAGGGCGCCGGCGCTTTCGTCAGTTCTGATGCCGACAAGAAGCCCTACTTCATCAGTGACGAAGGCCTGGGTTCACTCAATCAGGTGATCGAGGTCTTGGAATTACGACTGGCGGTGGAGGTCGAAGGCGTTGCACTTGCGAGTGTGCGGGCGACAGCAGCCCAGTGCACGGCGGTACGAGCTGCACTCGATGTATTTCACGCGGCAATCGCAGAAGGTCGTCGCGGCGTCAACGAAGATTACGCCTTTCATCGTACCATCGCCGCAGCGACGGGCAACAGCCAGTTCATCGAATTTCTCGACTTCCTCGGCCGCATCATCATACCGCGCCAAAGTATCCAGACCTTGGACAACAGCCCAGAGGTGCAGCAGTCGTATCTGCTCCGGATTGCCGCGGAGCACGAGGCCATAGTCACGGCGATCGAAGCACGCGCGCCAGAACGGGCACGCGATGCGATGCGGCAGCATCTGTTGAACAGTTGCGAGCGTTATCGCCGACTAGAAACGGGTGCTACTGCCCCCTGAGAGAGGCCCGGAC
>JANNRP010000066.1:0-12564 GCA_031401535.1 Hyphomicrobiaceae bacterium | reverse complement strand
TCTGATTTTCGCCGGTCTTTCATCAGTCGCCAAGAGTACGCTGGATGCGGCGGGCACGGCGATGACCGTTGCCGGACGCGCAAGCATTGGAACTGCCGATCCCTTGGCCTACGCCGCTGATATGTTACTTCGCAGACCGGTTGCGGCAAACACTGCCGCGGGTTCGGCAGCGGTTGCTGGATCGGGTTCACGAGACGAAACGACGCCCGCCGAAATAGGCCGCATTTTGATCATGGACGTGGCTGGCGCCATCACTCCTGCCGATCGTTCGTATCTGGAATCGGTCGTCAGCAATCGCACGGGTCTTTCCCAGGCAGAGGCGGTAAAGCGCGTCGATGAAACATCTACACGATACCGCGCGCTGAGGGCCGAAGCTGAAGCCAAGATTCGCGATGCTGCCGAAAAGGCCAGGCGGACCACCGTTATCGCGGCATTCCTTGCCGCTGCCGTCTCACTGGCCGGACTAGTGGCTGCAGCTTGGGCCGCTGGAGTTGGCGGTTCGCACCGTGTTGACAGCAGCAGGTTCCGCGCCTTTGGCCGCGAACGCTTCTGGTGAAGCAGCGGCGTGCAGTTTTTGTCGTCAACCAAAGCAACACAGATTGGAAAGGTCGTTCGAAATGAAAACCCTGTCAGATGCGTTCGCGCACACCCTCAAGGACATTTACTATGCCGAGCACGCAATTGCCAAAGCACTACCCGGCATGATTGCTGCCGTCGACAATGCTGAACTCAAGACGGCATTGGATGGGCATATGAAAGAGACTAAGGACCAGATCAAAGTCTTGGCCAAAGTTTTCAAAATCATCGGTCAACCTGCCGAAGGCGAGAAATGCGATGCCATCGAAGGGTTGATCAAGGAATGCACTGGGGTCATCAGTGACGCGAAAGGCTCAGTCGCCAAGCATGCGATGATCGTGGGATGCTGCCAGGCGATCGAGCACTATGAAATCGCACGCTACGGTACGTTGCGTGAGTGGGCCAAGTCGCTCGGTGAACATGAAGCCCACGATTTACTGTCCGGTATTCTGGATCAGGAAAAGGCCGCCAATCACAAGTTGACTCACTTGGCGGTTAGCGGCGTAAACGCCGGTCGTAAGAATTGAATGACGGCTCAAGGCGGCGGCAAAATACTCGCAGCGAAGAAAGACCTTCACAATGGTCGATCTCTCTGGTTCGACTCCCCTCGTCGCACAGTAAAGACACGCCGATTGAGTCGCGATTTGACCTGTGAGATTGCAGTCGTCGGCGGTGGCATCAGCGGAGCGCTCTCAGCGCTTACGCTGTCTGCCGCGGGGCATGAGGTTGTGGTTGTCGATCGGCGCGCGCCTGGCACTGGCAGCACGCTCGCCAGCACGGCCATGATCCAATTTGAACTCGACACGCCCCTAATGGAGCTGTCGGATAAGATCGGTTCGCAAAAAGCGACGCGCGCCTACCGCCGCTCGCTTAAGGCCGTCAAAGACCTGGCCACACTATTCAAATCCCATAACATCGACTCGTGTTGGCAGGATCGCCAGGCGCTCTACCTTGCTGGCGATGCCATGGGATCTCGCGCCTTGCGTCAAGAGGCGGACGCCAGAGCGCGCATCGGCCTACCGTCGCACTACCTCAATAAAGCCGCGCTCAGTCAGCGCTTTGGCATTGAACGCACAGGCGCCATTTTATCCGATGGATCAGCGGAACTGGACCCGGCACGCGCATCGGCATCGTGTCTGAGGGCTGCTCAGAAATTTGGTGCTGTGGTTCTTGCGCCTTGCAATATTGCGACCGTCGAGGCGCTCAAGGGCGGCGTCATCCTGACCACTGACAAGGGATGCACAATTACCGCCAAAAAGGTAATCTTTGCAACCGGATATGAAGTAATTAAAGGGCTGCCACGGGAAGCGTTCGAGATCATTTCGTCTTGGGCCATTGCGACCCAATCACTACCCGCCAACGCGCTATGGCCCGAACGATGTCTATTATGGGAAGCATCAGACCCGTATCTCTACGCCCGCACCAGCATCGACAACCGCATCATTGTCGGTGGCGAGGATTCTGGACTGAACGATCCCCAACGGCGCTTGGATGCGATTCCGGCGAAGGCCGCTGTGTTATTGCGCAAAATTCGCGCATTACTCGGCAAGCCTGATCTCGAAATTGACTACGCATGGGCGGGCGCCTTTGCGGATAGCCCAACCGGGCTGCCTATTATAAAGGACGTGCCCGGTCTTCCTGGCGCGATGGCAATTCTGGGCTGTGGTGGCAACGGTATCACCTTCAGCATGATTGCGGCCCAGATCGCCCAGCAGTGGGCCGCCGGAAAAAAAGATCCGGATTGGGATCTATTCCAAGGCATCATGCCGTAGGCCCTGTCAGCGCTAACTAATCAAGCAATGACAGATGCTCCCGCTCGTTGTCTGATGCGAGGCACTGACGACAGTCGTCGGCTGCGCGCAACAAAGCGCCCACTTTTCGGCAACCCGACTTTCCTAGTATGGTTTATCGGCGCTCCATGCTGTGCAGCAGGGCTGCGATTGGCATGCTCGCGAAATTGGAGAATGTGTCTGAAACGGCATACGGCAAAATAATCATGTCGTTATGGCGCATCGCGCCACAGGTGTAGACCACATTAGGCACATATCCTTCGCGCTCGGACGGCTGAGGGCGCACCAGCGGCTCGCGTGATCGAGCGATCACCTTCGACGGATCGTTCTTGTCAAGCAGTGCCGCGCCGATCGAGTACTTCCGGACCGGCCCTACGCCGTGGGTCAGCAGCAACCAACCCTCGTCGAGTTCAATAGGCGAGCCACAATTTCCAATTTGCACAAACTCCCAGGGGAACTCAGGACGCAAAATGGCCTGACCACCACTCCACGAATGCAAATCATCCGAGTAGATAAGGTAGAGGTTTTCATTATCTTGCCGGGCGATCATCGCGAACCGTCCATCCAATTTTCGCGGAAATAGCGCCATGCCTTTGTTGCGCGCCGCGGTGCCACGGAGGGTCGACATCCGGAAGGATATGAAGTCGGTCGTTTCAATCAGTTCGGATCTGATCGCTCTACCGCTGTAGGCCGTAAATGTCGCATAAAAGGTTTTCTGACCGCCATCGTTAAACTCAACGAACCGCGCATCCTCAATGCCATTGGACTGGGAGTTCGTGATAGGAAAAATAACCCGTTCACTGATGTCCTCGTCTGGCTTGAATACTATTTTGACATCGTCTCCATCGGGACCTGACGTCCACTGTTCTATTCTGGGAATTGAGGCAAGGCGCGAGGTTGGATCAACCGTCACACGACCATCCGCAGCAATCGATCCTGATCGAAACGTCAGTGAGGACACATGCCCTTCGCCAACAGCACGAAGACTGAGGGTGAAGCGGCAACCACCGATTGGTGCGCCCGACTGGTCAGGACTACACACAATGCTCGGATTGAACAGAGCGGCCGCTTCGAACGAATACTCGTGCATGAAATACGCGCCAACCAGCTGTCGCTGGGTCCTGCTGAAAACAGCGTGAGTGGCAAACGCCTCTTCCATTTCGTCGGCGCGTGCTTCGAAGGTGGCTAATAGATTGCGATGACGGCCCTGGAAGTTCTCAAGCACATCCGCCAGATGGTTGACCGCGACCTCCGGATCGAGCGCCAACACTCGGTCGACGATATGGTTCGCTCTGGTTTTGTCAGTAGGGTTGAGATCCCGCGGTTCGGTCGCCGGTTTGAACGGACGGACGACCACCCTCGCCGGATCTGGGCGCATGTAGAGCGCCTGGCGGTTGAGAAACGTGGATTGTGGCAATGCGCTCTCGCCTCATTTGAATTGAAGTCTTTGAGTTCAGACGCGTAAAGCCTGAGGCTACTGCTGTCGTGTGAACTTCCGCTACCCGAACATGCATACGGATCTCGGCGAGGCTGAGTAGATAACACACAACGGACTCAGCACCCCTATTTTCGTTTCGGCGATCAGGATGTAGCCCATCGCGGCAACTCCCCGTTTCCGTATCGACTAATGGTAACGACAGGTCATTGAGGCCGAGAAACCAGCCGAAGGCGCGATTGGCATCGGCTATCCATTTGGCATCGCCATCGGCGGCCCAGGCTGCAATGCATGCCGAGATTGTCGCCGTGGCCTCCACCGGCTGTTGATCGAACGCCCGTGGCCGCTTCCGCTTGTCACCGAAGCTGTGCGACCCGACAGGTCTGAAACAACCGGTGTGCGTGGTTTGTACCGTCATCAGCCAGCGCAAGGATCTCAATCCAGCCTCGACATAAGCCAACGATCTGGTGGCCCGCCCGGTGAGGATCAGTGCCTGCGACAAGCGTGCGTTGTCATAGGCAAGCCCATCCTCGAACCAGACCCATTCCTTGGTCGCCACGGCCGACAACATGGAAACCAACCTATCGGCAAGAGTTTTGCGAATGCGGACGGCCAACGGATCGTCTGCCACGACTGAACAATAGCCGTCCAATCCGAGCAGGGTGAACGCCCATGCTCGAGGCGAGCGGAAGCTCTCGACAGTCGGCAGCGCTTGCGCAAACAGATCTGCGGCCCATTGCCGTCGTGATGGATTGGCATCGCTGCGAGCGCATTCGCCCAAGGCCCAGAGCGTGCGCCCGTGGCTATCTTCGGAGCCGGTGTCTTCCAGCCAACGTCGGTCGAAGCTCATGAAGTTGCGGAACCGCTTGGTGTCGGGGTTCCAGGCATGTTGAACGAACGACGCCAGTCGACTGGTCAATAGCTCACACATGCGCTGCTCGCCCGGATTATTCAGTGCGCAGGCGACCAAAAGCGCGCGGGCGTTGTCGTCGACGCAGTAGCCGTGGGAACGATCCGGAACCGAATGAACGGCATGCTGGAAAAGTCCCGTGTCGTCGCACATGGTAAGGAGATGAGCCGTCTGCATGGCGGGCAGAGTGTGACGTTTGGGTGTGATTTTGACCGGTCGTGTAACCACCTGGACACGCTGCTCCCGCTCCGCCCTTTCAAACGCGGATAGGTAAACGCTGGCGGTGTGCCGCCACGTCATTGATCGGCTATCGATGTAGGCACGCTGCCGCATCGCCTGGCGGCGTTCATCGTCAGTCAGCAATCCTGCAATCTCATGCCCGAGCGACGTGGCGTCGCCAAATGGAACAAGGATGCCGCGCCCGTCGGCAAGCAGTTCTTGCGCATGCCAATAAGGCGTGGAAACCACGGCTTTCCCTAGGCCAAAACTATAGGCCAACGTGCCGGACGTCATCTGTGCCTCGTTCAGATAGGGCGTGACGTAGACGTCGCACATCGAGATATACGCGAGGAGCGTGGGTTGATCGACGAACCGATCGTGGAACACGACACTGTCTTCTATGCCCAATTCCCGCACGCGTGCCAGCAGGCTATCGCGGTAGGCTTCGCCGTGGTGGCGAACGAGATGGGGGTGTGTCGCTCCCAGAACAACATAAATCGCATCGGCACTTTGCTTAAGGATTGACGGCATTGCGTCGATCATGACCTCGATGCCCTTGTTCGGCGATAGCAGACCGAATGTCAGAATTACGGGTCGCTCCGAAAATCCGAGCTTGGCCTTGGCCTGGTCGGGCTCGACGAACGAGAAATCGGGAATCCCGTGCGGGATGACATCGATCTTGTCCGACGGAACGAGGTAGACCGTACGCAGCAGTTGGCGTCCCTTGTCCGCCATAACCACGACGCGTGACGATACATCGACGATCTGGCGCATGACGTTGCGCTGGGCCGGTGTGGGTTCGGCAAGAACTGTGTGGAATGTCGTGACGATTGGCATGTTGAGGCGTGATAGCAACAACAGAATGTGGCTACCTGCTTCGCCGCCGAAAATGCCAAACTCGTGCTGAAGGCAGACGACGTCGAACTCGCCACCATTTAGGAATTCAGCGGCGCGCAGATAATCTTCCGGCCGGTCATCATGCACCTGAAAGCCGACAACCGGGGGATAGTCATAGGCGTGGCCATGATCGGTCATTGCCACGATCGAGGTTTCAACCCCTTTGTGCGATGCCTCCACCGCCTGCTGTAAGTGACTGGTGAAGGTTGCGATGCCACACCGGCGTGGCAGCGAATTGCCGATGAACGCAATACGTTTGATTTGGGTCACAGGCACAACTCCGCTGAATGGCGATGCAAACCCGTTGGGGCAGCATTGCCAAAGGATTCACGCGACATCTGGGAAGTCGCTGTAACAGCGCTGGAAACAGTGCGCTCCTGCAGCAAGTCTGGTCGTGGCTCCGCACCGACATATGCCACGAGTCCCTTGAGGCCTTGGGTGCCAGCTCGAAGGGTGGCGCTGGCAGCTTCAAGAAAGAATGCTTGGCCGATCGACGCGTCCATCCCGTCTATGAGGGCGTTTCCCGCCAGCACAAGAACCCAGGTTTCCTGCTCGGCGGACAGCGTCCATGCAGAGTGCGGTGCGAGCTCAATTCGCTCCAGCACAAAATGGGGATTGGCCACGAGCACAGTTCGGGCGTCGTTGAGAGGTCGTGGCGCCGGATCGCATCCGGCTGGCGCGAGCGTCGCGGCCGCCACAGCGTTGATTGCGTGAAGCTCCCGCCGCCGCCCATGATCGAACAGGCGGAATGTCGCGTCACTACGCTGCTGAATCTCAGCCACAACGAGGCCTGCGCCGATCGCGTGTATGGTGCCGGCCGGTACGAAGATGACATCGTCCTTTGCCACCGGGCACCAGCGCATCTCATTTGAAATGGAGCCGTCGTCAATCGACGCACGCAATTGAGCGGCTGAAAGCTCTCGCTTCAGTCCGACCGCAACGCGGGCATTGGGCTCAGCCGCAAGAATGTACCACGCTTCGGTTTTGCCATGCGGCAAGCCGATGGATCGGGCGAAGTCGTCATCTGGATGAACTTGGATGGACAGCGGTTCGCTGGTGAACAGAAGTTTCAGAAGCAAGGTTGAGGTTTGAGCTGTTTCGACACGCTGAAACCACAGCTCGCCAATTGCATCATCCGTTAGATGCTTACCGTTCCAGGGGCGCAGGTCTTTACAGCCCCAAGGCTTGCGCACGGCCTGAATGCTGGCTTGTTCGATCGCCATGTCAATCTCCTGCGGCCTGGGGCTTCACAGACGTCAACGCGGTTGCCGTTGATTCGTTCCGACGCAGCAGTGGCGGCGGCGAACGCCGTCGATTAGCCAAGTAAAATCGGCGCCGCGATCAGCGGTTGTCATTCAACTGACCGCATGAGCTTCAAGCTTGAAGCCGCCGACGTCTGCAACGGCGCCAGCGTCTCTGCCGATTATTTTCCAATAGCGCGCAGCATCGCTTGACCGAGATTTGCGTCCGTATAGGGCTTCCTCAAGAAAACGGCGGTGCGGAAGCTTGCTGAAAAGCGGGTGGAGGCAAAGCCTGATGCCAGGACGAAGGGCGTGCCGCGAGCCACGAGCATGTCGACTACCGGGTCGATATCTCCGTCGGCAAGCGACCCATCGAGCACGGCGACATCAAATGAAGTGTTCGCGACAAACGCCAGGCTGTCGGCCACGCGCGCAGCGGTGCCAACCACCGTGCACCCCATGCCGCTCAAAACATCCTCGAGGGCCCAGAGCAGGATCGGCTCGTCTTCGGCGACGAAGACGCGGAGACCGGACAATAACGTTGAGGGCACCTGCGGGCGAATTTCCGCGGCCACAAGCTCTTCGTGAGCGTTCATGTCATAGTCTCCGATACGCGACTGACTTGACGTATAGCATGATCCAATCCCGTGCAGATCATGAAAAGGGCGGCAGCGGGTTAACCTATAGCTTGGACCGGCTTGCTCAATGGCATCAACCGGGGATCTGGTGCGATGCCCAATCCGACGACGGATATAGGGTCGGCCGCCGCCACAACGGTGAGGGGGGCCTGGAGCGTATACACCATGCCGTCGGGCGCGTAGTCGATTTCGACCGGGCGGCTGAGGCCGGTAATCGCCTGCCGGAGAAGTTTGCTGCCGAAACTGGTGCGCGTCGGTGCGGAAACAACCGGGCCGCCATGCTCCTGCCAGCGGAACACGAAATTGGGAGTGTCAGTTGCCGCGTCGACCCGCCAGGAAATAGTAACCTGACCGTCCGGCACGGAAAGCGCGCCATACTTGCACGCGTTGGTACAGAGTTCGTGGATGATCAAGGCGAAACCCTGCGTCGCCTGCAGGTTCAGCATCAAATGCGGGCCTTCAATCGAAAGGCGCCCGGAGAATGCCGCCAATTCGCGATCGATCACGTCGTTCAACGATGCGCCCAACCAATTCGTTGCTATCAGCACTTCATTCGCGTGCGCCAACGCATGCAACCTGCCGCTGAACACCTTGCGCGCCTCGTCTAGTGTCCGGTCGCCGCTCAGGCTTCGTGCGGCAATCGATTGGATGACAGCGAGCAAATTCTGCGAGCGATGTTCGAGTTCGCGACTAAGAAAAGCCTGATGCGCCTCCGCCGTTTTGCGATCGGTGATGTCGATGAGCATGTTGATGCCACCGATGATGTGGCCTTGCGCATCATGCATGACTGACGGACTGGCTGAGCACCAGACACGGGTGCCGTCCGGCCGTTCCGCTATGGCTTCCGCGCCACGAGGTATGTCGCCCCCTTTGAGGGCACTCGCCATCAGGCATTCATCAAGTGGCATCGGTGTGCCATCGGTGTGATAAAGTTTCCAGCTCACGCACCACTTGTCGGTGCCCAGTTCCGGCGTCCGGCCTGAGAACTCGACGGCAGCGGGGTTAAAATGCGTCAGGTAGCCCTCGGCATCCGTCGTGTAGACGGCCGCCGGGAGTGCGTCGATCATCTCCCGATAGCGGCGCTCGCTCTCGCGCAGGGCTAATTCCGTCCGAGTCCGCTCGGTGATATCGACGAAGGTGATGACGACGCCGTCTATGGCATTGCTGACCGTGCGATAGGGCCGGATGCGCATTACGAAGGTGCGGCCGCTATCCTTCAGCGCCAGGTCGCGTTCCAGAACAGCGCCATTCGTTTGCACGGTGTCAACGTCGGCACGGAGCTTACTGTAATCCAGCAGGCTGACAATGTCGGTAATGGATCGGCCATGATCGCTCTCGCGCACCGGGAACAACTGCATCAAGGCCGGGGTGAAGTGTTTGATACAGAGTTGGTCATCGAGAAAAACCGTCGCAATCTGGGTGCTCTCGAGCAAATTCTGCATATCACTGTTGAGTCGGCTCAACAAATCGTTCTTGCTGTTGAGTTCGCCGTTGACCGTCTGCAGTTCTTCGTTGACCGATTGCATCTCCTCCTTCGCTGTCTCCAACTCCTCGTTGGAGGACTGCAACTCCTCGTTCACGGCCTGAAATTCTTCGGTCGTCGACTTCATGTCCTCGATGCGCGTTTCCAGTTCGTCGGTCGAGGCCTGGAGCTGCTTCTTCGTGCCAAGCAGCTCCCGCTCCAATACCTGTAAATCGGCGCCACTCCCCGTTACCATATCGGCCTCCCCGGTGGCTCTCGATGGGGACGTGTCGAGGAACGCGACCAGGCATGCGGCGCTGTTGGCATCGTTGTCGCCGCCGATCGGCTCCACAATCAGCGTCAAGGCGCGGGCCTGGCCATCGATGCGAATAGTCAGGTCTTCATTGATGACCCGCTTATCCTCGGCGAGCGCCTGGCTCACCGCGGCTCTGACCGCGGGTCTCAGCGACTTGTGGACGATGCTGAACAGGTTGAGGCTCGCCACGCCCTCCGTCGGTTCGATATAATGACCGGTTTCGGCGCCGGAAAAGCGCGTGATCTCGTTGTTTCGATCGATGATAAAATAGGCTGGTGCGTAATGCTTCATGAGCCGGTCGACGGCTTTGTCCGTCCTGTCGTCGACCAATTGACGGCGCGCTGCGATTGACGGCAGTGAGCCAGCGACACGGACCCCGTGAGGTTGCAACGGTGGCAGGCGCGCTCCCACGTCGCGGCGTTGCAGAACGCGATACTTCTTGTCGAGAGCGGCGAACAATCTAGAATTGCGCGTCACGCTTTCGGCTGTTCCAAGGAACAGGTAGCCGTCGGGCCGCAATGCGTAATGGAAGGTGCGCATCAGGCGGTCTTGCAGTTCGTCACCGAGGTAGATCAGCACATTGCGACACGAGATGAGATCGAGCTTGGAGAATGGCGGGTCCTTGATCAGGCTGTGCGTGGAGAACACGCACATGGCGCGAATCTCGGGGACTGGGGAATAGTCGACACCATCCCTGACAAACCATTTTTCAAAGCGCTCGGATGATAACCCCAACGGAGCCTTGCGGTAGCGTCCGGTTCGAGCGATTGCGATGGCGCTCGGATCGATGTCGGTGCCAAATATTGTAATCTCGCGCGCTCGGAGATCTTGCATGGTCTCGCGCATCAGGATGGCAATGGAATACACTTCCTCGCCCGTCGAGCAGCCGGCCACCCACACACGCACCGGTTCATTGTCGGTCGTGGCGCTCAGCAATGGGACAATCGCATTCGCCTTGAGCGCCTCAAAGGCCTCTGGGTCGCGGAAAAACTGTGTCACGCCGATGAGAAGCTCTTGGAATAGTGCGCTGACTTCGTCTTGGTCAGTTCGCAAGCGCTCGATGTATCCAGCCGCGGTATCGATTTGCAGCACCTGCATCCGGCGTTGCAGCCGCCGGATCAGCGTTGGTTCCTTGTAGCCCTTGAAGTCGTGTTCACTGCGTGCGTGGAGCAGCGCCGTGATGTCGGCAAGGTGCTCCTGAAGATCTCTGCGGTTGCCGTTGTCGTCCTTGGTTTCAGCAACTTCAATCATGTGCTTGTGGTAAGCTAAGAGCATGCCCGGCATGGCCTCGACGGGCATGACGTGATCGACCAGCCCGGTGGCGACAGCGCTGCTCGGCATACCCTGCAGGGCGGTAGCGTCGAACTCGGCCTGGGCAAGCGTCAGGCCACCGTTCTCTTTGATCGACTTGATCCCTATCGTGCCGTCACTGCCGACACCTGCCAGGACAATGCCAACAGCGCGCTCGCCGCAGTCCTCGGCCAGCGACGTGAAGAACGTATCGATCGGTCGGCGAAGCTCGCGCACCGGCGCGGGCGTCGCGACGTGGAGAATGCCATCCCTGATCGTGAGTGTCGCATCGGGCGGTATGACGAAGACGCAGTTTTCTCTAATCGCAAGGCCGTTGCTGGCTGTCACCACCGGAATGGGACTTTGCGCGCTGAGCAGTTCGACCAGCAGGCTCTTGTGATCGGGCGCCAGATGCTGCACCAACACGAACGCCACGCCAGTGTCGGCGGGGGTATTGGTCAAAAACGCCTTGAAGGCAGCAAGCCCGCCCGCCGAAGCTCCAATGCCAACCACGAGCCGCGGGGACTGAACATCTGGCGCGGACATATAGGCCAACCCTTCAACGGTTTTACATTCTTGGACCCATATTTCGGCGCTGACCGACTACCAACAATTCTACCAAGCGCAGTTCGGGCAGTCCGGGCAAGCTAATTCGGCAATGGAAGATCACTCCAGCGGGCGATTATCGCGGCTATATGGAACAGTTTGACGACGGTGATCGCTACCTCATCGGGTTGTTGCCGCCGTTGTGAGGGGGACATTAGTCGTGCCGACGCGGGCGGGTTAGTCTGCCGATCGCATCAGTGATCCCGCGCCGATTCACAACTCCGCGAACAGCAACCGCTCCGCAGCTTGACGAACGCGAAGGGCGACTGCTTCCGGTCCTTGAGCCATCGATAGCGTCCTCATCGGAACTTCAAGGGCGATGGAAATACCCAGCGGCATGCGATCGTGGATGCTTTTTATATCGATCTGACCTTCACCGGGCGGTAGTCTTTCTGCCCGTGCGGTATGAAGTAACTCGTCCGTCGTGTAGCTTTTCTGAACCTGCGCGTCGCTCATGTGCATCAATGGCAAACGGCTGCGCGGGATTTTTTCCAGTTGTTCAATCGTGCTTGCAGATCGGTTGAAATGAAGCGTGTCGACGAGAATACCTGCATCACTGCGCCCGGAATTCTCCACGACTTTGAACGCCGTGGCCAAGTCCGGCACCGACGTCCATGGAAAGAACTCCAGAACCGGGCGGAGGCGATATTGTGCTGCGAGATCGGCCATCGCACCAAGACGATCGGACAATCTCCCGAGGTCCGCATCATAAGGGGCGGTGACGATATACCTTGCCCCAAGTTCTGCACCTGCTGCCAGAAACGGCTCAAGGCCTGCGATATCGATCTCCGGCGTGATTTTTACAAACTCGATGTCCAGAACACCGATCCCGGTCTCGCTCATCGCGGCCTTGGTGGCGCGCATCTGCTCGGGATCATGCATCAACGGGTAACCCGGCGTCGTCTCTGTGACGGCGATCAGTCGCAAGCCGACCGTACGATAGCCCGTTCGCGCCGCAACCCGGATCAGCTGCGGCGGCGCCAGGTCCAGCACAGTCAAGTGCGCCAGCGAGAAATCATGTGTCACGATCGGTTCTCCGTCTTGCGAGGCCCTGCGACCTCACTTTCGTAAGCCGTAACGTCGGCTGCATGACGGCCGACAATATAGCCGAAGGCCATGGCGGGGCCGAGGTTGATGCCGCCTGCCGGATAGTGACCGCCCATTACACTCGCCATGTCGGTGCC
>JANNRP010000065.1:0-1803 GCA_031401535.1 Hyphomicrobiaceae bacterium | reverse complement strand
TCGGCTTCTGTTACAGGCGCCCGGCATCGAGAACGTCAAGGAGCTGGAGCCGTGTTTCGATGTGGCTAAGCTGACGTTTCACTTGCTGCATCCGACAATGGGCGTCGAAGAAGCGCGCGGCCGCATACCGGCCGGTTACTCCATTCTGCCCGGCCGCGATGGCGCCGATTATCTTGTTGAGCGGCGCAGTCTTGTCGGTGGCGAGCAGTTGACGGATTCACAGCCGGGCTTCGATCAGCGCACCAATGAGCCGATCGTGACGTTCCGGTTCAACCAGTCTGGCGCACGCATCTTTGGTAAACTGTCGTCAGAAAATGTCGGACGGCCGTTTGCCGTTGTGCTGGATAACAAGGTTATCACCGCGCCGCGCATCAACGAGCCGATCTTGGGTGGTACCGGCCAGATTACCGGCAACTTCACGGTCGCGGAAGCCAATAGCTTGGCGACCAACCTGCGCTCTGGCTCGCTGCCGGCGAAGCTCAGCATCGTCGAGCAGCGGGTCGTTGGTGCCAGCCTTGGCGCAGATTCGATCAAGGCTGGTCAGCGTGCCGCCATCATCGGCGCATTGGCAGTGGTCGTATTCATGACGTTTGCCTACGGCTTGTTCGGCGTATTCGCTGTCATCGCCGTTGCCATCAACGTTATGCTGGTCGTGGCGACGATGTCGCTGCTGGGCTCGACGCTGACACTGCCCGGCATTGCCGGTATCGTGCTCACCATCGGCATGGCGGTTGACGCCAACGTGCTGATCTACGAGCGCATGCGTGAGGAATTGCGTAACGGGAAAACGACGATTTCTGCGTTGGAAGCTGGCTTTGATAAAGCCCTATCGTCGATTATCGATGCCAACTTGACCACGCTCATTGCCGGCATCGTGATGTTCTGGCTGGGATCGGGCCCGGTGCGCGGGTTCGCCATTACACTGTCGCTGGGCATCCTGACGACGGTATTCACGGCGTTCACGATCACGCGCCTACTGGTCGCCTGGTGGCTCTATCGGCAAACCGATCGCAAGGTCGCATCGCCCATTTCATTCAAGCCCGTGAGGCCATGATGCAAATCTTTAAGGGCGTCGACTTCTTTCCCCACGGGACTAAGTGGGACATTGTTGGCCGTCGCACATGGTTTGTCGGTCTGTCGTGGGTACTGGCGATTTTGTCTGCTGTACTGTTGATGACGCGTGGCCTCAACTACGGCGTCGATTTCAAGGGTGGCGCGCTCATTGAAATTCAGTCGAAGTCAGGCGATCTCGACATTGGCAGCATTCGCGACAAGCTCAGCAAGTTGGGGCTGGGCGATGTTCAGGTTCAGGCGATCGGAAGTGGCAACGAGGCGCTGATCCGCGTCGCGCAGCAGGCGGATGAAAAGGCGCAGAAGGCTGGCAACGATAAGGTTCTCGTAGCGCTCGGTGATGGCGTCACGCTAAGGCGCACCGAAGTCGTCGGGCCCACCATATCGGCCGAATTGAAGCGCACCAGTATCATCGCCGTGATTGTGTCGCTCATCGGCATCTTCATTTATGTTTGGGCGCGCTTTGATCTGCAGTTCGCACTGGCCGCCATTCTCGCTCTGGTCCATGATGTATTTATAACTGTTGGAATGTTTTCGTTGCTGTGGATCGAGTTCGATCTTTCAGTTGTCGCGGCGCTGCTGACGCTGGCCGGTTACTCGATCAACGATACCGTCGTTGTGTTCGACCGTATCCGTGAAAATCTGCGTAAGTTTAAGAAAATGGCACTGCCGGATCTGCTCAATCTGGCGGTCAATGAAACCCTTTCGCGCACGGTGCTGACCTCGGCGGTG
>JANNRP010000064.1:0-20797 GCA_031401535.1 Hyphomicrobiaceae bacterium | reverse complement strand
ATGCCGCGGTCGGCCAGATAGGACATCGTCTGTTTTGGGTCGCGGGTGTCATGGATAAGGATGCCAAACAATTCGCCATTGAGCGCCCGATCGCGAATATGGAACGTGAGGTTCGCCTCCGGATTGGAGAAGCGCCCGGGCTGGATGACTTGGCCGATCAGATCGGTGCGCACTTGGAGTGCAAGATCGCGCAATTGCCGCAGGCTCCAGGGCATGGCGAGATGATTGACGATCGACACGCTGAGGGCAACGAGCAAGGCCAGCATCAACAACGGCCGCGCCACCGTCCACATCGTTGCGCCCGAGGCGGTCAACACAATCAATTCGCTGTCACCGTTGAGCCGATTGAGCGTGTGAATGGACGCCACGAGCAGCGCGACAGGGGCGATCAAAGCGATCAAATTCGGCAACGCCAGCGTCGTCATGGCGAGAAAGGTCAGCGTATCCTGGCCCTGCGACGTCACCAGATTGAGCTGGCGCAAGGCCAGCGCGATCCACACCACGCCCGACAACGACAGCAGAATCAACAGCAGTGCGCCCGCAGCCTGTCGAAACAGATATCGACCGAAGATGCTGGTCATCACTGGCGGCCGTCTCCTTAGCTATCCACGTCGAGTTCCGTACATCGTGCCTTGGTCACCTCTAGATGCACGACACCGTTGGCGGCTCTCATAGCACGGTGGCAAAATTCCGGCGTATACCGTCCTGAACAGCGTCAGTCATATGCGATTAGACGACGACTGACCGATACCACCTGCGACAAACATGGTTTGGGGTGCGTGGCGCGTTGCACGGCCCTTGGCCGTTGCCAGACATCACGTTAGGCTCACCCCCAACTAACCAAGCAATATGACGCGTGGCCGCGAGTGCCAGCCAGCCCCATGCACAAGGACCTCTTACTGATGCCATCCCATACGCTGTCAGCAACGCTCGATGTTTCATTTGCCGCCCTATCGACAGATCTGGAGACTGTCGCGGTCATCCTAGTTGGCACCGATCTCGACTTTGCGGCGACGGCGACGATGCTCGACAAGCAGAGCAAAGGGGTGCTGAGCAAGGCCGCCGCCGCCGCTGACTTCAAGGGCAAGGCCAAGTCCTCGATCGAGTTGCTCGCACCACCGCAGATCGATGCCCAGCGTTTGATACTGCTCGGTGTTGGTAGCGCAGGCGATCAGGCGGACGCCGATTGGGTCGGCATCGGTGGTGCGGCGCTCGCCGCGATCACGTCCCGCAAATCAAAAACCGCAACGCTGGTTGCCGAGGTGCCATCGGACACAAAGCGTGATGCCGCCGCCATCGCTGCGGACCTGGCATTGGGCGCGTTGCTCCGCTCGTACAGTTTCAAAAAATACCTGACCAAGGGCGGCGACGGCAATGGCGCATCATCCTCAAAGCCGATGCTCGAAAGGCTCGTCATTATGACCACCGACCCGGCCGGTGCACGGACGGCGTTCCAGCACGCCCGCGCCCTGGCTGACGGCATCGGCCTCGCCCGCGATCTTGTAAACGAGCCAGCCAATATCTTGGGGCCAGTTGAATTTGCCGAGCGGGCGAAGCGTTTGACCAAGGTCGGCGTCGACGTCGAGATCCTCGATGTAACCGCTCTCGAAGACCTCAAGATGGGCGCGCTGCTCGGCGTTGCCATGGGCAGCGCCAAACCGGCTCGCGTCGTCGTCATGCAGTGGATGGGTGCGAAGGCGCGGAAGTCGAAACCCGTGTGCTTCGTCGGCAAGGGCGTGACCTTCGATTCAGGCGGCATCTCGATCAAGCCCGCCGCTGGCATGGAGGACATGAAGGGCGACATGGGAGGAGCGGCCTGCGTCACCGGCCTTATCTACGCGCTTGCTGCCCGCAAGGCGCCGGTCAATGCCGTTGGCATCATCGGCCTGGTCGAGAACATGGTGTCGAGCACCGCCCAGCGCCCCGGCGATATTGTGACGTCGATGTCGGGTCAGACCATCGAGGTGTTGAACACGGATGCGGAGGGTCGTCTGGTTCTAGCCGACGTACTCTGGTACGCGCAGGATCGGTTTAAGCCGAAACTCATTGTCGATCTCGCAACGCTGACGGGTGCCATCATGGTCGCTCTCGGCAAGGAATATGCGGGACTGTTCAGTAACGACGATACGCTCGCTGCCAACCTGTCGGCGGCAGGGGAGGCAACTGGCGAAATGGTCTGGCGGATGCCGCTTGCCAAGGCCTACGACAAGCTGATCGACTCGAAGAACGCCGACATGAAGAATATCGGAGGACGCCTTGGCGGTGCGATCACAGCCGCGCAGTTCCTGCAGCGGTTTGTGCCGAAGGATACGCCGTGGGCGCATCTCGATGTGGCCGGCGTTGCTATGGACAGTAACAAGACCGACGTTAGCCAGGGGTGGGCATCGGGCTGGGGCGTCCGTCTGCTAGACCGGCTGGTGTCGGAGCACCACGAGAAGCCGGAAAAGTAAAGTTGTGTCAAACTGAAACAGGCCGCAGAAAGCTTATTAACGATCATTATTTTCCATAATATACATTCTGCGAATTACAGATCAAATGGCCAGTGCTGGTCCTCAATCGAGTCACTTTGTTGCAGCAAGCTCCCTCGCCATCCTGGTCGACGCTCCCCAAGTGGATAGCCAGATCAGCACGTCAGTCGTTCTTGAAATCGACCGCCTCAAGGAGCGTGACCAGAACCCATCAGCGGCAATTAGCGCTTCTGCATGATGCAGGTGAATCAACTCCTCTGCCTGAATACTCAAGATCAGTGCGTACAGCTCCACGTCCCGATGTTTGAGAAAATGCAACTGATCCTGCAGGTGCCGGTGAACCGCTGCCTCGACTGCGGCGGTACATATCCAAATTCCCTGACGCCCCAGTGCTGCTGTAACGACGCCCAACAACAACCCGCCATTGCCCCATAACGCCATGACGCGGCATGGCCGGGCACTGCGTTGAGGCATTGCCGAACGGAACATGCGGCAATGCCCGATTTCGTGCCCGAGTGTCTCCTCTAGAAATGGAACCACATCAGGATACAAATATCGCGCAATCCAGATTTGTGCTCGGTAGATGCGGATTGCACCGTTTTCACCTGCGTGATTGACCTTTAGAATTCTTGCTATGGTCACCCCGTCGCGCACCCCTACCCTACCAATCCCCGCACAAAATCCGACAAGCCAACCAGCCGCTCGCGCTTGAGGCGTTCGGCTGCAAGAATAGCGTACAGGCTCGCCACGCTCATCTCGAGGTCGGTGTTGACGATGACATAGTCGTACTCTGGCCAATGGCTCATCTCGGATGCAGCCTCGGCCATGCGTGCGGCGACGACATCGGGCGGGTCCTGGGCGCGTCCCCGCAAGCGGCTCTCCAGTACAGCGGCTGACGGCGGCAGGATGAACACACGAACCAGATCCTGCGGCAGCTTTTCTTTGAGTTGCTGTGCACCCTGCCAGTCGATATCGAACAGCAGATCCTGCCCGCGCGCGATCGCTGTTTCGACGGGCGCACGCGGCGTCGCATAGAAGTTGGCAAACACCCGCGCCCATTCGAGCAGCGCACCCTCGTCACGCAACTTCATGAACGCCAACTCATCCTGGAAGAAGTAGTCGACGCCTTCCTGCTCGCCGGGGCGCGGCTTGCGCGTGGTTATCGAAACTGAAAGCCCGATGTTCGGATCTGCCGCCAGCAGTCGCTTCGCCAATGTCGTCTTGCCAGCCCCCGACGGCGACGACAGCACGAGCAGCAGTCCACGACGGGCGGGCGAACCGGATGGTAGAGACTCACTCAATGTTCTGCACCTGCTCGCGGAATTGATCGATCACAACCTTTAACAACATACCGGCGGATGTGACGGCAATGTCGTTCGCCTTCGAGCATATCGTATTAGCCTCGCGGTTGAATTCTTGGGCGAGGAAGTCGAGCTTGCGTCCAACGGCAGTATGGGATGCCAGCAGATCGCGCGCGGCGGCCGTATGGGCTGCTAGCCGCTTCAATTCCTCTTCGACATCAGCACGGGCCGCCGCCATCACCGCCTCTTGATGCAGTCGTGCAGCATCAAAACTCTGCGACGCGTCGAGCAGTCGCGCCACCTGTTCTGCGAGCCGACAGCGCTGGGCTTCGACCGAGCGGCTCGGATCGGTCGCAATCAGGGCTGTCAGCCGCTCGATCTCGGCCACCTGATCGAGCAGCACAATGCGCAGTCGCTCACCCTCAGCCGCACGCGCTCGCACCGCGCCATCCAACGCTTGGTCGAAAGAGGCGAGCAAGGCTGATGTGCGGGCATCAGCTGCCCCTTCAACCTCGGCCGGTTCGCCAATCTCAAGAACCCCGCGCTGGGCCAGCAGGCCTTCAACGGATGGCGGCGGCGCGCCCGTCAACTCCCGGACCCTGGTTGCGGCGGCAATGACTTGACCCAACACGATCTCGTTGAGGCGAACGATGGTGCCACCCTCGTCGCGCTTGGTGGTAAGGCTTATCTGCAGACTGCCGCGCTGGAAGCGATTGGCGACCGCTTCCCGCACGCGCGGCTCAAGGACATCCAGTCCCGGAGCCAGACGAAGCCGAACGTCCAGATTCCGGCCATTGACGCTGCGTACCTCCCACGCCCAGGAGAATTGTCCCACCGCACCGTCAGTGCGGGCGAACCCCGTCATACTCTTGAGACCAGCGGGAATTGGCATTTGAGCGGGCGGCCTGGCCATGACAACTCGGGCGTTGGAGGATGTAATGCCGCCGCAGCCGCATGCACGACTCAGAGGCTCGACAGCCTCGAACCATAACGGCCGTCCCTACATCAGCCAAGACATCATGCTAAGGCCGCTTAGGCTTGCGGATCGGCAATGGCACGTTGACCAGATCGCCCGGGGCCGACGATGCGTTGATGGTCTTGACCGTGGCAGATGCAGGCGGGGTCGCAGTAGGTCGAACCGGCGGCAGTGGTGCCTCCACCATCGTCGGTGCCGTCGCTGCAGTGGGCTCGTCCGGTGTCGGCGCCGTTACCAACGGTTGTGCTGGCACAGCAACGGCTGCTTCCGGTGCCGCTGTCTTTTCCGCCAACCCCTTCGCTGTCTTTGCCGCCGCCGTCGCTGCCTGCCGCGCCCGTATCTCCTGCTCGGTCTTGCGCCAGTTGGCGACTGCGGCGTTGTGATCCTTAAGATTCTGCGTGAACACATGGCCGCCCTGGCCGTTAGCAACGAAATAAAGGTCGTTGGTCTTTGCCGGGTTGAGCGTGGCCTCAATCGCCGACTTGCCCGGATTGCAAATCGGCGTCGGCGGCAAGCCGTCAATCTGGTAGGTGTTGTGAGCTGTTTTTTGCTGAATCTCCGATTTGTAGATCGGACGTCCCCAGGCAACCTCACCAAGGAAGAGCCCGTAAAGAATGGTCGGGTCCGACTGCAACCGCATGTTCTGGCGCAGTCGATTGACAAACACGGAGGCTACCCGCTCCCGCTCGTCGTTGCGCCCGGTTTCCTTCTCGATGATTGAGGCCAGAATGATCGCTTCCTCCGGGGTCTTTAACGGAACGGTCGGTTGGCGCGCTGCCCACAACCGCTCGATCAGCTTCTTATGCTCGCCCTGCATCAGTTCGATCATTTGCTGACGAGTCATGCCCTTGGCATATTTGTACGTATCGGGCAGTAGCGACCCCTCCGCCGGGATCGCGATAATATCACCGGTCAAGTTGGGGTCATTTTTGAGGCGCGCCACAATCTGCGTGCTGGTCAGTCCTTCAGGAACAACCACGCGATACAGGGTCGACTTGCCCTCGCCCAAGATCTCCGACACCAATCTGAGACTGGCACCGCCCGGGATTTCATATTCACCAGCTTTGAGTTGTAACGACCTTCCACCGACAAGGCTTGTCAAATATCGGCCGATATAGTGCGCAACGAACATCTGCTGGCTGCCGATCACGCCATCGGTCTCGAGCCGCTTCGCGATCTCGTGCGCTCCCTCCCCCTTCGGAACCACCACGGATTTGGTTTCCTTGAGTGGGCCGTCCTTGCTGATCTCGTTCGTAATCCAATAGCTCACGGTCCCGACCATCGCCAAAACAACGGCTGTCAGGGTGAGTGCGGCGTTGATAAAACGCAGCGCTGGGCTCATTTTTCGAGCCTCGCGGTACCGCTTAACACCCGGACGCCGGGTCGGGCCGCGCGATGGTTCGAGCGCCTCGGCTGGGCTACGTGGCGTGGAGGTGACCTGCCGCCTTTCAGTGGGCTCTTCGGGTCGACGGTTGCTCATCATCGGCTCCGATCACAATATCTCGGCCCGTTTTCACGTGCCTGCTGGCAACAGCATGCCTCAGAGTCGGGAAACAAATAAGGCGCGCCGGGACCGTTGTCACTCAGGCCTTATAGCGCCGCATCACCAGTGACGCATTGGTGCCGCCGAAACCGAACGAGTTCGAAAGCACAGTATTGATCGGCTTCCGCCGTGCCTTGTGCGGAACCAAGTCGATGCTGGTTGCTACTGATGGGTTATCGAGATTGATGGTCGGCGGCGCAACATTGTCGCGGATGGCGAGCACCGAGAACACCGCTTCGACCGCGCCGGCGGCACCAAGCAGATGACCAATCGCGCCTTTCGTTGAGGACATCGCAAGATCAGGGTTGCCACCACCAAACAGGCGCTCGACCGCACCAAGTTCGATCTCATCACCCATAGGCGTCGATGTGCCGTGCGCGTTGATATAGTCGATGGCACCGGGCTCAATCGCAGCCCGCTTGACTGCGGCTCGCATACAGCGGAATGCGCCGTCGCCGTCGGGTGCGGGAGCGGTGATGTGGAAGGCATCACCTGACATTCCGTAGCCGATAACCTCAGCATAAATGCGCGCGCCACGCGCCTTTGCGTGCTCCAGTTCCTCTAGCACGACGACGCCAGCTCCTTCTCCCATTACAAACCCATCGCGGTCGCGATCATAAGGTCGTGAACCCTTGGTCGGGTTGTCATTGAAGCCGGTGGATAGTGCCTTGGTGGCCGAGAATCCTGCCAGAGCAATGCGACAGATCGGGCTTTCCGCACCGCCAGCGACCATGACGTCCGCATCGCCGAGCGCCACAATCCGCGACGCATCACCGATGGCGTGTGCGCCGGTGGAACAGGCCGTTACCACCGAATGGTTCGGCCCCTTCAGCTTATGCTTGATAGAGACATAGCCGGACGTCAGATTAATCAGCCGACCGGGAATGAAGAACGGGCTGACACGACGCGGACCCTTCTCATGCAGCAGGATCGACGTATCAGCGATCCCACTCAAACCGCCAATGCCGGAACCAATGAGCACACCGGTTCGCTCCTGGTCCTCGGCCGTTTGCGGTGCCCACTTGGCATCGGTGAGGGCCTGGGTCGCAGCCGACATGGCGTAGACTATGAAGTCGTCGACCTTGCGCTGATCCTTCGGCTCCATCCACTGGTCGGGATTGAACGTGCCGTTGGTACCATCGCCTCGCGGGATGAAGTTCGCAATTTGCGAAGGTAGATCATCGACCTTGAATTCGGTTACGCGGCGGGCGCCACTGCGCCCCTCAAGAAGCTGTGCCCACGTAGCGTCCACGCCGCATCCGAGCGGCGTAACCAAACCCATTCCAGTGATGACAACCCGCCGCATGCCCGTCTCCGTCTACGACGCCATCAAACATACAATCCTGCAACGGCGCTGCCCCTCAAGAAGCACGGTTTGCGACCGCGTACCGCTTTCTGCCTCGACTTAGGCCGCAGCTGCATTCTTATCGAGGAACTTGACGGCATCGCCAACGGTCAGAATGTGCTCGGCGGCATCATCGGGGATTTCGCAGCCAAACTCTTCCTCGAACGCCATTACGAGCTCGACTGTGTCGAGGCTGTCGGCACCCAAGTCGTCGATGAAAGACGCATTATCCGTGACCTTCTCGGCCTCCACGCCCAGATGCTCGACTACGATCTTCTTCACGCGCTGTGCGACATCGCTCATTTGTTAGTCCTCGTCAAAAGTCTCGGGTTCAGTTGTTGCGTCTTCCATTGCATTTTGCAGCTGGAGTCTAAAGCCTCGGACAACCGCCACTACAGCGGGCTATCTTGAGTCCTGCCGCAATGTCACCAGATTCCACCGTTTGTCGACAGTTTCCAGCAACATCACCATTAAATCGAGCGGGCTCCTAACACACCTCCGTCAGGTTTTCCAGCGCCTCCAGGGCGCCAAAGTTCAACAACACGACATGCTGAATAATTGTTGTCTTGGTTGTTGTTACCTGCACCGTCTCATAGATCAGATCATCACCATGCCACCGTTCACATGCAGTGTCTGACCCGTCATATAGGACGCTTCCGTGCTCGCCAGATAGACAGCTGCAGCGGCAATATCGTCAGGCGCGCCGAATTTTTGCGCAGGTATCGCCTCCTTGATCGCGGCAGTCTGCTTCTCATTCAGGGCCTCCGTCATCGGCGTCGCGATGAAGCCTGGCGCGATGCAGTTGGCGGTGATGCCGCGCGACGCGACTTCCCGGGCGAGCGACTTGGTCATGCCGATCATACCAGCCTTTGAAGCAGCATAGTTACCCTGACCCGGGTTGCCGATAATACCAGAGACCGACGAGATATTGATTATTCGGCCATAGCCGGTCTTCGCCCGCATCATCGAGCGGGCGGCCGCTCGCATCAGCATGAATGTCGAAGTCAGGTTAACGGCGATGACGTCGTCCCACTGTTCGTCCTTCATCACCATGAACAGGTTGTCCTTGGTGAGGCCAGCATTGTTGACAAGGATGTCGAGGCGTCCCAGCATCTTGACAGCCTCATCTATGAGTCCGGCCACTTGTGCCTTGTTCGCGAGATCGCACGGCACGATGTAAACGCGCTCTCTCAGGTCAGCAGCAAGAGCGTCGAGTTTGTCGATTTGCCGCCCGGATATCGCAACGGTCGCACCTTGCGCGTGCAGCATGCGGGCAATCGCGCCGCCGATGCCGCCAGTGGCACCCGTGACGAGAGCATTTTTGCCGGTTAGTGAGAACATTCAATTGTCTCCTTGAATTGCGTTGGCGCAGTAACTCTCAAACGTCCCTGAGTCCTGGCATCGCCGCATCGATATCGGCCATTGTGCCAATCGAAACCGCTTGCGCGTCCTTGCTGATGCGCTTGACTAGGCCGCTGAGAACTTTGCCGGTACCGACCTCGTAAAAATGCGTGATCCCGGCAGTCGTCATCGTGTTAACGCACTCGCGCCAGCGCACGGTGCCTGTTACCTGCTCGACGAGGCGATGCTTGATGTCGACCGGGTCGATGATTGCTGTCGCAAGCACATTGGCGACAATGGGCACGGACGGTACGTTGACCGTTACATCCCGCAAGGCCTCCGCCATTGCATCGGCGGCAGGTTGCATTAGCCCACAATGGAACGGCGCGCTCACGGGTAACGGGATCGCGCGACGAAGGCCGTGTACCTTGCCGACCTCCGCTACGCGATCAATGGCGACCTTGGATCCAGATAAAACGATCTGCGTTGGGTCGTTGTCGTTGGCGATATCGCAGACGTCGCCCTGGGCTGCGTCTGCTGCAATTTTCCGAGCGACATCGAGGCCAACCCCCAATAATGCAACCATGGCACCCTGACCTACAGGCACGGCAGCCTGCATCGCCAGTCCGCGCAACCGTAGCAGCCGTGCGGCGTCCGACAGCGAAAATGCCCCTATCGCTGCAAGGGCCGAATACTCGCCAAGGGAATGGCCAGCTACAAGTTTCACGCGCTCGGCAACGTTAAAGCCCTTTTCTAGCTCCAAAACGCGCACGACGGCCATCGACACAGCCATCAATGCGGGCTGCGCGTTCTGCGTCAGGGTCAGGGTTTCTTTCGTTCCCTCCCACATGATGGCTGAAAGTTTCTCGCCGAGCGCGCAGTCAACCTCGTCGAACACCTCACGGGCAGCTTTGAAGTTTAGCGCCAGGTCACGGCCCATGCCGACGTCCTGGCTGCCCTGCCCTGGGAATATGAATGCGATCGTCATGTGCTCCGTTCCGCTCTATAGCCAATATGCCGAGCACGCGCCGAACGTCTCGGCGCGTCAATGTTGCGCGGCTTAAGCACCCGACTTCCAAGCCTGTCAAGCATGGCTTTTTGCTTGCCGCATCAGGATTTCCCTGTATATACCGCCTCGTCACCCGCTCCGGTTGGGGGCTGAACGAGGGGTCGTGCGCGTTAAACCGCAAGGCAGGGTTGAACCCATCTCTCCGTGTCTCCGCTCTTCACGGGTCGTGCTTTTGGGCCATTCTCCGGTCCGAAAGGGGCTTTGCGCCGGGGCGACAACATAACAGAGAAAGGCCATCACATGCCATTGTATGAGCATGTTTTCCTGGCGCGCCAGGACGTTTCGACTCAACAGGTCGAAGCACTCACGAAAGAATACACGACGGTTATCGAAGAGACCGGCGGCAAGGTCAGCAAGACCGAATACTGGGGTCTGCGCTCACTCGCCTACAAGATCAAGAAAAGCCGCAAGGCTCATTACACGCTTTTGAATATCGATGGACCACCGGCGGCAATCTCCGAAATGGAGCGTCGGATGGGTATTTCGACCGACGTGCTCCGCTGGATCACGATCAAGGTAGAGGCCCATGAAACCGAACCTTCGGTACAGATGCGCAAGGGCGACCGCGAAGAGCGCGGCGACCGTGGCGGTGGCGACCGTGGTGGTGATCGCGGCGGCTTCCGCGGCGGTGGCGATCGTGGCGGTGATCGCGGCGGCTTCCGTGGCAGTGCAGGCGGTGGCGGCGGGGGTGGCTTCCGTGGCGGTGCAGGTGGTGCTGGCGGCGGCGGTGGCTATCGCGGTCCGCGCGAAGGTGCCGCCCCGGGAGCTGGCGCGGGTGCGGGTGGAGCAGAAGGTGCATCGACCTTCCGTCCGCGCCCACCGCGTCCACCCCGCGACGGCGGTTCCAATTCCGGTTCGGAGGGCTAACTCATGTCAGAAATCCAACAGATCCCAGCGCGCCGTCCGTTCCATCGTCGCCGCAAAACCTGCCCGTTCTCGGGCGATGCTGCGCCGAAGATCGACTACAAGGACGTGCGCACCCTTGGCCGTTATGTATCCGAGCGTGGCAAGATCGTGCCTAGCCGGATCACTGCGGTATCAGCCAAGAAACAGCGCGAGCTGTCAAAGGCGATCAAACGGTGCCGGTTCCTCGGCCTGCTGCCATATATCATCAAGTAAGTTGAAACAGGCGCTGGGCCGTCGGGGCTCAATGTCTGCGTTATTAGTTGGGGTGGTCGCAGCGGATTGAGTTGCTGCACCACCTCTAACCGCCACGCGCGGGACAGCTGGGCTTATGAACATCAATCTCCTCATTGGCCTTGGCGCCGGGATCGTGTCGGCGATGCTATTTGCATCGGCGTCGACGGGTACCGTGCTTGGCCTGTTCGTGTTGTTCTTTCTGTCGCCGTTGCCTGTGTCCGTCGCAGGCCTTGGTTGGGGCTGGCGAGCCGCTGCGATCGCGGCTTTTGCTGCGGCCCTGACGGTGTCGGTTATTGGCAATGTGCGGGGCGGTGTCTTTCACCTCTTGGCGCTCGGCATACCGACCGCGGTCCTATCGTATCTGGCGCTGCTCAGCCGCGATGTTGCCGGGCCCGCTGGCGCCCCGAACACAGAATGGTATCCGACCGGCCGCATCATCGCTGTTGCAGCGCTGATCTCAGGTGCATTGGCAGCACTCGCGTTGCTGACCACGGCGACCGACATCGACGCGTTGCGCACTGAGCTGCGTGGCACCTTCGATAGGGTTTTCGTCCGTAACATGCCCTTGCCTACCGGCCAGACAACGCCCCTCACCGAAGACCAGCTCAATGGCATCGCCAATTTTTTAATCTTCTCGTTTGCGCCTGCTCTTGCCACGATGTGGCTGTCGATTGCCATGCTGAACTTGTGGCTGGCCGGTCTTGTCGTGGCGAAATCCGACCGATTGGTCCGGCCGTGGCCTGACCTAAGTGAAATCAAACTACCGCCGACGATGCCGCTCGCCTTCGCGTTGACGATCGCGTGTTCATTTTTGCCAGGAGTTGCAGGACTGATTGCGGGCGGTTTTGCCAGCGCCATTCTCCTCGCCTACATGCTGGTCGGCCTTGCCATTATTCATCAGCTGACTAGGGGGCTAAATCTGCGACCGATGCTGCTCACCGGCATTTATGTCGCTCTATTCCTGTTCTACCTGTTTGCCGGTCCGATCATCGCCATGATCGGGCTCAGCGAGCCATTTTCACCGCTGCGACGACCATCCTCGCAACGTCCACCATCCACCTAAGCAGACCACTCTGTAAACCGTCTCAACCTCAGGAGCACTCCCATGCAAGTCATTCTGTTGCAGCGCATCGGCCGCCTTGGCCAGATGGGCGACGTCGTCAAGGTCAAGGATGGGTTCGCCCGTAATTTCTTGTTGCCGCAGGGCAAGGCGTTGCGCGCGACCAAGGACAATCAAGCTGAGTTCGAAACCCGGCGTGTCCACCTGGAGGCCAACAACCTCGAGCAGAAAAAGGAAGCCGAAGCCGTCGCCGCCAAACTCGAAGGCAAGATCTTCGTCACGATCCGTCAGGCAGGCGATACCGGTCAGCTGTACGGCTCGGTATCGACGCGCGATATCGCCGAAGCAGCAAACGCCGGTGGTTTCACGCTCGACCGTCGCCAGGTCATTCTCGAAACACCAATCAAGAGCCTCGGTCTGCACCCTATGAAGGTCGCCCTGCATCCGGAAGTCATCTGCAAAATCTCGATCAACGTCGCCCGCTCGGCCGACGAAGCCGAGCGTCAATCGCGCGGCGAGGATGTCACCATGGTCAAGGAAGAGAAGCTTGAACTAGAGACATTCTCGGAAGACGACGGAGGCAACAGCTGATCGCGGTCACCCACTGCGGCGGGCCAACCGGCCCGTTGCGGACTGGCCGTTGCTGTTCGAGACACTCAAGAAACCGGTGTCAGCGTTGGAATAGTGTCTTTTGATTTTGCCGCCGCCCCCGCCATCTCGCTAAGTTTCTTGGCAGCATCTGGCGTTACCATGCCAGCCGAGATGACAATTTTTGCCGCGTCCTCAACGCTCATGTTGAGGAACGTAATCGCGGAACGGGGAATAAAGCAGACAAATCCGGTTGGCGGCACGATGCCGGTTGCCATGAATACGGTGACCAGATCATCAGCTCCGCCGGGCTTGATTCCAGCGATTTCGCCGGTCGTCTCCCCGGTCACGAACACAATCGACCAAATACCTTTGGCCGGAAATTCGATCAAACCAACCTTCTGGAAGTTTGCGGTCGGCCCGGCCGCCGATATGACGCTTTCGAAGATCTGCTGCACTGCCCTATAGACGTTGCGCACGATCGGCATCCGGCCGAGGAATTGGTCGCCGTAACTGATCAGAGTGCGACCGAGAAGGTTTGCTGCCAGCGCGCCAATCATCATCAAACCAATGATGGCAAACAGCAAGCCGATGCCGGGCACAGAGAACGGCAGGTACGTGTCGGGATTGTAGACCCTGGGTACCAGCGGCTTGACCCATGTATCCACGACATTGACGAACCAGCTCGCTGCGTAGAGCGTGATCGTTACAGGTCCCACGACGACAAGGCCGGTGAGAAAGTAGTTGCGCAAACGCGAGACAAAGCCCATTCGCGGCGTGCGGGCCGGTTCGGTAAGAGTCGCTAGGACCGATTTCTCCGGCTGCTTGTCGGCCGCGGCCGCCGGTGTTTTATGCGACTGTGAACGCTTATCCGACATCCCAACTTCCTGCTCCAACCCAGAGAGGCTAAGCCGCGTCCTAGCGACAGCCGTCTCCCGGCACTACCTCAGCGTTTAACGCTTACCCGATCAAGAGATGGAGCAACAGCACCGTGTTGACAAACTTTCGCAGGGGCGGGGCTGGCTCTACTGCGGCAGAGGTTGGCAATCGTGCCCAGCGCTCAATAACTTGGGGCAGAGACTACGCCACTCGCTGGCATCGGCAAAAGGTCCAAACCTGACCCTGTGCAAGGTGCCCATGTTACCGACGACCGCCGAGTCAATTGATGCTTCCCGACCGGTTAGATCGGCACCTAATTGCTGTTTCAATTTGCCAGCCACCGCCTGCGCTTCCTCGCGACTACGCAGTTGGGCGACCTGCAACAGAAAACGCTGACCGGTTTTCGCCACAGGCGCGGTCGTGGCAGTTGTCGGGATGACTGCTGCAGCAGCACGAGTTGGCGCGCCGGGTGCTGGTTTCACCTCGGTGCCGGTGCTCCAAGCGGATACAGCGGGCTCGGGTTTCGATGACGGCGCAGGCGCCGCTGCCGCTGGCGTGCTGCCGGACCCAAACAGATTACCGAAGAAGCCACCCAATCCACCGCCAGTTTGCGGCGCGTCCGGTGGCGCAAGGCCAACAGACGGTGCAGGTGCCGGGACAAGCTTTGCGGGTAAGCTTGCGGTTGCCGTGTCGGATGCAGGCGCAATCGTTTGGCGCGTCTTTTGTTGTGCTGCAGGCCCACTCGCAACCTGATCGGCATCCGCCTGATCTGGCAGTCCGGCATCACGATAGGCAGCGCTACGGTTCTGCAGGGCGTCCGATCGCTCGGTGTCGTTGAGCCCACCCTTTAACCACAGCGCTGAGGTCAAATCGCTGATGGCCAGAGCTGGCTTGGTCTGTTTGCGATAAGCAATACCGCGCTGATAGTAGGCTTTGGCCATCAAATTCGGCGGTAGGCTTCCGCCCGTCAGTGCCGTTGATAATTGCTGCACCGCCAGATCGACCTTGCCAGCTTGTAGGGATGCCACGCCTTGGTCAATTTGTTGTTGGGCAAGGGCCGGGTCCTTCTTGGGAGCCTTCGTGGCTGCCGCGGTTGCTTCAGCGCCCGGTTTCGTCTTGGCCTTGGCTTTAGCCTTTGTGGCGGTGGCAACGGGTGGGGCTTGAGTTGGGGCAGCAGCCGACGGCTGTGCTTGGGCAAGCACCGTTGATGATATGCCCAGACCGCCGCCACCGGCCGCAACCACAAGCGCGCAACATAAAAGCGCTGACGCTCCTGGTCGGCGTTGAGCATACGGTGGTATCAACTGCACCGTAAGTTTCCCCTGGTCGGCCGCAAACACCGGATACAACCAGCCCCGCCGTCCATTATTTGCCCAAGCCCAAACCATGGTTGCTGTTTCCCTTGAACCCCGCGAATACGCTGCACCGTTCATTGTCTATAGAAACGCTACGCCAATCATAGAACTGAGGCAAATCCGCGGCTGCGAACGTCGCTGTTTTTGCTTCGAATTGGCCAACTATTCCACAGTCACCGATTTTGCAAGATTGCGCGGCTGGTCGACATCCGTGCCCATGAATACGGCAGTATGATAGGCCAGCAATTGAACGGGGATCGCATAAATCAACGGACTGGTGAACGGATGCACCGTCGGCATCGGAATATGAGCATGGACGGGGCAGCCGGCAGCGCCTGATTCGGCATTTGTGATCAAAATGATCTGGCCGCCGCGCGCCGCAACCTCCTGCATATTGGAGACCGTCTTTTCGAATAGCTCGTCTAGTGGCGCAACCACGACCACCGGAATCTTCTCGTCGACGAGTGCGATGGGGCCGTGCTTGAGTTCGCCCGCAGCATACCCTTCGGCATGAATGTATGAGATCTCCTTGAGCTTCAGAGCACCTTCGAGCGCCAGCGGGTAGCTCGATCCGCGGCCAAGATATAGCACGTCGCGCGCCTGCCCCAGATAGTGGCTAATTTGCTCGTACATGGCTTCGTGGCGCAGAATGCCGGTGATGTGCCGCGGCGCTTCGATGAGGGCAGCCACAAGTTCCTGCTCCATCGCCTCAGATACGGTGCCGCGTGCACGCCCCAGCGCGATCGCGAGACATGCAAGCACTGAAAGCTGGCACGTGAACGCCTTGGTAGACGCGACGCCGATTTCCGGCCCGGCGAGCGTTGGCAGCACCGCGTCCGACTCTCGCGCAATCGTCGAGGTGCGGACGTTGACGATCGATGCGATCCGCTGACCACCGGCCTTGCAGTACCGCAACGTCGCCAAAGTGTCGGCGGTCTCACCCGACTGAGACACGAATATGGCAAGACCGCCCTTTGTCAGCGGCGCCTCGCGATAGCGCAACTCGGATGCGACGTCGATCTCGACCGGTATGCGGGCGTAGCGTTCGATCCAATATTTTGAAACGAGCCCAGCATAGTAAGCCGTGCCGCATGCAGAAATGGTGACCCGATTGACGGTTGCCAGATCGATGCCAAGATCGGGGAACTGTACCCGGCCTTCCGCCATGTTGATGTAGTTGGCGAGGGTATGGCTGATGACTTCCGGTTGCTCGTGGATCTCCTTGGCCATGAAGTGACGGTGATTGCCCTTGTCAACGAGCATGGAACTCGCTGCCGACTTGATCACCGGGCGCACGACCGTCGCGCCATCGAGATTGCGGACTTCAAGGCTGTCACGCGTCAGGATCGCCCAGTCACCATCTTCGAGGTAGGTGACCTGCTCGGTAAATGGTGCCAAGGCGATGGCGTCGGATCCCAGATACATCTCGCCACTGCCGTGGCCAACCGCGAGCGGCGGGCCATTGCGGGCACCGATCATCAAGTTGTCATTGCCAGCAAAGATGATCCCCAAAGCAAATGCGCCCTGCAATCGCGGCAGCATACGGGCGACCGCATCAATCGGCGCGACGCCGCGACCAAGTTCGCGCGTCAGCAAGTGAACCACGGTCTCGGTGTCCGTTTCAGTTTCGAACACATAGCCGTCAGCCGTCAGTTCTTCGCGCAACTCGCGGAAATTTTCGATGATCCCATTGTGCACCACCGAAACCTTGGCGCTCATATGCGGGTGAGCGTTACGCTCAACGGGTCTCCCGTGCGTTGCCCACCGCGTATGGCCGATACCGGTGTGACCCTGCAGCGGTTGATTGTGTAGTCGGGCTTCAAGATTGCGTAACTTGCCTTCGGCCCGACGCCGCTCCAGCACACCGTTTTCAATTGTTGCGACGCCTGCCGAGTCATAGCCGCGATACTCAAGCCGTCGCAGCGCCTCGACGATGTCGGCGGCTACGGCGTTTTTGCCAAGAATTCCAACGATGCCACACATAATTCGAGATCCCCGTCCGATAGCACCCGCTGATACCTACCGTTCCGGCGGGGTGAAGCTCAACTCACACTTTGTCGGCTATTGCGACACTCGCCATTGCCGACCGCAGGCGCTTTAGCTCTTCCTCGCAGCCTTGCGCCTAGCCATCAACGTCCGAAATTTTGCAGCCCAGCCTTCTTTGGTCTCCTGTGGGCTACGCTCCAGGCTGAGTGCATCTGGAGGTACATCCCGGGTAATGACGCTACCTGAGCCGACGTAGGCTCCAGCGCCGATGGTGATGGGAGCGACCAACGACGAATTCGATCCAATGAACGCTCCACTGCCGATCATGGTTTTCGACTTGGTAAAGCCATCGTAATTACAAAAGATCGTGCCAGCGCCGATGTTGGCTTTGGCGCCCACCGATCCGTCACCGAGATAGGCCAGATGATTGGCTTTTGCGCCGTCCCCCATCGTCACGTTCTTGACTTCGACGAAATTGCCGACGTGCACATCAGCCCCCAGTATCGTACCCGGGCGAAGCCGCGCAAATGGCCCGACGCGGGCGCCGGCTTCGACACTTGCCCCCTCAAAGTGACAATTGGCTTTGATCTCCACCCCGTCGGCAACCGTCACGCCAGGCCCGAAGAACACATTCGGCTCAATGACGACGTCCCGCCCGATGACGGTGTCGTGCGAAAACCACACCGTCTCTGGCGCGATCAGCGTTGCCCCATTCAGCATCGCGGCACGCCTGGCTCGCGTTTGCCAGATCGCCTCGGCGGCGGCGAGCTGATCGCGCGCGTTCACGCCCAGCACCTCGTCTTCAGGGCAGACTACAACAGCCGCGCGATACCCTGCTTCACGACCGATCTCGACGGCGTCCGTCAGATAGAACTCACCGTTGGCATTCGCATTACCGATCCGGTCAAGGATCGCCAAAAGATCTGGACAACGAAACGCTAATACACCCGAGTTGCATAGCGTAGTCGCTCGCTCGGCGGGGCTGGCGTCCGTATGCTCGCGGATCGCCACTAGGTCTCCGGATGGCGCGGTAAGCAAGCGCCCGTATCCGGATGGATCGGCGGCGTGAAACCCCAGCACGGCTATTCCGGCACCAGCATCGAGCGCCGCCCGCAGGCGTACAATCGTCTCAGGGCGGATCAACGGTGTGTCGGCGTAGAGCACCAGTACATCGCCCGCAACTTCTGCGATGGCGGATCTGGCCGCCCGCACAGCGTCAGCGGTGCCGCGTTGCTCTGTCTGCACGAAGTAGCGGGCGTGCGGCGCTCGCGCCGTTGATTCTGATATGACGTTGTCCATGCCCGGTCCGCCGACAATCGCGAGTTGGGTCAATCCGGCCGATTGAGCGAGCGCAATCACATGCCCGAGCATGGAGCGGCCCCCTACCCGGTGCAGCACCTTCGGCACCGCTGATTTCATGCGCGTGCCCTTGCCGGCTGCCAAGATGATCGCAAGCGCTGGGACGGTGGACATCAATTGGCTCCGACGAACATGCAATGACGCCTGGGCGATTGCGGTCAACGTTGCATGGCAAGAACCATGTCTCCGTGTGCCGGAGCAAGACCCCGGTGGTGTTTATGCGCATCGGACGCGTCGTCCACAACTATCACGGTTGCGGTTGGTGTGCTTCGTTGACGGCAGGGCCGATCAGCAGAAGGGTTTTGGCTGAACAGTCGTCGATTCGTGTCGAAATGGCGATCGGGAGCACCGAAAATGTCTATCACAACCCCTATCCATAAAACGCGCGCACCAATGACGCTCGCCAACACCTATGCCTATGCCTGGGTTGTATTGGCCGGCGTGGCGTTGAGCTATCTGCTCACCGTCGCCTTTTATCCCGCTGCATTCAGCGACGGGGCCAACGTGCGATCGGACGCGGAGTTGAATGACGGACAGAAAGCCGCTGGCCGCTTTGCCACCGATATGAGCGGGGTCATGCAATCGGTCGCCGAAATCAAGCAGGATGTGCAATCCGTTCGTGCGGAAATCGTTGCAGCGGCGACCCGAGAAAAAGGCATGGCCGAGCGTGTCATGGCACTTGAAGAGCGGGCCAAGCCACCTTCTGTCGCCGAACTCAATACTCCTGTTGCACCAAGGACGGCGACGCAACGTCAGGCTGAGGCGCGTGCGCTAAAAGCTTCCGCCGTTGCGACCGCGACTCAGGCGCCGCCGCTGGCCACTGCGTCACCGACCGCTCCGTCTGCACTACCGACGGCGTTGACAGAACCTGCTGCCGATATAGCACCGCCGCCGCGTGTCGTCGTGCTCAATGCCGCGCCGCAAGTACCTGCCACGAACCCTGTGGTAACCGGCGCACTACCGAGCCCCACACCTGCTCCGTCGGCGGCAGCCCCCTCAGTGACGTTTGGCCCCGGCGCGGTAACGCCAATTGCTACCAAGGCTGGCGCCGGGCCGTCTGCCGTCGAGTTGTCCAGCGGCCCTTCACTCGATGCCCTCAGGCTGAATTGGAGCCTGCTGGCCGATCGCCATCCGGCGGCACTGAAGAATCTGGAAGCGCGCTATATGTCGGCTGGTGACGGATCACCCTATCAGTTGTTGGCCGGGCCGATTAATACGGCCGACGAGGCCACCCGTGTTTGCGCTCAGTTGAAGGCGCGCAAGGTCGCCTGCCGGGTCACGGGATTTGCCGGAAACGCCTTATAAAAAACCAGTCCGCGAGTAGTGCGACCGGTTCAATCCACGGCGTCTTGTGGTGCGTTGAAGGCATCGCAACTCTGCATATTTCCAGACTTGAAGCCTTGGGTGAACCAGCGCACGCGGGCCGCAGAAGAACCGTGAGTAAACGCCTCCTTGACGACCCGGCCTGAACCCATATTACGCTGGATCATATCGTCGCCGATTTGCGCCGCCGCATTCAAACCTTCCTCGATGTCGCCCTGCTGCAACCGCTTGTTGAGTTGATCGTTCAGCTTTGCCCAAACGCCTGCAAGGCAATCGGCCTGCAACTCCATGCGGACCTGGATGCGGTTGGCTTGCCGCTGATCAACGCGCTCCTTCATTTGCTGCACCTTGTCCGCTATGCCAAGGATGGTCTGCACATGGTGGCCGACTTCATGGGCGACGACATAAGCCTGGGCAAAATCTCCCGGGGCATTGAAGCGGCGCTTGAGTTCTTCATAGAACGCGAGATCGATGTAGACCTTCTTGTCGAGCGGACAATAGAACGGGCCCATAGCCGTTTGCCCGGTGCCGCAAGCGGTCGGCGTCGCACGGTCGAAAATCACCAGCTTGGGCTCGGTGTAGGTTTTGCCGAAGCCTTGGAATACCCGGCTCCAGACATCTTCGGTATCGGCCAGAACGCGGCCGACGAATTTCTTCATTTCATCGGTATCGGCCGTCGAACGCTTTTGCGCTCCCGGCAGCCCGGGAATCTCGAAGGGATTGCGTGATGACGGCTGCTGACCTGGATCGACGCGCGGCATTTGCGGGATCTGGCTGACGTCCGGCATACCCGCCCCGCCACGCAGCAGGTCGAGCGGGTTGAGCCCGAACAACAACATGACGGCACCGATGATCAGCATCGTCGTCAGACTGAAGCCACCACGACCACCGTTGCCCATCGGTATGGGGATCTGCATACCGCCGCGGCTGCCACCGAACATCCCGCCGCCTTGGCCACGGCGATCCTCGACGTTCTTGCTCTCGCGATCCTGTTCATCATAACGCATGGAGACACTCTCGACCTTTGTCCGTGTTGGTCAAACCTATGTCGCTATAGTGCATTT
>JANNRP010000063.1:0-1803 GCA_031401535.1 Hyphomicrobiaceae bacterium | reverse complement strand
TCGGCTTCTGTTACAGGCGCCCGGCATCGAGAACGTCAAGGAGCTGGAGCCGTGTTTCGATGTGGCTAAGCTGACGTTTCACTTGCTGCATCCGACAATGGGCGTCGAAGAAGCGCGCGGCCGCATACCGGCCGGTTACTCGATCCTGTCCGGCCGCGATGGCGCCGATTATCTCGTTGAACGGCGCAGTCTTGTCGGTGGCGAGCAGTTGACGGATTCACAGCCGGGCTTCGATCAGCGCACCAATGAGCCGATCGTGACGTTCCGGTTCAACCAGTCCGGCGCACGCATCTTTGGCAAACTGTCGTCAGAAAATGTCGGACGGCCGTTTGCCGTCGTGCTGGATAACAAGGTCATCACGGCGCCGCGCATCAACGAGCCGATCCTCGGCGGCACGGGCCAGATCACCGGCAACTTCACGGTTGCGGAAGCCAACAGCTTGGCAACCAACCTGCGCTCTGGCTCGTTGCCGGCCAAGCTCAGCATCGTCGAGCAACGGGTCGTCGGCGCCAGTCTTGGTGCGGATTCGATCAAGGCCGGTCAGCGCGCGTCCATCATCGGCGCGCTTGCGGTGGTCGCGTTCATGACGTTCGCCTATGGCCTGTTCGGCGTGTTCGCTGTAATTGCAGTCGCCATCAACGTGATGCTGATCGTGGCGACAATGTCGCTGCTCGGCTCGACACTGACACTGCCCGGCATTGCCGGCATCGTGCTCACTATCGGCATGGCGGTTGACGCCAACGTGCTGATCTACGAGCGCATGCGTGAAGAATTGCGCAATGGGAAGACAACGATTTTCTCGTTAGAAGCTGGCTTCGACAAGGCCCTATCGTCGATTATCGATGCAAACGTGACGACTTTGATTGCCGGCATCGTGATGTTCTGGCTGGGGTCGGGCCCGGTACGCGGGTTTGCCATTACGCTGTCGCTGGGCATTCTGACGACGGTATTCACGGCGTTCACGATCACACGCCTACTGGTTGCTTGGTGGCTCTATCGGCAAACCGATCGCAAGGTCGCGTCGCCCATTTCATTCAAGCTCGTGAGGCCATGATGCAAATCTTCAAGGGCGTCGACTTTTTTCCTCACGGCACCAAATGGGACATCGTTGGCCGTCGCAAATGGTTCATCGGTCTGTCGTGGGTGCTAGCGATTTTGTCGGCCGTACTATTGATGACGCGCGGCCTCAACTACGGCGTCGATTTCAAGGGCGGATCGCTGATTGAAATTCAGTCAAAGGCGGGCGATCTCGACATCGGCGGCATCCGTGACAAGCTCAGCAAGCTGGGGTTAGGTGACGTTCAAGTTCAAGCGATCGGAACCGGCAACGAGGCGCTGATCCGCGTCGCGCAGCAGGCGGATGAAAAGGCGCAGAAGGTCGGCAATGACAAAGTGCTCGTGGCGCTCGGTGATAGCGTCACGCTACGGCGCACCGAGGTCGTCGGGCCCACCGTATCGGCTGAACTGAAACGCACCAGTATCATCGCCGTGATCGTGTCGCTGCTGGGAATCTTCGCGTATGTGTGGGTGCGCTTTGACCTCCAGTTCGCACTGGCGGCCATTCTGGCACTGGTCCATGACGTATTCATAACTGCCGGAATGTTCTCGCTGCTGTGGATCGAGTTCGATCTTTCGGTCGTCGCAGCGTTGCTGACACTGGCTGGTTACTCGATCAACGATACCGTCGTTGTGTTCGACCGTATCCGTGAAAATCTGCGTAAGTTTAAGAAAATGGCACTGCCGGATCTGCTCAATCTGGCGGTCAATGAAACCCTTTCGCGCACGGTGCTGACCTCGGCGGTG
>JANNRP010000062.1:0-3580 GCA_031401535.1 Hyphomicrobiaceae bacterium | reverse complement strand
CTTGGCGTCCGGCATGGCGCACGAAATCAACAATCCGCTTGGTGGGCTGTTCAACGCAATCGATACGCTGAAGCGTCACGGCGCAGAGCCGGCTGTGCGAGCCAGAAGCCTCGATCTGATCGAGCGCGGTTTGAAGGGCATTCGCGATGTGGTCCGTTCTACTCTGATGACTTATCGCGCCGACCGGGATGGCCGCATGTTCAAGCCCGAAGATATTGATGATCTGAAACTAATGATCGGACCCGAAGCGCGACGGCGCGGTGTGCTTCTCGCATGGACAACCGAACTGAACGGGGAAGTTGCGGTTCCGGCATCGGCCTTACGCCAGATCGTTCTCAATCTCGTGCTGAATGCGTGCCAGGCATCGCCGCGCGATATGACCGTCCGCGTATCAGCTATAGCTGACGATCATACGTTTGAGCTGAGCGTTGAGGATGAAGGTGCAGGACTACCGAAGGCAGCAATTGAAATTCTTTCGGGACGCGATGGGCTTCCGGCACCGATCGGGGGCGGTACTGGACTTGGTCTTTGGATGACCAATCGCCTAGTGCGCGAGAACAAGGGAACCGTGGTGGTCAACAGCGGAGCCTTTGACGGTACCAAGATTGCGGTCAAGCTACCACTGCAGAAGCAGGAGGCCTTGCGACATGTTGCTTGAGAACCGCAGACTCGCCGTGATCGAGGACGATCTCATCATGGGAGAGTCGCTTGTCCAACGCCTTGAACTCGAAGGCGCGTCCGTCACTTGGTGGCGCACGGCCGTCGAGGCAAAGCATGGATTCGATCAAACCACTGCAGAGGCTGTCATCTGCGACATTCGACTGCCCGATGGATCAGGCGAGGACGTCTACCGCGAGTTCCGCAGTTCCGGTCGCCAGCGTCCCTTTCTTTTCGTAACAGGCTTTGGCGACATTGCGCAGGCGGTTCGCCTGATGCGCGAGGGCGCGCATGACTACGTGACGAAGCCGTTCGAGATGGACGACTTCCTCGATCGATTGCATCAGATCCTCGGGCCCGCCCAAGCCGGCGCGGAACCGGTTCTCGGCGTTTCGAAAGCCATGCGGGACGCAGAAGTATTTTTGATGCGCGCCGCGCGGGTGGGGGCGCCTTTGCTAATCACAGGAGAGACCGGCGTCGGCAAGGAAGTCGTAGCGCGCTATCTGCACGCGCTGCGCACCAAACCTGCGGGACCGTTCATGGCCGTAAACTGTGCGGCGCTACCCGCCGAGCTGATGGAGAGTGAGCTATTTGGACATGAGCGCGGTGCCTTCACCGGCGCGCAAGGTCAGCACCTTGGCTATGCCGAACGGGCAGGCAATGGCGTCCTTTTTCTCGATGAAATCGGCGATTTGCCGCCAAAGCTTCAAGCCAAGTTGCTGCGCTTGATCGAGGACCGAACATTTCACCGCGTTGGCGGCGAACGGGCCATCCCCTTCAAAGCGAGGCTCGTCTGTGCCACCAACGTCGATCTTCCGCATAGGGTCGCGACTGGAGCTTTTCGCGAGGATCTCTTATACCGCATCAACGTCTTGAGTATTGTAGTCCCGCCACTTCGGGAACGACCAGCGGACATCGGGTGGCTGATGGATCGTTTGTTTGCCGACCTTGCGGCGAACATGGAGACGCCAGTTCAAGGTTTTTCTGCGGTGGCATACACAGCCGCCGCTTCTCATCCGTGGGCCGGTAACGTGCGCGAGCTGCGCAATCGGATCGAACGCGCTTTGGCTCTGACATCCTCGCGGTGGATCATGCCGTTCGAACTCTTCCCCGAAGACCACGAGGCAACGACAAAGACGATCTCCGTCGGACTTGCGACTCTCAGCCAGGTGCGTGACGACGCAGAACGACGTCAGATCGAGCGCGCATTGACGACCCACGGCGGACATCTGGCCAGAACCGCTGAGGCACTCGGCGTGTCGCGAACGACACTGTGGGAAAAGATGAAGCGGTTGAACCTCTCGGCAGTGGAGCCGCGGGACGCTTAGAGGCGTTCGGATTTCCGAACGTCATGTCGAGGCGTTGTTCAACTATCCGAACACCGCTCCGCTTCGGCACTGCGGTAGCGCGTTGCTCGCGTTGATCAAATTCCATCTCGCGCTGCACATCGATATTGGCATGACTGATGCTGCTAGTTCTCCGTCTCTAACAAAGAATTGGGGAGGAGCTGGCATGAAACGGTGTGATGCGAAGGTCGAGCTGGGCCGACGGCAATTTCTGCGTGGCGGAGCAGTTGCAGCGGCGGGAGCGGCGGCCACAACTGTAATGCCAAGCGGAGCCGGTGCGCAGCAAAAAACTCAGCCAGCGTCAGCGCGCGTTGAGTACCCAACAAGCAAGCTTGGCAATGTTTCGCAGCTGAAACCCAACACTGCGTTTGATGTCGCTTACCCAGACAAAGACTCGCCTGGCGTTCTGTTGAAGCTCGGCAAGCGCGTTTCGGGCGGTGTCGGGGCCGACGGCGATATCGTCGGGTTCTCGACGCTTTGCCCTCACAAGGGCTTTCCGTTGAACTTCCGTGCCGACGACAAATCGCTGAACTGCCCAGGTCACTATTCGCGTTTCGATTGCGAGAATGGCGGCCAGCAAATTCATGGGCAAGCCACGCAAAACCTCCCGCAGTTCATGCTCCGCGTCGAAGCCAACGGCGACATCGTCGCCGACGGTGTCGATGAGCTGATCTACGGCCGTCTGTCCAATGTGCTCTGAGGGAGGAACCCATGACCTACAAGCGTCAGATCGATCGCCTGCCCATCATTCCGGCAGATGCGAAGAAGCACAATGTGACCTGCCACTTCTGCATCGTCGGCTGTGGCTATCACGCCTACACGTGGCCGACGAACAGGCAAGGTGGTACGGCCCCTGGGCAGAACATATTCAACACGGATCTTTCGAAGCAGCAGGGCGCAAGCACCGAAGCCTGGTATTCGCCGTCGATGTACAATATCGTGCAGCAGGACGGCAAAGACGTCCATGTTGTCATCAAGCCGGACGTCAACTGTTCCGTGAACAGTGGACTTGGCTCGGTCCGCGGCTCGCGCATGGCGGAGACGAGCTATTCGCGCGCACGCGGCACTCAAGCACAGCGGCTTACGCAGCCGATGGTCTGGCGCTACGGCCAAATGCAACCGACCTCATGGGACGACGCGCTCGATCTCGTCGCCCGCGTAACGGTTGCGATGATCAAAGCACCGGGTGGCGAGGATAACCTGTTCGTCTCAGCCTTCGACCACGGCGGCGCCGGCGGCGGCTACGAGAATACGTGGGGTACGGGCAAGCTCTATTTCGGGGCGATGAAAGTCAAGAATATCCGCATTCACAATCGCCCAGCCTATAATTCTGAAGTGCACGCGACTCGCGACATGGGCGTCGGTGAACTCAACAACTGCTACGAGGACGCACAGCTTGCCGACACGATCGTAGCGGTCGGCTGCAATTCCCTCGAGACGCAGACGAATTATTTTCTCAATCACTGGGTGCCGAACCTGCGTGGTAGCAGCCTGGACCTCAAAAAGAAGGAGATCCCTGGCGAGGATCATGCGGCCGGCCGGATCATCATCGTCGATCCGCGGCGCACCACGACGGT
>JANNRP010000061.1:0-9845 GCA_031401535.1 Hyphomicrobiaceae bacterium | reverse complement strand
ATTTGAGCGCGCGACCATCGTCGCGCACATCAGCCCGAGCACAGCCAGCCAGAAATATTCGAACGTCGAAAAGTTGAGCGCCATTTCGGCCAGTGGCGGCGCGAGCAGGATGAGCGACAGTGTACCAATGATGCCGCCGATGGCCGAGAACCACACGCATATGCCGAGCGCCAGTTCGGGCTCACCCTTGCGGGTCATGGCGTAGGCTTCATCGGTATAGGCGGCCGATGCCGGTGTGCCGGGAATGCGCAGCAGGCAGCCGGGAATATCGCCGGCAAAGATGGCCATCGCCGATGCCGAGGCAATCGTCGCAATGGCCGCGATAGGCGACAGATAAAACGTCACCGGCACCAGCAGTGCGACCGCCATAGTGGCCGACAAGCCCGGCAGCGAACCGACGACGAGGCCGTAGATCGACGACAGCAGGATGGCAACCAGAACGTCAAACGTAAACACCAGCCCGAACGCTTCGTATAGTGTAGCCCACATGATGCTAACCCCTTACCACGGCATCGGCAGCAGGCCCGGCGGCAATGGCACGCGGAGCAATTTCAAGAAAATGAGATGGACAACCATCGGCGCCACCACTGCAAGTGGCAGGGCGAGCTTGAGACGCGCCCCCATCGCCAGCGACGTGAGAAACACCATGATGGCGGCGGTCGGCACGAAGCCCAGACGATCGGCGACCAGCACGTAAAACAGAAGAAGGGCTGGTGGCAGCAGCGTCTTCATCGCGAACATCAGGGATGAGTCCGTTGACCCCATATTGGCGGTGGGGTCTGAGTGAGCCGCGACCTCAGCTTCCGCCTCACGCTCAATCGCCGAGCCGATGCCGATTGCAATCATCGCCCCGCATAAAACCAGGCCACCCCCAACCACCATTGGAAATACGTTCGGTCCTACCTGTTGGCCGGGCACTGGTGGCAGCAGCGATCCTCCATACCAGGCGGCAGCGCCAAGCCCGACTAGGAAAAGCCCAGACATCCGATCAGAAATTTGCATAGGGTCCCCGGTGCGCGACCGCAGCACTACGCCCATTGGAAGGGGCCGTCGACAGCGCGGTTTTCAAACGGAAAGCGGAAAACAGGCAGCAACCGGTCGGATGCTGCCTGCGCGTCGATCAAGCCTTCTTGGCAAGGCCAGCTGCGGTCATCGCGCTTTTCATCGCGGCGTCTCCGTCAGCCATGAATTTAGTGAAGCCTGCAGGATCAGCCCACTTCACACCGAACCCGCGGTTCGCCATGAAGTCGTTAAACTCTTTGGATTCGTTCGCTTTCTTCAATGCTGCAACGAGTTTCGCCGCGATCGCTGCATCAATGCCGATGGGTGCCGCGATGCCGCGCCACGCACCGACGGAGTAGTCAATGCCAGCAGCTTCCTTCAACGTTGGCACATCTTTGAACGCTGGATTGCGGGCCGTTGCCATGACGGCCAGCGAACGGGCCTTGCCCGCATCGATCAACGCCTTCGCTTCGGGTACCGAGCAGGTGACAAGGTCGATGCCGCCAGCAGCCAGGTCCTGCATGGCTGGTGCGGCACCGTTCGATGGCACCCATGCGACGTGGTTGGGCTGTAAACCCATGGCCTGCAGCATGCCGATGAGGGCCAGATGCCAGATGCCGCCTTGCCCCGTACCCGATGCCTTGAATTTGCCAGCAGGCGCGGCGCGGATCGCGTCGGCCAGATCCTTTGCGGTTTTGTAAGGTGATTCCGCATTGACCTGTACGCCGGGCGGGTCTTCGTTCATCAGGGCGAGTGGCGTGTAGCTCTTTGGATTGAGTTCGGTCAGGCCCTGGTGATGCATCATCGTGATTTCGACGGTGACCATGCCGATCGTGTAGCCGTCTGGCGCCGCTGTCGCGATGGCCGAGTGACCAACAACGCCCGAGCCGCCTGTCCGATTGACGACGTTGACCGGTTGACCAAAGTCTCTCTCAATTAGCGAACTGACGATGCGTGCGGTGGCATCGGTGCCGCCACCGGCGCCCCATGGCACCACCATCGTGATGGGTCGATTGGGGTATGCGGCCTGTGCGCTGGCAGGCTTAAGGCCGAGCGCGGAAGCTGCACCGACAGTACCTGCCGCTGCCAATGCACGCCGACGTGTAAATTGAACCATGCTTGTCTCCTCCTAGAGATCCGACGCGTCCATTGGGGGTGCAATCGCGTCGTGGTTCGACGCTTGTTGTGAGACGCTAAGCCGACGTTAAGAGCAGTTCAGGCCTGCGACAAGTCGTTCTTATTGGATGCGGCGGTACTCGTCTGCGATCACATTCATATGAGTGATGCGGACACGTCCACTTATCTGGAGTTGATCGGCACAGAATAATTGCTGCTAAATCAATAGGTAAAGGGAGCGTTTGGACTTGCCTTTACGTGGGAACAGGTGATGCATCGGTGCGTCACCGGGTGGCTCGAATGCGTCAACCGGGTAGCTTGCCCGTTGCAGCGCTGGTACATCCGTCTTGCTTTTGCCAAAAGTGTCACAACAGGCTAGCTGGCGGTCGATAACGCAGGTCTGCCGGTCTTACGATAATCGGGCCGGATGGTTTAGCGTACGCCGATTTGAATTAGCCTGCCCGGCCAGACACTACGGCTATAAAACGGACGAAGAACACTATGCCAGCACCACCGCGCAAAGCTGCCCGACCTAGCCGTCGCACAATTCTTGCGGGCCTTGCGACGGTGGGGTTGGGTTCGACAGCAGCCAATGCCCAAAGCGGTGGAAACTGGTGGGATGGTCTGCCAGGATTCGGTCGCGGCAGTTCCGAGGGCAAGTCGGTGCAAGAGGCATCGACTGACAAGCGCGAGCGGGTCGCGGAAGCATTGAATGATTTACGTGCCGATTCGACCCCGTGGCGCAGCGACCAGATGTTGGAGAACATCGACGCGGCCGTCGTTCGCTATGAAAATATTGTAGCGCGAGGCGGCTGGCCCGTCGTGCCCAAGGGTCGCCTCCTGCGCGCGGGCGATGCCGATGATGAGCGCGTTCCGGTGTTGCGGAAGCGGCTTTTGATGAGTGGCGAACTCAGGGCGGGAGGCGTATCGGAAGGAAGCTATTCTTTTGACGATGCGCTCGAAGCGGGGGTGCGCAATTTTCAGGAGCGGCACGGTTTACGTGTGACCGGGCGCGCAGAACAATCAACGCTTGCTCAGCTCAATATTTCAGCGGCAACCAGGCTCGAGCAGTTGAAGCTCAATCAGCGCCGGATCCGCGAACTACTGCAAACGCGTGTGGAAGATCGCTATATTTTGGTCAACCCGCCGGCCTTTCAACTTGAAGCCGTCGAAGGTTACGATGTGCGCCAGCGGCACCGCGTTATCGTTGGCAAGCCGGAGCGGCAAACACCAGTCATCAAGGCAACCATCCGCGCGCTGAATTTCTTCCCATATTGGAATGTGCCGGAAAGCGTCGCGACCCTTGATCTCATTCCCAGACTGCGCAAAGAGCCGGAATACCTTACCAAGGAGTTAATCCGCGCATTCAATGGCTTCAAGGGCCCCGAGCTCGATCCGATGAGCGTCGACTGGAACAAGGCCGACGGTAAGATCGTCAAATTCCGCCAGGACCCAGGTCCTCAAAATGCACTCGGCCTGGTGCGCATCGACATGCCGAATTCAGAAACGGTCTATATGCACGATACGCCGATGAAGCCGTTGTTCAATCAGCGATCGAGGCCGTTTTCCGCCGGTTGCGTCCGTGTACAAGACGTTATGAAACTGGTGGAGTGGATTGCGCGGCACGAAGTCGGCTGGGACAAAGCCGGTCGTGCCGAGGATGTGATCGCTGCTGGCCAGCCGCTCGACGTCACCCTGACCCGGCCGCTGCCAGTTTACTTCACGTACATCACCGCGTGGGCAGAAGCTGACGGTCGGATCGAGTTCCGTCCGGACGTCTACGGCCGTGATGGTGCAAAGGATCTTGCTGGTGAGCGCGACCCTGACGCAGCGCCGCCGCCGACCCAACTCCAGGCGTTGGCCCCCTAACGGTCGGCGACGTGGAACCGCTGGTCTTGACCTAGTCGGGCTCTGAGGCGCCAGGGCAGCATACGCCCGGCACGTATCAGCCACAGCAGTGGCCGCGGGAATGCGATGAATGAGCGGCCGCGGTCCAAATCCCGTTTAATCCTTGAGGCTGCCTGCTCGGCGGTCATTAACAATGGCAGTTTGCCGACGTGATTGGCGACCTGACCCGTATCGATGTGCCCAGGATAAATCAGCGATACCGCGACATTGTCGGGGATCAGCCACTCCCGCAGGGCCTCGCCATAACCCATCACTCCAGCCTTACTGGCGCTGTAGGACGGCGCATCAGCCAGTGGATGAAGAGCTGCCAGCGATCCAACGATTGCGATACGTCCCGATTTACGAGAGCGCATCATCGGCACGACAGCCGCGATTGTCGTCATTGCACCCTCGAGGTTTGTGCGAACCATTTGTGCGATCTGATCGGGTGTCTCGATGCCACCATTAGGGCCATGTCCGGTAAAGGCGCCGGCGTTGACGATCAGCAAGTCGATCGGATGCTTGGTATCGAAGTCTTGCATCCACTGTGTAATCGTCGCTCCGTGGGTGATATCGGCGGTGCCGACTGCGACCTGCGACTGTAGCTCCCGACAACGCTGCGCCACACCGTTCAGGCGGTCCACATTGCGCGCCACGAGGCCTAATGTCCTGCCGGGAGCAGCATACACAAGCGACAGCGCTTCTCCGAGGCCGGCACTCGCTCCTGTAATCACAACGGTCTGAGGTCTCTCAGCCATGTTCGTGCTCCAAGCATCCTAGCTCTGTACGTAGTACATGCCTGTAAATCCATGCGTCATGCAATGTAGACGCGAATGGTCAGTCGCTGCGAAAACATCCACTTCACGGACGACCCGGAAGAAATAGAGGCCAGGATTGAGAAGTTCAAAGGGTCGGTGTTGAAAGCAGCGCTCGTCAAAAGAGCCTAACCGCATTTATGCGACAACGAGGCTGCACAATAACCGTCGAGCCCTTGTTCGTTGTCACATTCCGACTGATATGGCGGCCATTGCGCCGAACTTCCGACGCAGACCCAGCGGCATGCCGCCGAGCAAGGTTTTTAGACGATCGCGCAGGAAACCGAGATAGATCCGGGCATAGACGCGCCCCTTCGTCGACATTCCGAGTGCATGATCAGCGACGCCGACGGTGCCGTCCGCCCAATCCATTTTGTAGGCGGCCTTAGGCGCCAGCAGATCGAAACAGTTCAACCCCTCCACGAAACCATTTCTGATTTGTTCCTCGATGTGCAGCACGCCGACGCCGGACTTCTCGAAGGTGAGGTCATAAACGATGATATGGAGGGCCAAGCGCCCCTTGCAGGCGAAGTTGATTTGAATGGCTGCCGCAATGCCATTGGCTTCGAGCACGGCGACACGGCATCCTGTGGGGTAGGAGCGTGAACCGGCGACTGCGACCATGAACTGCATGGTGCGTTCGTCGGAAAGCGCTGGCGATAGCAGCCCGCGTTCCCGTAACCATGTGCGTTTGAGGGCAATACCCTGAGCGGCGACCGTTGCTGCCGCTTCACCTTCTTCTAGATGACGGAATTTAACCGGCCCTTGTTCGTTCAGACGACGCAACAGGCGCGCGCGATTGCGGCGACTGCGCTTGGCATACCGGTCCTCGTAGGTCTCGAAATCAGCGGCGCTGGCAAGATCAAGATAGGGGGCCTCTTGTTCATTGGCGCGTTGAGAGCCGAGTGTCGCCAGCAGCGGCGCAATCACGGCGTCATCTCTGACCTTGCGCAGCCGTGCCACATCAGGCTGGAGTTGTTGCTTCAAGAACATCCAGGCCTCTTTGAGTACTGGAAGTGGGTCGGCAATGGCGCGGTCGATCAGCACATCGCCGTATTGTGATACCGGTTCACCCATCCACGAGAGCGTACGCAGCATGCTTTGGTTATCGAGTACCATCGGCCAGATCGTGACGACGCGTCCGTCGCGGCGTCCCACGAGCACGGCCAACGACATGCGCGCTGGTCCGGTACTCGACGTCAAGAAGTGATTGCACCAATGCCAATTCCAGTTGAACGTCTGGAAGACTTGATGCGAGTGGCCTGCGCGATCGAACAGATCGTTCCAGTCAACTTCGAGCGCATCGAAAGCGTGGCGTTCGGTGACCAGTTCGTAGGCTATCAGGCTGGAGAATGGGTGCGCTGCCCCATGCGTGCGGGCTGACTGCGGCAGTGCCGACGTATTGGTGTCGTTGCTGCTGAATGCCATCGCTGTGGCGAACTGCGGTTCGCCGGAGGCTGCTGTCATGACCTGGGCCTTGATTTGATGTCGCACGAAGCGGTTGTGGCAGGTTTGCTTAAATCAAACCGAAACGTCGGACTGCTAGGTGTGATGGTGGTAAACGCCGCATTGTCGATCAGCCCCGCGGACTCTCCCGGCACGACGCAGACCTGCCTTGCTCCCACTCGAGAAGCACGGTTCATGCCATATCGCCCCGATGGCTTGCTGCCGGGTCATCGAAAGGCGGTGATAGGGCTTCGACAATGCAGCTCTAGTGAGGTAGCGTACAGGCGACGTTCAGAACGACTATGGGAAGGTCGATACTGAACGCAGGGGCTGCGATCACAGTTGTGTCGCGTTACAGCGTCAATTCGACGAGGGGCATGCGCGTGCTGATAAGGTTAATGGCTGTGAGTTGTGCAGTGACACTTGCAGGCGGGTGTGCGAACGAACGCGCCACGACGGTATTCGCTGTGCAACCCATGGCGGCGAACGCGTCTGCGATGGCAACAGGCAGCGTTACTGCGACCGAGCGCGACGTTGAATTGCGCCAGGCAGCGAAGCAAACGATTGCTGGTAAAGTATTGGCGGCGATCGCACTTGAGCGCGTCACAGGGCGCAAGCCAGATCCAGCGCGGTTGGCAGAACTGCGGTAGATTGAAACTGCCGCTACCGTGCTTTTTGTCCAAACAGCACAGCCTGGGCATCTTTGTCAGTTGCGAGATTGGTGTTCGCACGCAGCTCCTCGGCAACTCTCACACCAATAGCCACTGAAGGCCGCGCCTGCACCCGTTTGAACCACGCATCGAGCATGGGGAACTCTGACAACTCCTGCCCCTGGTTCTTGTACGGACGGACCCAGGGATAGATCGCCATGTCGGCGATGGAATAGTCGCCTGCCACGTAGGGGTGATCGGCAAGGCGCCGGTTCAACACGCCATAGAGGCGATTGACTTCGTTGGTATATCGGTTGACGCCGTATTCAATCTTTTCGGGCGCGTAGTTGCGGAAGTGATGCGCCTGACCGGCCATGGGACCCAAGCCGCCCATCTGCCAGAACAGCCACTCGTCGACTGCGACCCGCGCCCGTTCATCCTTCGGGTAGAACTTGCCGGTCTTACGGCCGAGGTATTGCAGGATCGCGCCGCTCTCGAACACCGAGATGGGTTTGCCGCCTGGCCCGTTCGGATCAACGATCGCTGGCATCCGGTTGTTGGGTGCAATCTTTAAGAACGAGGGCTCGAATTGATCGCCCTTGTTGATGTTGATCGGCTTGATCTCGTAGGGGAGCCCGCATTCTTCCAGCATGATCGTAATTTTGAAGCCATTGGGCGTCGGCCAATAGTACAACTCGATCGGCTTTTGGGTCATGTGCGGGGCTCCTCTACGATGATCTGATCAAGGCAACAGGACAATCGAGCCCGTGGTCTTGCGGGCTTCTAGGTCGCGGTGCGCCTGAGCGGCGTCCTTCAACGGATAGGTGTGGTTGACCGAAATCTTGACGATACCCTTCTTCACGACGTCGAACAGATCGTTCGCGGTCTCGACGAGATCGGCGCGTGAGGCGACGTACGCCATCAGGCTCGGACGTGTGAGGTAGAGCGAGCCCTTGGCCGCCAGAATGCCGACGTCCATGCCCGCAATCGGACCCGAGGCATTGCCGAATGTGACGAACAGCCCCAGCGGCTTCAAGCAGTCGAGGGAGGCCGGGAACGTGTCCTTGCCGATTGAATCGTAAACCACGTCGCACATCTTGCCGCCGGTGATAGCCTTCACGCGCTCGACAAAATTCTCGCTCGTATAGTTGATCGTGTGCGTGGCACCGGCAGCCTTTGCAAGCTTGCACTTCTCGTCTGAACCGGCCGTTCCAATGATTGTCGCACCCAAGCTTTTAGCCCACTGGCAAGCGATCAAGCCGACGCCACCGGCCGCCGCATGCCACAGCAGCGTCGTATCCGGGCCAACCTTGTAGGTCTTGCGCAGGAGATAGCGCACGGTCATGCCCTGCAGCATCATGGCGGCGGCAGTCTTGTAATCGATGCCTTCGGGGATCTTCACGGCGCGGTCGGCTGGCATCAGGCGTTCGGTCGCGTAACCGCCGATTGGCTGGGCATAGGCCACGCGATCGCCAACCTTGAGGTCGGTGACGCCGGCGCCGACTGCCAATACTTCACCGGCTCCTTCGGTGCCGAGCGTGAACGGCATTGCCGGCTGCTTGTACAGTCCTGTGCGGTGGTAGGTGTCGATATAGTTCACGCCGATGGCATGGTGCTTGAGCTTGATTTGCCCTTGGCCCGGCGCCCCCACATCGACCGTCTCCCACTTCATGACATCGGGACCGCCGTACTCGTGAACGCGCATTGCATGGGCCATGGGGAGTTCCTCAGGTGGTGGGCGGGTGTAGCACTACTGCTCTCGGAGCAGCACTGGCCGCTGGTTTGTTATCGCGATAGAATCTGTTTAGTGAGCACTGAAATAGGGGACGTGAATTGGCTCAATGCAGCCATATCCCCGCCATGCCTTAGAATTAAGGCCTAGTTCGGTAGTTCACAAGAGGCGAACTTATGACGGCGCGCATGCGGGGATGGTGGAGCTTGGATAGCGCGCGCTGTTTGCGCCTAGTGCTCGTGGTGGGAGCAGCGACCGTCGGGGTGAGCCTGTCAGCTTGCTCGTCAAGCGAAATTGGCTCGGCGCCGCCTACCATTGGCCTTGCCTGTGTCGACGACAGTCCGCGTTGCATCTCTGAGCGCGGCAACGCGTTGAAGGGCCTGATGGCTGATAAGTCAAAGACCTGGGTCAAAGCACCCGCATCACCGGCGGCTTATGCATCCGGTGTCCGCTTGTGGGCATTTAAGCAGAAGAAGCGTGAGCTCAATTGTGATGAGCTGGCTCATGCCCGGCGTGAAGCCGATGGCGCGGCACCGACACTGCGCGGCTCGACCGCTGGACTGACGCCAGCCCAAATCTCACGCGGCATCATGCTGGCGCAGGATATCTCGAAGGAACTCGGCAACGAGTTTGGGCGCCGTTGTAGGGCTTGAATTAAACCGCCCCCTTCGCTTTAAGCGCATCGATCTGTGATACACTGAGCCCCAGCAATCCACCAAAAATCGCCATGGTATCAGCCCCTAGTGGCGGTCCCAGGTGATCGATACCGCCAGGTGTTTCGGTGAGCCGGGGCACGACGTTGGGGATGGCCAGAGTGCCGACACGCGGGTCCGATATGCGGGCAATGTTTTCACGAGCTGCATACTGCGGATCATCGAATATCTCGTTGATCGCGTAGATCGGCCCGCACGGCACCTGAAAGTCCTCACAGATGGTTAGAACCTCCACGCGGCTCAGACTGCTTGTCCAACGAGTGACATGGGCGTCGACGTCGGCCCTGTCGCGCTCGCGGTTTGCCAGCAGTGCCCAAGCAGCGGATGCAGCCATGCCCGACTTGCTCATCGCGTCGGCGAGCCGTTCGTAAATCTTGTCGCTGGTGCAGGCAATGGCGACCCAGCGGCCATCCTTGGTGGGATAATGGCTGTGCGGCACGACGTTGACGGTGCCAGCGCCCATGCGTTCGCGCACGAAGCCTCT
>JANNRP010000060.1:0-3845 GCA_031401535.1 Hyphomicrobiaceae bacterium | reverse complement strand
GGCGGCAGCAGCAGCTCTCGGAGCTGCTTTGTCGGCGTGCGGCTCGATTGAAGTGCCGGCCCATTTGCGGCCGTTGTCGAAGGAGACGCAAATGCTCCTCGGCAAAAAGCAGATGAAAACCAACGCGCCGATTTTCGTGCGCATTTTCAAACAAGAATCCGAACTTGAGGTGTGGAAGCAGCGCGACGACGGGCGCTTCTATCATTTCAAGACGTACCCAATTTGCAACTGGTCGGGCGATGTGGGTCCGAAGGTCGTGCAGGGCGACAAACAGGCGCCCGAGGGGTTCTATACGGTGGCGCGCCATCAGATGAACCCGAATTCACAGTTCCATTTGGCCTTCAACATGGGCTACCCTAACGCCTACGATCGCGCGCACAAGCGCACCGGCGATTTCCTGATGGTGCACGGTAAATGCAAGTCGGCCGGCTGCTACGCCATGACCGACGCGCTGATCGAGGAAATCTATGCGTTGGCGCGTGAGGCGTTCATCGGCGGCCAGGATGGCTTTCAGATCCACGCATTCCCATTCCGCCTGACCGAAACAAATCTGGCAATCAACGCCGCGCACCCCTCGCACAAGTTCTGGCTGACGCTGAAAGAGGGTTACGACTACTTTGAAACCAGCCGCCTTGTGCCCACGGTGGCGGTGTGTGAGCGACGCTATGTTGTCAATGTGAAATGGCGTGGCAACCAACCGCCACGAGTTGATCCCGAGATGGCATGTCCGGCGCATGAACGGCCGATGCCTGAACCATTCAAGCCGGTTGTGAACGAGCAAGTTGCCGACGAGCACGTGATCGCACCGGGGCCAAAGATGCGATCCTTTGCCGGCATTCCGGGCGTCGGGGGCGATGCCTCGCAGCCGGGCACGGCGCTTGGCTTGGGCCTGATGTCGCCAAAGCCCCTCATGTCGTTTGGACAGCAGTAACGCGAAAAGCGTCTACGGATGATCTGCTCTCTTGAGCGGTTTGAAATAATTCTGCTGCGCAGCTCCGTTTCAAACTGCTAGACCTGCGATTGGCTCAGTGATGAACCAGCGAGCGAGGCTTACTGCGAATGTTGGGTTGGGCGCAGTTGTTGCGGCGTGCAAGGGCCGGGGGGCTGGGGTTAGGCCTATTCGCGGTCTATGCCACCATACCTGCCCATGCCCTGTCCATCGAGCTCAAGGACGTCGCCTCTGACCGTGTCGAACGGCAGCGCGCGGCAGCGGTCGGCAGCCTGCCATTGCCGGGAACGCCAGATCTCGCCAGTTTTGAACAACGGCTCGCGACCAAGGGGCTGAAGGCTGGGAATCCTGTTTTCATCCGCATTTTCAAAGCTGAGTCCGAGCTTGAGGTTTGGATGCGGTCGGGCGACCGGTTCGTGCTGCTCGATACCTACCCGATCTGCCATTGGTCGGGCACCATTGGGCCGAAGCTGCATGAAGGCGATAAGCAGACGCCGGAAGGCTTCTACGATGTGTCACGCAAGCAATTGCATCTGATTGGTCGGCATCCGCGCTCGCTGAACCTTGGTTTTCCAAATGCTTTCGATAAATCGATGCAGCGCACTGGCTCATACATTCTGGTGCACGGTGGCTGCTCGTCGGTTGGCTGTTTTGCAATGACGAACGCGGTCGTCTCCGAGATATACGACCTTTCCGAGCGTGCCTTGAAGGGTGGGCAGGAGCGGATCCACTTGCACGTCTTTCCGTTCCGGATGACAGACGCCAATCTCGACACTTACAAAGCGAACGAATGGCACCCGTTTTGGCTCAATTTGAAGGAAGGCTATGACGCCTTCGAGCAGACCAGATTGCCGCCGCGCATCGGCATATGTGATCGGCGCTATCAGATCCAAGCCGCAACAGCCCCCGAGGAGGTGGGCGATCCTGGCCCTTTCGCAGTCTGCGGCGATACCATCGCCGCGATCGGGGAGTGGGAACGGCTGAGTTCAGCTGCCCGCCAGCAAAGGGCGGTGTCGTTGCGGCCCTCCAGTCAGTCAGGAGTGATGGCGACAGCCTCGCCGTTGGCGGCGACATCGCCGCGGACGGTGCGCGCCAGCCGCTTGCAGCAACGCCTGAGCTCGTCACCGGCGCCATCGCAACGCCTGACAAGCGCGTCGACAGCGAAGCTGCTGCCCGGACGGTTCAGCCTCGGCGCCGCGCCTCCGGTCGATCCGCCGTGCGATCCCAGCCTGGCGAGCTGCCGCAAGTGGAGCGTGCTGCAAGAGAAGATGGCAATTAAGGCGGCAGCATTCGGGGCACCACGGTCTCCGGCCAAGAGCAAAACCAAGACCGCCGCACGGGCACGCTAAATTGCAGAATATTGGCTCAAAGGCAGGGCACTTTCTATGAAGATGACGGTCAATGGTATTCAGCTCAATGTCGACGTGTCCGGTCCGGAAGCTGCGTCCGTTGTGGTGCTGCATCACCCGCTCGCCACCAATCTGACGGGCTGGGACGAGTTAACAGCGGCGCTCAGTGATCGCTATCGGGTGGTGCGCTTCGATGCGCGCGGCCACGGCCTCAGTGACGCGCCAAAGGGCCCATATTCATTCGAGCAACTCAGTGCCGATGTTGTCGCGCTGATGGATCAATTGAAGATCAGCAAGGCGCACTTCCTCGGTCTGTCGATGGGTGGCATGGTGGGCCAATACCTGGGTGTGCTGCATCCCAGCCGGTTCCATTCGCTGTGCCTGGTCTCGACCACCAGCGCAACACCTCCTGCCGCGCATGGCCTTTGGGATGAACGCATCCGCAATGTCGGCACGCTCGGTATGGCAAGCGTGGTTGACGGTGCGATGGCGCGCTGGGTCGCGCCGGACGTGATGACGGAAAACCCGGCTCTGGTGCAGCGACTGGTCGGCATGATCATGTCGACACCGTCCGACGGCTATGTCGGCTGGTGCGAGGCAATCCGGCATTTGAACGTGACATCACGTCTTAAGGCGATCCGTCTACCTACCCGCGTGATTGTCGGTGCGCTCGATCCAGCAACCCCGCCGGCGGCAGCCGAAGTTATCGCCAATGCAATTCCGGGTTCCGACCTCGTTGTGATGCAGGGCGTTTCGCATATGTTGCACGTGGAACAACCGGCGGCATTCGCGGGTCATGTGACCGAGTTCCTGAAACGTCACACGGCTGCGGCCTAAGCCGTCGTGCCGCGGATTGCGGTTGTCGGTGGCTATGGGGCATTCGGAGCCCGCGCCGTCGAACGGTTGGCACGCACCGGGGCGGTCGATATCGTCGTAGCTGGTCGGTCATCGGCGGATGCGCAAGCGGCTGCGGTCCGGGTGCAAGCAACGTCGAAGGTGGCGATAAGCTCCGCCCAAATAGATGCGACGGCGCCAGACATTGCACAACTTCGGGCGCTCTCGATCAACGTTCTGATCAACGCATCCGGACCTTACCAGCGCCAGGACTATACGCTGGCGAAGTCCTGCATCGCGTGCGGTATCCACTACATCGACTTGGCGGATGCACGGGCGTTCGTCGTCGGCATCGCCGAACTCGAGGCTCAGGCGCGCGCGGCAGACGTGCTCGTTACGAGCGGCGCGAGTACGGTGCCGGCAATCTCTTCGGCGGTCGTTGATCAAATGATGCCCCGCTTTGTCCGGCTTGACGAGATCAGGTATGGCGTGTCTCCCGGCAATAGTTTTGATCCGGGACTTGCCACAACGGCATCGGTGCTCGGCGGCATCGGCCAACCGATCGGGACGGTGCGCGACGGAGCATGGACGATCGTGCATGGCTGGCAAGGTCTGTCGCGCCATCGGTTCCCCCAGTTGGGGCAACGCTGGATGGGCTATTGCGACATCCCGGATCTGACGTTGTTCCCCATGCGCTATCCAACTTTGCGGAC
>JANNRP010000059.1:0-6922 GCA_031401535.1 Hyphomicrobiaceae bacterium | reverse complement strand
ACTTGCTGCAATCGCTCCGGCATACGTCAGGTAGATGATGACGGCGGGTAGTTGGGCTGCGACAGGAAGCGCGAACAGCGCGGAATCGCGCTTGAACGAAAAACTCGATAGCGGCAGCTTCGGCAATCGACCGTCTACGGCTGCGATTCCGGAACCAACGAGGGTGTTGAACCATTTGGGCAATTGGGCCGTTGCCTGACCAACGAGTTGCTCGAAAACGATGTCGCGCAGAAATACGGCAATCGCCGAGGTGGTCAGCAACAGAGCACCGACTACACAGACAGCCCAGCCCAGCGACTTGCGTGTTTCGTAGACGCCAGGGGTGGTGCCCGATCGCGGTAACAGCCAGGGGGCGACGGCGACGCCTGCCATCACCACCAGCGAAGTTAGTACATAGCTCGCCGGACCGATGCTGCCGAATGGGTGCGACATCCGCCGGATCAACACTTCCAAGCCGGTCCCGGCGAGGTCGAACGCCATCGGAGACAGAATCGGGATGGGCAAGCCTTGGGCGTTCTCGAGGCGGCCGACGGCACGCAGCACCGGTCCATAACTGAATTGCGCGAGTGGCAAGTTCGTTGCATCGATCGCGAATATTCCCGCAGGCACTGCAAGCGCAAGAATAGCTGCAATGCCGGCGCCCGCACCAGCCCAACTCAACGACCGCATGCCCCCGGCGCCGAGCGCTAGGATCACAGCGATGGTAAAAAGCATACCGATTTGCGGTGGTGATTGCCCGGTCAATTCGGCGGCAACCGCAATGCCGACTTTCAATTCGGCGGTAAGCACCAGTAGCAGGGGAACGGCCAGAACCGCCGCTGCCAAGACCCGCACGACCCGGCTATCAAACCGGCGCCCGAGATAACTTGGCACAGAGTAGGCGCCGAATTTGCGAAAGTATGGTGCGATCATGGTCGCCGAGACGACGAGACCGCCAACGATGCCGTTGACGATGCTCCAAGCATCAATGCCGTTGATCAGAAACAAGCCTGTTAGGCAAACAATCCCGACGCCACCGACGCTTGAAATCGCTATGCCTAACCCGGCAAAGAACGCCGGCACGCGGCGGCCTGCGGCAAAAAAATCGGATGGCTCGTTGGTGCGCGATGCGATGCCGATGCCGATATACAAGGCGAGGGGGGCAAGAAGCATTGTCCACCGCACGACACCGTCAGGAGCGCCAAGTTGCTCGGCAACCAGAACCAGCACGACCAGCGATGCAAACATGCTGATAAAAATGCCGAAATAGGTGCCCAGTCTTGGATTGACGAGCCGTGTGCGACTATCGGTGCTCATGTGTCGTCGTGTGCGCCGTGCCAGTGGTCGACGGCATCCTGGCGGTTGACGAATGAGGCGATGGTGAAGATCGCGATCAGGATCAACCCGTGGCCGACCAGAAAGAAGCCGAGTGGGAAGCCGAAGAACTTGTTCGAGTTCAATCGTTCCGCATAGAGTGGAAATATTACCATCACCAGCAGGAACGGCAGTAGGCTGGCCAGCATCTGAAGTTTAGTGTGCCGCCAATAGGGCTTACGTTCTCTGCGCTCAATCATGACGCCCCCCGGTTTAATCGTGGTGCTAGTCGACGCAATTATGCGGCGGATTTGTGATGGTTAGCTTGGCACTGCGCCGGAGCCAACCATAGCCCATAAACTGTCGCCGCAACCTGCTATGTTGTCAAAGCGCCCAGCCAACAAATGCAGAAAAGGGCAACACCGTATCTGTCGCCCGCGAAAGCTGCGACCGTTAATGTGCGTCGCGTTAAATCGAGTGCCACCGATTAATGTTCGTGGTATGTTCCGTTGACTTCCGTTGGCCATATGCCTGTAAGCTCGCCGCATGAGCACGCGCATAATCATTGTCGACGATCACCCGCTGTTCCGTGGTGCGCTCAATCAAGCGCTTAGTGCGGCGTTTGCGGCCTCGCAGATCTTGGAAGCGGGTTCGCTCGATGCGCTGATGGAAATGCTGAAGGTGGACAGCGCGGTCGATCTGATCCTGCTCGATCTCGCCATGCCAGGGGTGCAGGGGCTTTCGGGGCTGTTGTATTTGCGGGCCGAGCATCCCGATATTCCGGTTGTTATCGTTTCGGCCAGCGAGGACGCAGCGACCATACGGCAAGCGATCGAGTTTGGTGCGTCTGGCTATGTGCCGAAGTCGCAACCGGTCGACCAGATACGCCTTGCCGTGCGCCGAGTGCTCGATGGTGAGTTATGGACGCCGCCGGACATAGATTTGTCGGCGGTCGATGAGAGCGAAACAGCAAAGCTGGTCTCGCGGTTGTCGTCGCTCACGCCACAACAAGTGCGGGTGCTGATGATGCTTGGTGAAGGACTGCTCAACAAACAGATCGCCTACCGGCTCAGTGTCTCGGAGGCGACCATCAAAGCGCACGTCTCGGCGATCCTGCAGAAGCTCGGGGTCGACAGCCGGACCCAGGCGGTGATTGCGATCAACAAGTTTGGCGGTGGCGAGTGGCGCGCGCAAAATGAGCAGCCGTGATCGCGGCGCTACTCGGCGGCTGACTGCCGCTGCAACTGCAGTTGGGTCAAAAGTGCGCGCAATGCAGCTGCCTTGACGGGTTTGCGCATCAGTGAAAGCCCGCGCTGGCGGACATCGCGTTGCACGTCGGGCGAGTGGTTTGCCGTAATGATGACGGCGGGAATGTCGCTCGCCAGGTGGTCCCGCAACAGCAGCACTGCTTCGAGACCGGTTCCGGTATCCAACTGATAGTCAGCGAGAATGACGTCGGGGCGAAGTTGCGACGCGGCCAGTGCCTTGATCGCGTCAGAGCCACTTGTTGCCGTCATGACCACGCAGCCCCAACCTTCCAAAAGGGCACGCATACCGGCCAGCACTGCTGGCTCGTTGTCGATGCACAAGGTAACACTGCCGGCAATTGGCCCCAAGGGGAACGCTGTGAATGGGTCGGGCGGTTGGATTGCCGGAGCCACTGTCCGCGGCAATGTCAGGGAGAATGTCGAGCCTTGCCCCGGTGCAGACCGCAGGCCGATCTCGACGCTGAGCACGCGACCAATGCGCTCGACAATCGACAGGCCAAGTCCGAGGCCCGGCTCATGCGGTGCCTGCTCATTGAGGCGCTGAAATTCCTTGAAGATCAGAGCATGTTTTGACGCCGCAATCCCGGCACCGCTATCGATCACCTGAACAATGACGTTCGTTCCGTGCCGCCGCGCACCAAGCAGGACGACGCCGGTGTGCGTGTATTTGACGGCGTTGGATACGAGATTTTGCAGCGCGCGCCGCAGCAGGCGACGATCGGTGCGCACCCACAGCGAGGTCGGCACGACGCGCAGGTCAAGCCCCTTGGCGCGCGCAATGGGCTCGAACTCGACGCGCAATCGACGAAACATTTCATCGAGCCCCACGTTGCCGATTTCCGGCTCCAGCCGACCCGCGTCCATGCGCGATAAGTCGATCAATGCGCTGAGAATTTCCTCGACCGAACTGAGTGCCACGTCGATGTTGCGGGCCATCTCGGCTTCGGACGCTGCGAGGTCGCGTTCGACAAGGCTGGCCGCATAGAGGCGTGCGGCATTGAGTGGCTGCAACAAATCGTGGCTCGCTGCTGCGAGAAAGCGGGTTTTATCGAGATTGGCGTCGTCCGCCTTTGCCTTGGCAACGCCAAGCGCTTTGTTCACTTGGGTAAGCTCGGCCGTTCGCTCGACGACGCGGCGCTCGAGTGTCTCATTGGCCGCGGCCAGGGCATTGGACGCAGCGACACGGTCGGTGATGTCGGAATAAGTCGCAACAATGCCGCCTTGCGGCATGGTCGCGGTGCGGATTTCGAGAATGCGCTCGCCCCCACCCATACGCTCGAGAAACGTCTCCTTGGTCACGGCGAGCTTGGCCATGCGGTTGGTGACGAGCTGCATGATGTCACCGGGACCGAAATCGCCACGTTCGGCGCAATGCTTCAGGATCAGTTCCATCGGCACGCCGACGCGGCCGTATTCGGAAGGCAGATCCAGCAACTCGCGGAACTGCCGGTTCCAACAGATCAGCAGCATGTCCTTGTCGAACACGCCGAGGCCGTGCCGCACCTGATCAAGTGCTGACTGCAAGAGATCGCGATTGTACTGCAGCGCTTCGGAGGCATCGTCCAGCAGCCGCAAGGCCGATTGACTGCCTGCATTCGACCGGCGCAGCAGCAATGCCAGCACAAGACGGGCCGATGCTGCCCCGATGGCGCTGGCCAGCAGCCGCTCCGTGAATCGCAGGATCTGAAGATCGGCTTCGGTATGCGGCGTCAACCGTCGCGCCCCCGGCTGATGGATGGCATCGGCATATTCCACAAACGAGCGTTCTGCACGCTCAGCCCCCAGATAGCGGGCAGCAGTCGCCTGCAAATCGGCGACCGTGATAGATGTGCGCCACAGCCGAAATGCTGCTGGCGACGCCGAGCGATCTGGCCGGAAGCCGTCGTCGTCCACGAATAAATGCGCTTGCAAGCGTTCGATCGGCTCCGGCTTGCGCAAGGCTGATACGACAAAATAGGCTGAGATGTTGGCGGCCATGCTCCAGATGACGCCGTGAGTCAGCGGCTCGAACTTCAGGAACAGCAGTGCCTGCGGTTTGAGCCAGCCAATGCCGAAGGGCCCTTCCGAAAGCAGCAGGGGGGACAGCCACCCGGCTTTCACGATCCATGGCAGCAGCAGCGTGTATCCCCAGATCAGGAAGCCGGCCAGAATGCCAGCGATAGCGCCGCGTGCCGTGCCTTTCTTCCAGAACAGCCCGATGAAGAAGGCCGGCGCCAATTGGGCAATAGCCGCGAAAGAGACAAGGCCTATGGCAGCCAACCCTTGGCTCAGACCAAGCGCGCGGTGAACAAAGTAGCCGGCAAACACAATGGCAAATATTGCGACGCGTCGGATGATGAGCAGTCGGCCAGCAAGCTCCTCTTGCGCATTGGCGCCGAGCAAGCCATGCCGGAGCAGTAGCGGCACGACCAGTCCGTTACACACCATGATCGACAGCGCGATCGATTCGACGATAACCATCGCCGTCGCAGCCGACAGACCGCCAATATAGGCGAATGTCGTGATCAGATCGGCCCCGCGCGACATCGGCAACGCGATCACGAACATATCGGGTTCAATGAACCCGCGCGGCAGTGTCAGCAGGCCCGCGGCCGCGATCGGCACCACGAATAGATTGATCAGCACCAGATAGAGCGGAAACATCCATGCGGCGCGCTTGATCTCGCGCTCGGTGTTGTTTTCGACAACCGTGACGTGGAATTGGCGCGGCAGCAGAATGATGGCGACAAAACTCAAGAATGTTACTGTCAGCCACGTTCCACCATTGAAGGACTGGCCAAAGATTGCCTGAATGTCGACACTGGCGCGCGCCCGTTCAGCAAAGCCTGTGATACCGCCAAAAACCGAATAGAGGGCGAAAATACCAACGGTGAAGAACGCCGCAAGCTTGATCAGAGATTCTGCGGCAATCGCCAGCATCAATCCGTCTTGGTGCTCGGTCGCATCAATATGCCGCGTGCCGAACAATACAGCAAACGTAGCGAGCGCCAGCGCAACAAGAAATGCCGTTTCGAGCAGCCCAATTTCGGGCAGCGAAAGTGGCAGGAACGCGTTGTCGCCAAGCAGAACTTCAGTTGATGTGACCACGGCTTTCAACTGCAATGCGATGTAGGGCAGCGTGCCGACGACGGCGACCATCGTGACGATGCCGGCCACGGCCTGACTTTTGCCGTAGCGGGCGGCCAGAAAATCGGCAACCGAGGTGAGGTTCTGACTCTTTGCGATCCGTACGATGCGAATGATCAACGGCCAACCGATCGCAAACATCAGGATCGGGCCGAGATAAACCGGCACAAAGTCATATCCCGTGGCGCTGGCCAGGCCGACGCTGCCAAAGAACGTCCATGAGGTGCAGTAGACCCCCAGTGTCAGCGCGTAGAGAATGGGGCGGCCAGCCTTGTCGTTGCGTGGGCGCACGATTCGGTCACCCGCCCAAGCCACCGCGAACAGCACGCAAACATAGCCGACCGCAAGCGCGACAATGGCCCAGGTTTGAAACATCGCTTGAAGTTTCTCACGGAAATTGAACAGCCGAACAAGGCTAATGACAGTGCGCAAAGTACGGGCGCTTGTCTATTCCCGCGGCGCTTCGTTGCTGGCAATAAATTGTTTCAATGGATCAAAGTAAACGGGCGGGCGCTGATTGATTGCACCAACCGGTCGGTTGGCCTAGACGACGTCAGAATACGGGGTTGATTCGAGTGTTTAACAACGGCCTGGGCTGAAGCAGGCTTGGCGTCGATCAGTATTCAATGGCAATGAACAGGGGATTACAACGATGGGTATGATCGATGAGTTCAAGGAATTTGCGCTCAAGGGCAACGTCGTTGACCTAGCCGTTGGCGTGATCATCGGTAGCGCTTTCGGCAAAGTCGTCTCGACCTTGGTCGAGAGCATCCTGATGCCGCCGATCGGCTTCGCGCTGAGTGGCGTCGATTTCAAAGACCTTGGTATCAATCTCGGCACGACCGCCAAGCCGGTACTGATCAAGTACGGCGCCTTCATTCAGGCAATGATCGACTTTGCCATCATCGCGTTCGTGCTGTTCCTGATCATCAAGGCCATGAACAACATGAAGAAGCCAGTACCGGTCGTCGCGGCCGCACCGCCGCCACCCGCCGCGTCGGAGCTCTACCTCAAGGAAATCCGCGACGCGTTGGTCAAGAAGTAAGCACAGCGGTCACCGACGTTTCAAACCTCCAGTGCCTGCGGGTGCTGGAGGTTTTTGTCAGCACGCCCCGATCTCAAGAGCAACTGCCGCCGCCCAACACGCAGAACTTTGCGCAATGAGAGTGGCACAACTTGACCGCGCCATTGGCAAACATTCCGCCGGTGGCTTGCATTGAGCCGCCGAGCGTTGT
>JANNRP010000058.1:0-17691 GCA_031401535.1 Hyphomicrobiaceae bacterium | reverse complement strand
ACCGTCGGGCGTTACACCCAGCCCGACCCGCTCGGCTTCGTCGATGGGCCAAGCGTGTAAGCTTATGCGGGTGGGTCGCCGGGCCAGGCGGTCGATCCGGAGGGGAGGATGGTCCAACTCCCCGCGCTTTTCTGCTTGCGGTTTCCAAGGCTTTGCGCAGAGATAAAGATGTGCGCGGAAAATCCCGAAAACTGTAAGAGAAAGATCTGCGGTATCGGGCGAGCTCTTTATACTGGGTTATGTAGCGTGCCAGGCTGTAAGAATCCGCAAGAGTCACAGACAACAATCGGATTTAAATTTGCGGCAGCTGAGAGTTGCGCACAGCTCCGTGAGTTAGTTGGCTCCTCTTGCTACCCGAATAATCGCGATATCGAGCATCTAAGACAAATCGAGGTCGCAAAAGCAAAAGCAAAAACTTGTTTGGATTGTTTCAGTAGAGCAATTCGATGAAACAAGATCAGACAAATCTTGTGAGCAGACTACGTGCGATGGCACAAGATCGCCGGTGGCAAGATGTGGCTGCAGTTATCGACCAAGAAGACAGCATCACAATAACAGTTGCTTCTCTTTTGGTTGCCGAACTGAGCGAGTTTGGCGGTATTCCTTGGCTCCAGGCCCTGTCTCGTCGTGGAGCTAGTTTGGATGAATATAGTAGTGATGGCGTGACCGCGTTAGGTCACTGTATAATTGGAGCTCAACACCGTTATCCTACTTTGGATCTCTTTATAGAATTACTAGCAGCTGGTGCAGATCCAAATTTGCCAAGTCGCTCCGGAAGCACACCACTACAAATGGCAATTGAAGACAATAAACCAGAATATGCAATAATCCTTCTCCTCTGGGGGGCTGATGTAGGTGGCGGCTGTGCCTTAGGTGGCGCTGAGGACGCCCGAGTAACGGCAAATCAATCAGGAAGAGGTTGGGCCAAAGACCTATTAAGGCGCTGGTGCGGGGGCAATGAAAGCTCATTGCGAGAAAGGTTGTCAAAATCCTGAAGGTCAATGCGGGTGGCGACCGCGTGCGCCTGCTGTCCTTCTCATCCTTGGGGCGGACTCTAACTTAAACTGGACGAATTTGCCGGGGGCAGGTCAGCAGCCAGATATACTCGCGGAATGTGCCCGTGGCCCTCTTTACCGGCGCTTCCGGCCGGCTCTCGGAACGAGGGTCGGAAGCGCCAACCAAAAGCCGCCGCCGCCCGCCGTCTCGGCGATGACGCTATATTTTCATAATCTGCCAAAATCCAAATCCCTGCACGCCGTCGATCGGTTGCTCGATTTCCAAATCGGCAAATTTTGGATGAAATTCAAGTTCTGCCTCAATTCTTTTGAGGCAACCGACTATTGCTTCAACCCCATCTGCGCCAACTATTAGTTTTTCGATCAGAACCGAACTTCCAACTGAAATCGTGTAGCGACACTGCCACATTCCATCATTTATAGGTAGTGGAACTGAAATTTCCACGAGTACTTCGGTCGCAATATTTGTGCTATTAGCGTTAAGGCGTCGGAAAATTTTGCAATCGCCGTTGATAGGAGTTTGCATCAAACAAGTCCTCGTACAGTTACTCGTTCTAGTACGTTAACGGCGGAATTGGCTTCCCTGCAAGGCAAGCAGCATATCTTTCATAAGCCTGGCTTCTGCAAGCAGCTTTCTGTCTTGGCGATTTTGGAAACGTGGCGCAATATAAAAAATCGACGTCAAACTGAATATCACACTTATCCTTCTTTGGTGGCGGGCCATTACCACCTCCTCCAAGTCCGCGCGGCAGTAATTCAAAAGCTGTTTGCAGGCTTGTGGATTCAGAAGGCAGAAAACTGAGCCAATCACAACTGGAATGATCACAGGTGGAAGGGGAACAACTATTTGTCGCCCATCCGGATCGACCCACCGCTGCGGACTTCCACCCGCATACGCATACACGCTTGGCCCATCGACGAAGCCGAGCGGGTCGGGCTGGGTGTAACGCCCGACGGTTGAATCGTAGCTGCGGTGCCAGTTGTAATGCAAGCGGTTCTGATTGCGCCTTCCGACTCCCCTGCGGGAAGCCGGCCGGAAGGCGCGGTAGCTGGAACCACCTCGACACCGGCCTGCCGCGTGTCGAGCACAAAAATTGCGCCGGGGAAACGCGCGTCCATCGGGGCTGAGCCCATTATGCTGTGCACGCCGCCCCCTTTTCGGCGCTGGCGGCCGGCTCCCGGAACGGGAGTCGCCAGCGCAAACAGACCTCGTTGGTGAGCGAGTGAAGCCTTTAGCACAACAAATGATCCGCCGACGGGATTACCGTAAATTACGACGGTTGTTATTGTATTGTTTGCAATGTGTTAAGTGCAGTTCTGGTGCCGCAAGAGGGACTCGAACCCCCGACCCCGTCATTACGAATGACGTGCTCTACCGGCTGAGCTATTGCGGCAAACCACGGCGTCAGGTCGGCAGCGCCACGGCAAAACACCCGTGTACCCCGGCGGCACAACGGCGTTGCCCGACGGTGTACACAGGAGCGCCCGCCAGCGCAATAGTTTCGACGACATCACCGAAATCAGCCTGCACCATACAGGAACGTAGGCAACCAAAGCGTCATGCCTGGCCACAGGTACATGAAGAACATGCACAGAATCACGATCAGCATATAGGGCATCATACCGGCAAAGATCTGATTGAGCGTCACGTGTTTCGGCGCCACGCCTTTCAGGTAGAACGCCGACATGGCGACCGGCGGTGACAGGAACGCAGCTTGCAGGTTAACGAACACCAGTGTGCCCCACAAAATCGGATCGATGCCGAAGTGTTTCAGGAGCGGCAGAAAGATCGGCACGAAGATGACAATGATCTCGGTCCATTCGAGCGGCCAGCCAAGCACGAAGATGATCGCCTGTGACAGTAGCATGAACTGCAGCGGCGTCAGGTTCATCGCCAGCACCCATTTCTCGATCAGCGCCTGGCCGCCAAGGATCGCGAACACACCAGAGAAGATCGCCGAGCCGACGAACAACCAACACACCATCGAGGTGGTTTTTGCAGTCAGGAACACGGCTTCCTTGGTCCGCTTCCAGTCGAGCGTACGGGCCTGGAAGGCCAGCAGAAATGCACCTGCCGCGCCGACGGCCGCCGATTCGGTCGCGGTGGTGATGCCAAGCAGGATGACCGCCAGCACGACGACGGTCAGAATGCCCAAGGGTGCAATCGACGTCGTCAACAACTTGATAACTTCGTAACGCTCGGCCGACATGCGGGCATAGTACCGCCCCATGATCACGGCCATTCCAGCCGTTATGATCCCAAACCACATGACGAAATTGGGTGGCGGCCCTTTCTCGGCCGGCGTCAACGTCTTCTCGACCGGCGCGGAACCCAACTGCTGCAGGCCTTCGACCACCTGCTCGACGGCTGCCTGTTGGTGGATCACGACGAACCACCACGTGCTCCACAAGGTCAGTGCGACCAGCGCCAACGGCACCAGGGTGTAGGCGAGCACACCCACGAGATCGGGATAGCGCATCGGTCGCCCGTCGACCTGCAGCGCCATGGCACGGCCAGGCGACACGAGTGCGCGTAGGCTCGCCCAGAATATATTGGAGCCGTAGGCATGCTGGAACTGCGGCACCCAATCCGGCACCGGCACGCGAGTTTGTTCCTCAGGCAGCTTCGGCGCGATCTTGGGATTGATCAGTGCCCAGCCGATTATATACACCAGATAGAGGAATGCCAGGAAGAAGCCCGGAAACATAGCCGCAGCATACAGCTTTACAACCGACTGCCCGGCGACAGCCGCATAGACGATGATCATCACCGACGGCGGGATCAGGATGCCGAGCGTGCCGCCAGCCGTGATCACGCCAGCAGCAAGCTTCACATCGTAACCGGCTCGCAGCATCGGGTTGAACGCGATCACGCCCATCAGCACGACGACGGCGCCGACAAGGCCGCTGGCAATGCCCCAGAAGGTGCACACTATCAAGGTGGCGACGGCAAGCGAGGCCGGTACATTCCGGAACGCGAGCTGGATGGAATAGAACATCTTGTCAACAAGCGCGCCCCGCTCCATCACGTATCCCATCAGCACGAAAAGCGGGATCGAGATCAGCACGTCGTTGGTCATGGCGCCGTAGCTGCGCTGGACCATCAGATCAAAAATCTTGTTCTGGATCCAAGGTTCAGCAGGATTGAAGAAGGCGATAAAGCCGAAGACGATCCCCAGACCCATCAATGTGAACGCCGTGGGGAAGCCAAGCATGATGACGACGATGATCAGCGACAGCATCAACAAGCCGAGTGCGGGATCGCTCATTGCTGCTGGTCTCCGCCACGGCCGCGTTGACGCGCTGACTCATCAATTTTCTGGACCCGCTCGATCGCCTGCTTGCGAACATCGTCATCGACATGCTCACTGGCCGCCAACTGCTCCTCAATGACGTCAATTTCGGACACGTCTTTCAGGCGGCTTGGCCATGCCCCTGTTTTGAGGCACACGATACAGCGGGTGATCTCGGCCACGCCCTGCAGCAGCACAAGCGCGCCTGCAACGGGAATGACAGTCTTGAAGTGGTAGACGGGCGGACCATCGGCCGTAACGTTCGAGTGCTCGCCGATGCGCCATGAATCGCCTGCATAGGAGTATCCAGCGTAAACCAGAGCGACGATGCCCGGCAGGAAGAATACGATGTAGAGAATGAGGTCGAGCACTGCCTGAGTGCGCGGCTTGAACGAGCTGTACAAAAAGTCACCCCGCACATGCGCATTCTGCGCCAGCGTGTAGGCGCCACACAGCATGAAAAGGGTGCCGTACAGCATATTGCTGGCATCGAAGATCCAGGCCGTTGGCATGTTCAAGATGTAGCGTTTGAACACTTCAGCGCACACGAGCAGCATTAAGCCGACGATAAGCCAGGCCGCGGCCTTGCCAACCCAGGTACTAATGCTGTCGATCGTGTGTAGAAACCGCTCAACGGCCATGGGATCAAACCCGCTGTCATATATTTGAGAGGGCGAGCCACCTCATCCTCCAGCCAGGGCTGGGGGATGAGAACGGCGTTTGGCTCTTCCTGCCTCAGGTCTTCTTGGCGACGCCATTCGGGCCGAAGTAGTGGTCGTAGGCCATCTTGCGGCTGACCACCGTGTCCTGCTCCCATTGGGTCGTGCGCCGTGCGAACACCAGCTGCGATTCGAGGATCTCCTTAAACAGCGGGTTCTCGGCCGCTTTTTTGGCAACGACAGTGTCGTAGATTTCAAGCTGCTTTTTGAGAATGGCGTCGGGCGTCTTGTAGAACTTCACGTTGTTCTTCGTCTGCAACTCAATGTAGTCGGTCGAATACCGGTCGACTGCCTTCCAAGACATATCAGACGATGCCGCCTCAACGGCGTTCGCGATTATTGCCCGCATCTTCTCCGGCAACGCGTCAAACTTGGTCTTATTGAACATAATCTCGAACTGCTCGGCATTCTGGTGATAGCTTTGCAACATGCAAATCTTCGCGACGTCGGCGAAACCCAGCAGGCGGTCGGAGGTCGCATTGTTGAACTCGGCTGCATCGAGCAGACCACGGTCCATTGCCGAGACGATTTCTCCGCCGGGAAGTGCGTTCACCGCCGCGCCCATGCCGGTGAAGACGTCAATCGAAATTCCCACGGTGCGATATTTCACACCCTGGAAGTCCTCGATCTTGGCCATTGGCTTCTTGAACCAGCCCAGTGGTTGGGTTGGCATCGGGCCATAGGGGAAGGAAACGACGTTGGCATTGATCGAAGCATAGAGCTTGGCGAGCAACTCCTTGCCGCCGCCGTACTTATGCCAAGCCAGCAGCATATTGGCATCCATTGCATAACCGGGGCCCGAGCCCCATAGCGCCAACGCGGTCTGTTTGCCGTAGTGATAGACGAGCACGCCATGGCCGCCATCCAGAGTGCCCTTCGATACAGCCTCGAGCAGCCCGAACGCCGGCACAACGGCGCCTGCCGGCAGCACGTCGATCTTCAAGTCGCCGCCGGTCATGTCATTGACCTTCTTGGCGAAATCAAGCGCGTACTCGTGAAAGATATCCTTGGCTGGCCAAGTGCTCTGCCAGCGCATGGTAATCGGGCCTTGCGCCTTTGCAACCGTTGGCGCGGCAACCGCGGCAGCGGCTGCAATCGCAGACCGTTTCAAAAACTTGCGGCGTGATGATACCGTGATGTCATCCTTAGACATGTTTCCGATCCCTATCTATGGTTGAGCAACCGTTCTCGTGACGGCATTGCCGCTCCAATAGGACACCAAACCTAGCCAAGAGCAATAGACCATCCGTCGCGCACCGTTACACGACAGCGCCACAATCCTGGACGAATGATCTTTGGCTGCGTCGATTGATCCGGGACGCCGATTGGCACATAACCTTGGTCAATGAGTCGTTCGCTGGCGTTAACTTTGGGGGCTTAGAGGCGCTACGTGATCCGCCTGCAGAACATTGGCTTGAAATATGGCAGCGGACCAGATATCCTGCGGGACGTCGACGTGCATTTGCGACCCGGCTCGTTTCACTTTCTGACCGGTCCGTCGGGCGCCGGCAAGACCTCCCTGCTGCGGATGCTGTTCATGTCAATCCATCCCACGCAGGGGCAGATCCAGTTATTTGGTCACGATGTCAGTCGTGTTGAAGCACAACGCCGCGCCCAGTTCCGCCGCCGCATTGGCTTTGTGTTCCAGGAATATCGCTTGCTTGATCATCTGACGACCTGGGAAAACGTAGCATTGCCATTGCGCGTGTCGGGCAAACAGGTTGCCGACTACAAAGAGGACGTAACTGACCTTTTGCAGTGGGTTGGTCTCGGCGACCGGATGCACGGCTTCCCTTCGGTGTTGTCGGGTGGTGAAAAACAGCGCGCCGCCATCGCACGGGCTGTGATCGGCAAGCCTGAGCTCTTGCTTGCCGATGAGCCGACGGGCAACGTTGACCCGCAGATGGCGCGTCGTCTGCTGCGGTTGTTCATTGAACTCAATCGCCTGGGTACTTCCGTCATAATCGCGACCCACGATCACCAACTAATGCGGCAGTACAAGGCGCCGCGCCTGGAGCTTCACGAGGGGCATGTCAAGATCGTATGACAGACCGCCGCCGCTGCCGCGTGGTAGCCAGCAGGTGAGCGACGACCCCTACGACACGGGTTATGATGCCTATGACGACCCCGCTGTACCGGTGATCACGGGACCACCGCAGTTTACCCCGTTCGAGCCTCAGCCCGCCTACCGCTCCGAACCAGGGACGACCGCCCGCTTTAGTAGACAGGCGGAACCAACGCGCGAATTGCCGTATCAACGTGCACAAGAGACGACACACGATCCGCGCGGACGTGCACACCCTGCACCCAATGCCCTCCGATCCTATGCCAATCCAGTGCAGGACTATGCAACGCCCGGCGCTCCACGCGCGCAGGCGCCGCCATCGTCGGCGTTCACTCACCCCGCATCTCGTATGGCGGCGTCGGCGGAGACTGCGCGTCCGCTGCCACGTGCCCCACTTGAGCATGGTCCCGCTGGCCAGCAGCCAACACCGCGGCGGGAAATGTATGCGCCAGCCCGCCCAGGCAAGAACGAGACCGAACAGGCCAATGCCCCGATTGTGCCAGCCGGTTCTGTGACCGGAAAGTCCTTGACACTCGTTATATCGATCATGTGTTTCTTGGCCTGCCTAACTGTTGGGGCCGTTTATATGATGCACCAATCATCATCGTCGTGGTTGCGCGACATCGCCAGCGAGGTGACGGTGCAGATGGAGCCCCGCGATGCGGCCACGACCGAAAAAACTCTAAAGGAACTGGTAGCCTATCTTGCCAAGCAACCCGGCATTAAGACGACACGTGCACTCTCAACCACCGAATCTGGCGCGCTACTCGAACCGTGGCTCGGCTCATCAGAAGCGCTGAAGTCGTTACCCGTACCGCGGCTCATCGCGTTGGAACTCGATCGTTTGCAGCCGCCGGATTTCGAAGAATTGCGAGCGGGACTTGGTCGGCAGTTCAAGGGCGTAACGCTCGACGATCATCGCCAATGGCAGCAGCAAATTCGATCGGTCACCCGGTCGTTCGCCCTTGGCGGACTAACGATCCTGCTGCTGGTGGCGGCGGCCACCACTGCGATCATCATCTCGGCAACCCGGGCCGCCATGGCATCCAACCGCGAAATCGTCGAGGTTCTGCATTTCGTGGGCGCCACTGACAAGTTCATTGCGCGGGAGTTCGAACGCAATTTTTTACGTTTGGGCGTCCGGGCTGGTTTGGTCGGGGCGCTCTCAGCCATGACCGTGTTTGCCCTGATGCCGCTGGTAATGGAAATGCTTGGTGGCGGCACCCTTAGCCTTGCCGAGATGCGCCGCCTGACAGGAACTGGCGCGCTCGACCCCATGGGTTACGGAATATTGGGTCTGCTCGTCTTTATTGTAGCAGCGTTATGCATGTTGACCTCGAGGCTGGGTGTTTACCGAATTCTCCATAATCGCAATTGACCACGATTCATAATCGGGTGACGATGTCGTCACGTTAGTGTCAAGAAAACGGTTCAATCGCGTAGTTTAACGGTGGTTGCATCACCGGTCGTCTACGGCGAGTGAAGCTTTGGAGCGTTCGAACCAATCGAGCCCATGGCAATGAAGCGGGCAAAGGCTGTGATGGTCGGGAGCGCGGGTGTCGCGCTTTTTCTGCTCGTGTTTGGTTTCGTCCTGTTCGCCACCGTGGCCACACGTATCGTTAACGATAACAGGGCTCAAGCTGACGGCATTGTTGTTCTGACCGGTGGTCAATCGCGCATTGCCGAAGCTGTAAAACTGTACAACCAGGGTCGCGCCAAACGACTGCTGATTTCGGGCGTCAATCGTCGCACCAGCCGCGAAGAGCTGGTCCGCTTAACTGGTCTCAGTGATGCTGCGTTCGACTGTTGCGTCGACATCGGTTATGAGGCTCTCGATACCCTCGGCAATGCTGGCGAGGCGCGAGCTTGGGCAGGGCAATGGCAATTCTCAAGTTTGATTATCGTGACTGCGAGCTATCACATGCCGCGCTCGATGGCAGAACTTGGTTTGGCGATGCCACATATGCGCCTGATCTCCCATTCTGTCATACCGCGGATGCTGCGCGGCGAGCCTTGGTGGTTGCACCTAACGGCTGCTCGCATTTTGGCGGCGGAGTATTTAAAGCTAATTCCTGTCGTGACACGGGTGGCGGTGGTCCGTTTGATGCGCGCCACCGAAGGACAATCCATAGCGGCCACGGCAAGCCCAACGCCCGTCCGCATGTGACAGGTTGGGTTGAATAACCAATGCTCGCAGTCCGCTCGATCACGTTTGCCGTCGTGTTCTACGCGGGTACGTTGCTGCTACTGATCGCCGCCACCCCATTGCTGTTTGGACCTCGCCGATGGGCGATGGCAGCCCTCAAGGGCCACGCACGGCTCAGTCTCTGGGCGCTGGCAAAAATCACCGGTACCAAACTTGAAGTGCGGGGTCGCGAGCACTTACCGGTACCACCTTACCTCGTGGCTGCAAAACATCAGTCGACCTGGGATACGTTCGGGTTGATTCCGCTGTTTCATGACCCGGCGCTGGTAATGAAGGCGGAACTTGCGTGGATCCCATTTTATGGCTGGTTTTCCGTGAAGTTTGGCCACATTCTAGTGCGGCGGGTTCGCGCTGCTGCGGCACTGAAAGCGCTGATAGGGCAAGCCAAGGAGCGCACAGCTCACGGACGTGAGGTGCTGATATTTCCGGAAGGTACGCGCCGGACACCCGGCGCGCCGCCTGATTACAAACCCGGTATCATAGCCCTCTACGAAGGTCTCGATCTGCCCTGCGTGCCGATCGCATTGAACTCCGGCACGTTTTGGCCACGCCGCCAACTGTGGCGCTATCCAGGAACGATCGTGGTTGAAATACTGCCGCCGATTTTGCCCGGGATGCGGCGCCAGACCTTTAAGGCACATCTGCAACAGAGCATCGAGGACGCGACCGCAAGGCTCAACCGTGAAGCGGAACACACAGACATAAATAGAACATAAACGGAACATTTCTTGACAAGATGGCCTATAGTCATTATGCCTCGCGGGCGTTTCGCGTGAAAGTACTCGCCATGACAAGCCAACCACATGCCTTCGATGTTAGTCCGGTTTCCAGACAGATTTGGGAACAAAAATACCGCCTAAAGGGACTGGACGGGCACGTCGTCGATCAGTCGATCGACGAAACATGGGCGCGTGTTGCGCGTTTCGCTGCCAGCAACGAGCGCGGTGGAAAGAAGGCTCAATCGGGTTGGGCACAGCAGTTCGAAGATGCCATGTCGAGCCTGGAGTTTCTGCCAGCAGGCCGGATTATAGCCGGTGCCGGGGCAAACCGGTCGGTTACGCTTTTCAACTGTTTTGTCATGGGACCGATCGCCGACGATCTGTCGAGCATCTTTGAGCACGTTAAAGAGGCCGCCCTCACCATGCAGGCCGGAGGCGGTATCGGGCATGATTTCTCGACGTTGAGGCCGCAGGGCGCCCTTGTGCGCAGCATCGGTGCCGATGCCTCAGGTCCGGTCAGCTTCATGGATGTGTGGGATTCGATGTGCCGCACCATCATGTCGGCGGGTGCGCGGCGTGGGGCGATGATGGCAACGCTCCGGTGCGATCATCCCGATATCGAGGCTTTCGTCGCCGCTAAGGCTGATGCCCGACGCCTGCGCAATTTCAACCTTTCAGTTTTGGTGACCGACCCATTTGTCGCGGCCGTACGCGCCGGCTCACCCTGGGACCTTGTATTCAGCGGCAAAGTCTATCGCACCATCGATGCCCGTGGCCTATGGCACAAGATTATGCGCGCAACCTACGACTACGCCGAGCCTGGCGTGATCTTTATCGATCGCATCAACGCGACGAACAACCTTGCCTATTGCGAAGAAATCCACGCCACAAATCCATGCGGTGAGCAGCCATTGCCAGCCTACGGCGCATGCCTGCTCGGATCGATCAACTTGCCGCGTTTCATTGCCAACCCCTTCAGGCCCTCAGCAACACTGGATCAGTCACGGTTGGCCGCACGGGTGCGGACGGCTGTGCGTCTTCTCGACAACATCATCGACGTCTCAAATTACCCCTTGAAGGCGCAGGCCCGGGAAGCACGGGCGAAGCGGCGCATCGGCCTTGGCATTACCGGGCTCGCCGATGCACTCATCATGTGCGGTCAGCATTATGGTTCGCTCGAAGCCCGCGAAAGCGCCAACGATTGGATGCGTGCAATCCAGGCGGCAGCCTATGGCGCCAGCGCCGAGCTTGCCGCTGAAAAGGGCGCGTTCCCTCTGTATGATGCAGACCAGTTCCTGAACCGACCCAATGTCCTGGCCCTGTCGTCAGACATCCGGCAACTCGTAGCTCGTCACGGCATTCGTAATGGTTGCCTGACATCAGTCGCGCCCACCGGCACCATTTCGTTACTCGCCGGCAATGTTTCGAGTGGCATCGAACCGGTCTTTGATTTTTCCTATCGGCGCCGCATCCTCCAGCCTGACGGCAGCGCGCGCGAGTCACTCGTCGAGGACTATGCCCACGCGCTTTACCAGCGCATTCACGGCGCTCCCCCACCCGCTGGCGGCGCGTTCGTTGCCGCCCCGGCGATCACCCCGCGAGATCATTTGGCCATGCAGGCAGCGATCCAATGTCATGTGGACAGTTCGATTTCAAAAACAATCAATTGCCCAGCCGACTTGCCGTTCGAAGCGTTCGAAGGCCTTTACCTTGAGGCGTACGATCGCGGTCTTAAAGGGTGTACCACGTTTCGACCAAACGCCGTAACAGGAAGCGTTCTGACGGCCGCACCTGCAACCGCGCCTTCCTCTGCTCCGCAAGTACAGCCATTGTCGGCAAGCCAATATCCAGGCGTGCCTAAATCAGTAGCTGTGCAAGCGACCATGCGGCAGGCTTCTACAGGTGGCGGCGTCACGGAGACCGGATCGGTGGTCTATATGGCAAAGCCATTGGAGCGCGAGCCGATTCTGCAGGGGTTCACCTACAAATTGAGCTGGCCAAACCAAAACAACGCGCTGTACATCACCATTAACGATATGGAGCGTGGTGGTCGTCGCTGCCCATTCGAGATTTTTATCAATACAAAGAACCTCGACCATTATGCTTGGACGGTCGCGCTGACCCGGATGATCAGCGCCATCTTCCGGCGCGGTGGCGATGTCTCGTTCGTGGCCGAGGAACTCAAAGCCATCTTCGACCCCCAAGGCGGGCGCTGGATGGATGGTCACTATGTTCCGAGTTTACTCGCGGCCATCGGTAACATCATAGAGTTGCACATGCATAAAATTGGCTTTCTTAAGCCAGACGACTTCGGCAGTGCCGCACGACAGGCTGTGGGCGGCGAAGCCACGATTGACGATCCGGCTAACGCCCATGGCACGGCACCACATGGCCTACGGATTGCGAGCACCCCACCGACTTCGTCGCTGGACACACCATCAATCACAGTTCAACCAGGAATGGCGGTGATGCCGTTGACTGAGGCGGCTGTGCCGGATCAAGCTGCACCATCGCGTCATCAGATCACGGGAGGGCGGTCTTGCCCACATTGCTCCCAGCCAAGCTTGATCCGAATAGAGGGCTGCTGGTCATGTGGCAGCTGCGGTTACGCGCACTGCGATTGAGAACACCAACGACCATCTCCGCCTCTTCCCAGAACAGGATCGAGTAAAGGTTGAAATTAATCATAATTTCAATAGCCTGACCGAGGATGGATCATGCGCCACATTTTGGCTGGAAAGTGCCTACACCTTCAATACTCTTGACGTAAACAGCACCTGCATTAGTTCCAACCGACCGAGGTACGAGCGGTTGTGACGTCAGGGGTTAAATGCGGCAGAGGGTGCCATGGTGGCGTGTATCGTTGATTTGTCAGAGTATGCAGCCCGCAGGCGTCGGACCCCGAAATCATCGGAGCCAGGCGCACGTCAGAAGGTCGCCGACCCGACGAGCGGGCCAATTGTTAGCGGCGTGGTCAGCGAACCCGCACAGTTCTGCTTCTGGCACGGCGCAAGCGGCGAACGCTATGTCCACACTGTTTACAGCCTTATTGATTGTCCTAACCTGCCGCGCGCCAATTACATCCTGGTCGGTCGCGACACGCGCGGCAAACGGACCGTCCTTCGCGTCGGCCGCGTCGAGCATGATGCCGCGTCACTTAATCTGGCAGAGCTACGCCATCGTGGTGCCCAGCTTGGCGCATGCGAGGTTCACGTCCACCTGCTGGCCAAAAGTCAGCGTGCCCGAAGCCTTATCAACAATGACTTGCGGTCGGGACTTCTCGACAATTCGGCTTCACGTCCGCTGTCGGCCTAGGCCCGAGCGCAATCATTGCAATTCGGCCAAGAGGCACTTCAGCGCGCCGAAATCGAACCGCCCGTTCAGGGCTGCGTGAGCAGGCCCAAGTTTACCACTATCGAGCGTCTTGCACTGCTCAAACGCGGCAAGAATTGCGTCGATATCGCCGTCGCCGAGTCCAACCACGCTGCGAGCATCAACAAGCCCGGCTTCGATCGCTTCAGCGAAATGACCAAGGATCGTCCCGGGCTCGAGGCGTCGCTCGGCTGCTATCTGATCGACGGTCTTGCCCGTCAGATGCAGGGCCAGCGTTTGGTTTACCGTCGCTGACAGGCGATTATCCAGCAAAGGATGTTGCTTGAAGCGTGCAACAACGGCAAGCAGCCTCATCCCAAACCGTTTGATCTTGGCCTCGCCGAGACCGATCACACCGGCCAATCCCCCGAGATCCATCGGCCGCTTGGTCGCCAGATCGACAAGCGTCTTATCATGGCAGATCACATACGGTGGCACCTTGGCCTCCGCCGCAAGTTCCAGCCGCAGCGCCTTGAGCGCCGCCAACAGGCCTTCGTCACCGGCCGCAACGGTCCCTATACCGGCAACCCTGCTTTTCGTCTTCTGACCGCTCGTGCCGCCTCCACCGCGCGGCTGCAACCGCATCGGAAAGCGCAAATCACCCTTTAACAGCGGACGGGCACGATCGGTCAGGATGAGCGAACCGTGACCCTCGTCGTCGCCGGTCAGGAAGCCGGCCGCGGTCAACTGCCGGTAGAGACCACGCCAGCCCGTACCATCGAGGTCGGTACCGATGCCAAATACCGAGATGCGATCGTGGCCATTGCGGCCGATCCGATCATCCACTTTGCCAAGCAGCACGTCGACCAGGTACGTCACGCCAAAACGTTCGCCAGTCCGATAAACGGCGGACAATGCCTTCTGCGCCAGCACGGTTCCGTCCGTGGTGGCCGGCGGATTGAGGCAATTGTCGCAATTCCCGCAGGGCTCGCTGAGCTGTTCGCCGAAATACGCCAGCAGTGTCTGGCGTCGGCAACTTGGCATCTCGCACAGTCCAATCAGCGCATCGAGCTTCTGCCGTTGCACCTGCTTGAAGGCTTCGGCCCCATCCGACTGGACAATCCATTGGCGCTGCTGGATCAGATCCTGCAAGCCATAGGCAAGCCACGCATCGGCCGGATCGCCGTCGCGCCCAGCCCGCCCGGTCTCCTGATAGTAGGCCTCGATCGTCTTTGGCAGATTAAGGTGAGCAACAAAGCGTACATCCGGTTTGTCAATCCCCATACCGAACGCGATGGTCGCCACCACGATCAGTTCGTCCTCGTTCAGGAAGCGCTCTTGCGCGCGTCGGCGTACGTCGGCCGCCAAACCAGCATGATAGGCGACAACTTTGCGCCCCTTACCCTTGAGCCACGTCGTTGTCTCGTCGACATTCTTGCGCGACAGGCAATAGACGATCCCAGCATTGTTGGGATGTTCGCTTTGAATGAATTGCCACATCCGGTCGCGAGCGCCACTCGTCCCCATCTCGGCGATGGTGTAGCGGATGTTGGGCCGATCGAAACTTGCGACGAACCGTTCGGCACCCTCAAGCTGCAGTTCGGAGACGATTTCTTCCCGCGTCCGTTCGTCGGCAGTGGCCGTCAATGCCACCCGCGGCACGCCAGGGAAGCGCTCGGCCAGAATTCGCAATTGTCGATATTCCAGGCGGAAATCGTGCCCCCATTGCGACACACAATGGGCCTCGTCGATAGCAAAGAGCGACAGCTTGGCCTTTTGCAACAGACCCAGTGTGCGCTCTTGGACGAGCCGCTCCGGCGCGATATAGAGCACGTCGAGACCACCGGCCACCAGTTGCCACTCGATCTGTTCTTGCGCCGACCGATCCAACGTCGAGTTCAGGAAGGCGGCTTTCACGCCGACCGCCTTCAAGGCATCGACCTGATCCTGCATCAGCGCGATCAATGGCGAAACCACGATGCCCGTGCCGGGCCGCACCAGCGCCGGAATCTGATAGCACAGAGACTTCCCGCCACCCGTCGGCATCAGGACGAGTGCATCGCGGCCCCCGATCAGCGTTTCGACAATTCGCTCTTGGTGCGAGCGAAAGCTTTTGTAACCAAAAACAGTTTCTAGCGTGCGCAGCGCGTCTTGCATCGACGGGTTGCTATCGTTCATTTTGGTTCGTTTGCGCGCAGCGGTCATGATCGACTTTGGGAGGACGGGTTACACAACAGTCGCAGGATGATCTACGTTAGTTCGATTCGGGCAGCGACTGACTGCCGCCCAGATGCCGCGTTGTAAGGATGTCCTCAGTTATTCGGCTCCAGTCAGCCGGGGCATGTTTTTGCCGGTTTTACCTGTCATCGGCTTCCGTTAGGCTGCAGCGGGAAATGGTTCCCGCAGGGAGAAGTTATGGCCCGCAAGCGTAACGACGACGTCGCATCGAAGCCGCTTAGTCGCGTGCTTACCCCGCCGCGCGTATTTCTGCTGCGCATGGTCGTGACGCTGCTGCTGGTGGGATTTCTCGTCGCTATCCTAGCGCCGATGTTGATCGTAACGTTCCAGACCAACCCATTTTTGAACGGCGTCATCATCGCGGTGTTCTTCATTGGCGTCTGCTACGCCTTCTGGCAGGTATTCCGCCTGTACCCTGAGATCCGCTGGGTCAACGCCTTCCGCATCGCCGATCCTGGTCTCGCAATCGGCCACCAACCCGTGCTGCTGTCGCCGATGTCGACGATGTTGCGTGACCGCACCGGCACGCTGTCACTTTCCACCGGATCGATGCGCTCAATAATGGATTCAATTGGGTCACGCCTCGATGAAGCCAAAGACACAGGCAAGTACGTGGTCGGCCTGCTGGTCTTCCTCGGCCTGCTCGGCACTTTTTGGGGCCTGTTGGAGACCATGCAGGCCGTCGGCCGCACGATCGCCGCACTCGATACAAAGGCCGGCGACAGCGTATCGGCGTTCGGCGAGTTGAAAGAGGGCCTAGCCGCACCACTCAAGGGCATGGGTACGGCGTTTTCATCGTCGCTACTCGGTCTCTCCGGCTCACTTGTGCTCGGATTTCTCGAGTTGCAAGCCAGTCAGGCGCACAACCGTTTCTACAACGAGTTAGAAGAATGGTTGTCGGGCATCACCGAATTGACGCCCGGTTCGAGCGGCAGCGATCAGGCGCTCAACCGGCAACTGTTTACCGCCATCTACGAGATGCAGCGTTCGATGACCGAGCTATCGGACAGACTGGTCGCGGTCCTGCCACAGACTGGCATGACCACCACCGGCAATGATCCGGCCGTCAAGGAACTGGCATCCGGCGTCAACCAACTCGTTGGTCAGATGCGCACCGAGCAGAACATCGTGCGCCAGTGGGTCGACGAACAGGCGGCCCAACAGGCGGAGGTCACAGCCATGCTGAAGGGGCTCGCCGCCAGTGTCCCTCAAAAGCGCGGATAACCGGTGATGGCTCGAGGAACCCGAGGGCGCAGCGCAGAGTACGGAGACTTCTGGCCGGGGTACGTCGACGTCCTCTCGACGCTGCTGCTGGTTGTCACGTTCCTGCTCTCAATCTTCATGTTGTCGCAGTACTACGTAAGCCAGGAGAGCAGCGGCAAGGACGACGTACTGCGTCGCCTCAATCGACAGATCGCCGAGCTAACCAACATCATGTCACTCGAGAAGGGAAAGACGAAAGCTGCAGAGGACGAATTTACTAGCCTCGCTGCGACCCTCGCTTCGCTGCGAGAGGAGAACGCCAAGCTAAGCGGCCTTGCATCGGGAACAGACGAAAAAATCAAAGGCGCGACATCGCAGATCGCCGTGCTGACCAACCAACTCGACGATAGCCGGAAATTGTCATCCGAAGCCCAGTCCAAAGTCGACGTCTTGAATCAGCAATTGCTAGCTCTGCGGCGGCAGCTTGGAGCCTTGAACGATGCATTGGAAGCGTCAGAGAAGAAGGACCGCGATAGCCAGGATCGGATTAAGGACATGGGTTCACGGCTCAACGCGGCGCTCGCCCGGCAGGTACAGGAACTGCAGCGCTACCGCTCGGATTTCTTCGGGCGGCTGCGTGAAAGCCTGAAAGACCGCAAGGACATCCGTGTGGTCGGCGACCGGTTCGTGTTCCAATCGGAAGTGCTGTTTCCCTCCGGCCAAGCTACAATGACACCTGAAGGCCTCGCCGCCATCGACCAACTGGCAGCAGCCATTGTCGATCTGGGCCGCACCATTCCAGTCGAGATCGAGTGGGCGCTGCAGGTTGACGGCCATACCGATCAGCGGCCGATCGCCTCGCCGCAATTTCCGTCGAACTGGGAACTATCGACGGCGCGCGCGATCTCTGTCGTGCGTTA
>JANNRP010000057.1:0-7108 GCA_031401535.1 Hyphomicrobiaceae bacterium | reverse complement strand
ATCGACCATGCGGCTGATGACGCGCGCGGTGTCTTCGGCAGGTTCTGCGCGGCCCAGATGGCTGTCGCCCGTGGTCAGGTGCACCACCGAGCCGCCCATCTGGTACATGCCGGCTTCAAAGCTGACGCGCGTGCGCGTGCTGGCTTTCTCGAAGATCATGGCCAGCGTGCGGTCGGTCAGCGGCTGGTAGCGTTCGTAGTTCTTGAAGCGCGTCTTGATGATGTGCGCGCGTTCGAACAGGTAGCTGTACTCCTCGGCCCGCAAATCCTTGAATTGCAGATAGTGTTTCATCACGCTCGGGCCCGGTTTCATGCCGCGGCAGGTTCGGCCAGGAACGCCCGAATCAGCGGGCTGTCGTGGCCGGTGAGGTTGGCACCGACAAGACTCTCGGCGATGCGGTTGCTCTGGGTGGTTGAGCACCCGGCCTTGGCGAAGATATCGGACACGAAGCTTTGCAGCGCGCTAGCGCTTATCGTGATCATGCGTTCCCTCGATACGATGGCTATTTGTTATGGTGCGATTTTGCCGGGCATCGTGTCGCATCGGCTGCGTTCTGGCTAGTGCCACGGCGCAGGGCGGGCAGTCGAGGAATGCAAGGGTGGACAAGCTGGCATACAGCCTCTGCCGCCCTAGCGGCACGCCGATCTCTGCCGTCATCCTCAAGTACCCACCACGCTTAGTTCGCCATGAACACTGGTACCTCGGCGGCGCCGAGGATGTGGCTCGTCGCGCCACCGAAGATCATCTGGCGCAACCGGCTTTGGGTGTAAGCGCCCTTGACCAGCAAATCGCAGTCAAGCCGTGCCGCTTCGGCGAGGATCGCCACCCCTGTCGAGCGGCTGTCGGCTGGTACGGTGCGTTCGGCGGCATCAATGCCGTTGGCGCGTAACTGCCGGGCGAGATCGCTGCCTTTGGGCCCCGGCACGGTTCCACCCTCGACGGTTAGTACAGTGACGCGTTTCGCCTTTTCGAGCAGGGGCATTGCGAAGGCGACCGTCCGTGCCGACTCGGTGCTGCAGTTCCACGCAATCACGATGTTGTCGCCGATGGTCTTTGGTGCTGTCGGCGGTGCGATGAGGATTGGCCGACCGCTCTCGAACAGGGTCGCTTCGAGCACGAGCCGGTGCGGACAAAAACCGGACGATGAGCAACGACCATAAATCGAGAGGTCAAAGACACGGGCATAGCCTGCTATGCCGCCGAAATCCGTGACGTCCGTTTCACACCAACCGTGTGTGACGCCGGTCGGTTTGCCGACCAGGACCGGAACGGACTGCGCCCGCATCAAATCCGTGAACATCTGGCGGCTCGCCTGCGCGTCGCGCGCGGTGATGTTGCTGTTTGCCGGCGCCCATGCGGCCCCGTGCAGGTCGTAGGGCAGGAACTCGGGCGGAGTGAGGTCCAGTGCAATGCCTTCGATGTAGCTTTCGTAGCGCCGGGCAAAGGTGACGGCGGTTTCCATAACCGCGGTTGCCATGCCGTCTTTGTGGATGGGAACGAGCAGTGATCTCAAGGCCATGACGTCCTCCTCCGTTTCATCGGGGACAGTATCCCGGGTGCCGTTTCGACTGGATATTGGATCATGAGCGCTTCTGTGAAAATTGTATACGGTCCCCAAGGTCGTCAGCTACTTTGGCGTTGACATTGGATCGGCCACGAGGCGCACGCGATGGACTTTTCTATTCCCAAAGAACTGCTGACGCTGAAGGCCGAGGTCGAGGCGTTCGTGCGCCGCGATGTGATACCTTTCGAGTTCGATCCGCGTTGGACCGCACATGGCCCGAGCGATGATCTGCGGCGGGATCTGAACGCCAAGGCCAAAGCTGCCGGACTGCTTGCCGTGCATGTCTCCAAGGAATTCGGCGGGCGCGGGCTCAGTCACGTCGAAAAGGCCGTCGTATTCGAGGCGGCCGGCTACTCGATGCTGGGACCGGTCGCGATGCACTGTCAGGCGCCGGACGAAGGTAACATCCATTTGCTGGATGTCGTCGGGACGCCCGCGCAGAAGGAGAAGTATTTGCGGCCGCTCGCAACAGCCGTCACGCGTTCCTGCTTTGCCATGACCGAGCCGCATCCAGGGGCCGGTTCCGACCCAGGTTTGCTCGCCACCCGCGCCACGCCGGATGGCAACAGTTGGCGTGTAAACGGGCGGAAGTGGTTGATTACCGGCGCAGATGGTGCAGCATTCACGATCATCATGGCGCGTACCGGCGACGGACCGGGCGACGCAACGATGTTTCTGGCGCCGTTGCCGCATCCGGCGTTCAAGCTGACCCGTACGCTCGACACGTTGGATTCATCGTTCATGGGCGGCCACGCGGTGATCGATATCGACGATCTCAAAGTGTCCGGCGATGATGTGCTGGGGGAGGTCGGCCAGGGTTTCAAATACGCCCAGGTGCGCCTCGCGCCGGCCCGGCTCACGCACTGCATGCGCTGGCTCGGCTCGGCCAATCGCGCGCACGATATCGCTTGCGCCTACGCACGCGAGCGGATGGCATTCGGCAAGGTGCTCGGACAACACGAGGGCGTGTCGTTCATGCTCGCCGACAACGCGATGGACATTCACACGTCCAGACTAGCGATCCAGAATTGCGCGTGGGTACTCGATCAGGGCGGGCGGGGCGGCACCGAAAGCTCGATGGCGAAGGTAATCTGCTCGGAAGCGATCATGCGCGTCGTCGATCGCAGCCTGCAGATCCTTGGCGGCCTGGGATTGACGCGCGACACCGTGGTCGAGCGCATCTTCCGCGATGTACGTGCGTTCCGCATTTACGACGGTCCGTCGGAGGTGCATCGGTTTGCGCTCGGCCGCCGCATCGTCGGCCACATGGACACAGCGAAAACCTGAAGGGACGTCCAATGCGTCACGTTGCACTTTCGAACGGCATCAAGGTTCCAGCACTCGGCCTCGGCACCTGGAAAATGGGCGAGGACAGCCGCCGTCGGGCGGCCGAAGTCAAGGCGCTGCAACGCGGGCTCGATTTGGGGCTGTCATTGATCGACACGGCGGAAATGTATGCCGAAGGCGGAGCTGAAGACGTCGTTGCCGACGCCATCGCCGGACGGCGCGACGGGGTCTATCTTGTCAGCAAGGTCTATCCGCACAACGCGTCCAAGGCGGGTGTGGTGGCTGCCTGCGAGCGGTCTCTCAAACGGCTCAAGACCGACCGGATGGATCTCTATCTGCTGCATTGGCGCGGGCAATATCCGCTTGGTGAAACCGTCGAGGCGTTCGAGCGACTGGTGACACAGGGCAAGATCAAAGCCTGGGGTGTCAGCAATTTCGACACCGACGACATGGAAGAGTTGGCAGGCGTGGCCAGTCACGGCGCGTGCGTGACGAATCAAGTGCTCTATCACCTTGGGAGCCGCGGCATTGAGTTCGATCTACTGTCGGCCTGCCAGCGCGATAGCGTCGCCGTCATGGCTTATTCTCCGTTGGGGCAAGGCGAGGTGCTGGCCGATGCGACGCTCGTCGCCATCGCCAAAGCGCGAAACCTATCGTCGGCGACCGTTGCACTCGCCTGGGTGCTGCGACAGGCAGGCGTGATCGCCATCCCGAAAGCATCGACACTCGCGCACGTTGAAGCTAACGCCGCAGCGCAGGATCTAGTGCTCGATGCCGCCGAACTAGCTGCCCTCGACGGAGCGTTCCAGCCGCCGAAGCGCAAGACAGCACTCGGCATGCTTTGAGTGGACGACCCGAAAAAGAAAAGTGGTAGCGAGACCTAGACTCGAACTGCGGACCGACGGATTACGATCCCGGAGCACAACATTAGTTTGAATATCCTGTGGATCGCAATCCAGCTGAGTTGCTCCATCGGATTAAGGCGGACCTTACAGAACCGGATCACTCGAAATGACTGCAAGTAATGGGGCTCCTCTGACTTGTGCCGTCAGCGCCATTATGCGTGGTATCGATGGGTCTATGAAGGTGGAGCGGAACCCGACTGACCACAGGGAGGTTTAACGGCAGACGACGGCTCCGATGAAAGGTCCTACAGAATGACCGAAACGGCCAAAAAATTGGCAGCGCTACTGGCCGACCGCGTTCATCCGGGGCAGCAACGCGAGGTCACCCCCGACATGCATGTCAATTCGACCCAGCTATCTAAAGATCCCGTCTGTGGCATGGATGTGGACCGGCAGATGGCCAAACATGAAGCAGAGCACAACGGTAAGACCTATTACTTTTGCGCAGCCGGTTGCCGGACAAAGTTTATCGCTGAGCCCCTGAAATACCTGGACCACGGTTCGGCGCCCATGGCGGCGGCCAATGTGCCCAAGGGCACGACTTACACATGTCCCATGCACCCCCAAATCTGGCAGGTCGGGCCCGGCGCGTGTCCTATCTGCGGCATGGCGCTGGAACCAGAGACTGTATCGGCCGCCACGGGCCCCAATCCCGAACTCGCCGATATGACGCGACGGTTCTGGTTCGGACTCGCTTTGACGATCCCCGTGTTTGCCCTCGAGATGGGCGGACACCTGGCCGGTCTGCATCGATGGCTGGGACAGCAGACGTCGAATTGGGCTCAGCTCGTGCTGGCGACACCTGTCGTCCTGTGGGCGGGATGGCCGTTTTTCGAGCGCGGTTGGGCGTCGCTCAAATCGCGCAACCTCAACATGTTTACCTTGATCGCGATGGGAACCGGCGTCGCTTGGGTTTACAGCATAGTTGGAACGTTGTTTCCCGCACTGTTCCCGGCGGCCCTGCGTGGCGCGGGCGGTGCTGTACCGGTGTATTTCGAGGCGGCAGCCGTCATCACCGTGCTCGTGCTGCTTGGACAAGTGCTGGAATTAAAAGCCCGCGAGCAAACCAGCGGCGCTATCAAGGCGTTGCTCAACCTCGCACCGAAACGGGCAACCCGCGTCAAAGCCGACGGCGGTGACGAGGACGTAACCTTGGATGCGATCGCTGTCGGCGATCGGCTGCGGGTTCGGCCAGGAGAAGCCGTACCGGTCGACGGTGTCCTACTCGAAGGGCGCAGTTCGCTTGATGAGTCCATGGTCACGGGCGAATCCATGCCGGTGACCAAGGACGTCGGCGGACACGTCATCGGGGGCACCATGAACCTGACCGGCAGTTTCGTCATGCGCGCCGACAAGGTCGGCGCCGAAACGATGCTCGCCAAGATCGTGCAGATGGTTGCGCAAGCGCAGCGCAGCCGAGCGCCCATCCAGCGTCTTGCCGATCAGGTCGCGGGATGGTTTGTGCCACTCGTCATCGCGGTATCGGTCGCGGCCTTCATTGCGTGGTCGATCTGGGGCCCCGAACCGCGGCTGACTTTCGGCCTGATCGCTGCTGTTTCGGTTCTGATCATCGCCTGCCCCTGCGCGTTGGGGTTGGCAACGCCGATGTCGATCATGGTCGGCGTCGGGCGCGGAGCCGAGACCGGCGTACTGATCAAGAACGCGGAGGCACTTGAGCGGCTGGAGAAAGTCGACACCATCGTCGTCGACAAAACGGGTACCTTGACCGAGGGTCGGCCTTCGGTCGTAGCCGTGAAGACCGTGACCGGCACCGACGGCGATTACCTCCTGCGTCTTGCCGCCAGCGTGGAGCGCGGGAGCCAGCATCCACTCGGCGCGGCCATCGTGCGGGCAGCAGGCGACCGCAAACTTGAACTCATGGCCGTGACCGATTTCAACGCCCCGATCGGCAAGGGTGTGACCGGCGTCGCTGATGGCAGACAAGTCGTCATCGGCAATCGGCGCATCATGACCGAGGCCGGCATGACCACGGCGCTCCTCGACGCCGAGGCTGAAACTTTGCGTCGAGACGGCGGCACGGCCATCTACGTCGCCATCGACGGCCAGTTGGCGGGTGTGATCGCCATCGCCGATCCAATTAAGGCATCGAACTCAGTTGCTATTGGAGTACTCAAAACGGCGGGCCTGCGGGTCGTGATGCCGACGGGCGATAACGCCACGACAGCAAAGGCGGTTGCCGAAAAGCTGGGGATCGCCATGGGCACTGGCACCGATGTCGCGACGGAGAGCGCCGACATCACGCTGGTCAAAGGTGATCTAAATGGCATCGTTCGCGCCCGGCATCTATCGGCAGCCACGATGTCGAATATCCGCCAGAACCTGTTCTTCGCCTTCATCTACAATGCCGCTCGCGGATTTGCAGGTCCAGACATTTTTGCGCAGCGCATGAAGAGCCGCTGGCTGAAAAATTAGATAGCGCAATGCCGGTCAAAAGAGGGTTTGTTGCCGCTACTTTGAACGACCGGCGTCCAGGGCAACGTCGTCAACGCGAGCACCAACGAACTGATCCTGCCCAACTACAAGCATATCTGGGCCAACATCAGAAAACTTGCTGACGCTCCGGCCAACGTGAAGCAACTCACTTTCAAGTCTCAAGAGTACAAAGCGGGTTGATGCGTCTCTTCGATAGGCCAGACGGCACGGTCACTCCGACCGTGCCGTCACATTGGAATATCCGGCAGGGGCCACAGTATATTTTCGCGATTGGCAGCGATCCACTACCCTCGCGGCTTTGACATCGATCGGCTTTTCATCGACGTGTGTGCGAAAGCCGTACGTGATGGATTGTGGCTTGGCGGCCTCGTTCAGATGACGACCGGTGAGCGTGGCGGCAACTGCGCCACAACGATCCACGTCGTCGATCTCAGGACGCAAACCGCATTTTATATCTGGGAGGACCGCGGCGCATGCGCAAAGGGCTGCCGTCTCGACGAGCGGGGCCTTGCCGATGCAGAGCCTGCAATCATGCGGGCGATTTTAGATCGGGTCGATTTGCTGGTCATCAATCGCTTTGGCCGAGCGGAAAGCTTAGGCCGCGGTCCGCGGATATGTTTTGAAAAGGCGATCTTCGCTGGTGTTCCCGTGCTTACCGCAGTCCGTGCCCCTATGATGAATCGTGGCAGGATTTTCATGGCGGTATGGGGAGCAGGCTGCCCTGTGATCTCGCTCAGGTCGGCGGCTGGATTGCGACCAATGTCGCTTCAGCTCAGGTGTTCGATCAACCGCGAACTGCTTGTTGATGCTTCGTAACCCGTGCTCACGGTGCTCTTAGGCGCAACACACGCAACCATTCGGTACGCTCCGATTGTCATGCGTTTGTCATATATTTCGA
>JANNRP010000056.1:0-3825 GCA_031401535.1 Hyphomicrobiaceae bacterium | reverse complement strand
GGCAACGACCTCTAGCGCCGACCCATCAATGGGGCACTGGAGCATGGGTATTTCACCTCGCACAGAATGAAAACCTCACACGATGTCCCGTTGATGCAGTGAGCAGTGCAGTCGGTAACCGGCAATTTCGAACGGCAGGGTACCGCCGGAATTCAGGGTCTGGCGGATGGCTGTGATTGCTTCATCGGCCGTCGCCGCATCAGTGAACTCAGCCAGAAAGCAACCGCCGATCTTTTGATCATGACCTCGGATTCTTTCCTCCACCGATGCCTGAGCGTTGGCCGTCTCGGACGATAGCCAGAGTTCTGCCCGCAGCCGTCCGTCGAGGGTCGATAGGCTGGACCAAGCGTCGGACAATTGGCGGCTGGCATCAGGATTGGCGCGGGCGGTAACGGCAAATGTGCCGCGCATGTCGCCGTCGATCCTGTCGCGACGGCACACGGTACGGTTCATGTTGATGAACACGTCTGTCATGATCTGCCGCGTCAGGGGCGTGGGGTTCTCTCCACGCTCAAGATAGGTGGACGATTGCATCACGGCGGGCGTTTCGGTCTCGTAATACGTGAAATAGCGCGGCGATGCGTCTGTGGTTGATACGTACCGGCGGCCCAAAATGAATCCCGGCAATCCAACCCGCTCGCGCAGATGTTCGCCGCGATACCATGCTTCGTAATCGGCCTCTCCCTCGGGGCGGCAGTCATTCCAGATAGCGAGAATGCCAGCGTCAGTGAGCGGGCGCTTCATGGTAGGAAGTCTCGGTTGTGTTCGCCCAAAGTTGGTGCCGCCACCACGGTCTCGGCAGTCGCGCGAAACTGGGGGGTTATAGGAACAGGTAAGGCCGTCATCGTCTGCCCATCGGGATTGCTAACGGTGGCCGCGAACACCCCGCGCGATGCAAAATGTGGATCGGCCAAGGCGTCCTCCACCGATGCGACGATCGAGCAGCAGCAATCGGCCTTAAGGAATATGCCACGCCAGTGCTCTGACGTTTCGCGCACGATGATATTTCTCACCGCCGCAGTGGTGGCCGCTGCATTCTTTTTATCGTCGCGCAGGGGCAAGTCGAGGCCGATGGTTGCGACAAACACATCCCAGAAGCGTTGCTCGATTGGTGCGGCGGCGACCAGCTTACCGTCACGGGTCGGATAAAGCCGATAGCGTGGCGTGCCACCGGTAACGAGACCATCGCCGCTGCCGGGCCATTGGCTCGCCGCAAGGCCGTTGCCAATCGCCCAGTACATAAACGGCAACACGCCTTCCGCCATCGCTATGTCGATGTAGCTCCCACGGCCAGTGCGATCGCGCTCGCGCAATGCCAGTAGAATGTTGAGCAGCGCCGGGTAGGTGCCGCCCGCGATGTCGCCAATGAGAGCCGGTGGAACAACCGGAGCATCGATCGTTCCCATGCTCAGCGATAACAGGCCCGCATCGCCAATGTAGTTGAGATCATGACCGGCCGCATTGCGTTTCGGGCCGGTTTGGCCATAGCCGGTGATCGAGCAATAGATCAACCTCGGATTGAGTGTGACCAACTGCTCATAGCCAAGGCCTAGTCGCGCCATCACGCCAGGGCGGAACTGTTCGATCAGAACGTCGGCTGATGTCAGCAGCGGTTCCAACGCTGCGCGGGCAGACGCATCCTTGAGGTCGATCGTGATACTTTTCTTACCCCGGTTGAGCAGGACAAAGTTGACGCCGTCCAGTCCCCACATGGGCGGATAGGTGCGCATCTCATCGCCATGTCCAGGGCGCTCGATCTTGATAACCTCGGCACCGGCTTCGGCCAGGATGAGGCCCGCCAAAGGGCCCGGTAGCAAAGTGGAAAAATCGAGCACGCGGATGCCATCGAGCGGTCCGGCCATTATGTCACCTCCAATTACTTCGGCGCGAAACGGCCTACATCGCTGACGTTGGCGCGCGTGTTGCACGGTGTCATTTTGTCCGAAAGCTCCGGCCAATGAGCTGGCGGTGCACCTGATTGGTGCCCTCCCAGATTTGGGTGATCTTGGCGTCGCGCATCAACCGCTCGACGCGGTAATCGCGGATATAGCCATAACCACCGTGCATCTGGACCGCCTCGGTCGCGATCCGCATAGCGAGATCGGAGGCGCGCATCTTGGCCATCGATGCTTCGAGACCAAAATCTGCGGCGCCCGCTTCCACGAGGTCGGCCACGTAGTCGAGCCAGCAGGTGGCCATGGCAAGGTCGGTAGCCAGATCAGCCAGCATGAACTGGTTGCCCTGAAAATCGATGACGCGGTTCCTGGATTGAACTCGTGTGTTCATGTAAGCGGTCATGTCTTTGAAGGCAGCGTTGGCTATACCGAGCGCGTGCGCGGCCACGCTTGGTCGCGACTTGTTCAAGGACGCGAGCAGAATTTTGAGGCCATCACCGGGGGCACCCAGCAGATTGGTCGATGGCACGCGGGCGCCCGAGAAATTCAACTCAGCGGTCGGTGCGGCGCGATTTCCCATTTTGTCTTCCAGTCGGCCAATCGAGAACCCGGGTGTCCCCTTCTCGACAATCAGCGCGGTGATCGCACTTTTCGCGTCATCGATCTCGCTCCATTTTCCAAACAGCAGAATGCGATCTGCGCGGTCGCCGTTTGAGATGAAAATCTTGGTGCCGTCGACGATGATGTCGCGACCATCTGGTGTAAACTTGGTCGTCATGCCGGTCGCATCCGAGCCGGCACTTGCCTCAGTGATCGCGAGCGCACCGAGGCCACCGTCAGCGATGACCGGCAGCAGGCGATGCTTTTGTTCGGCCGTGCCGAAATCGATCAACGGCTTCATGCCATGGAAGTTGGTCGCATAGATTATGCCGGTCGACGCGCAGGCCTCCGAGATCGCTTTCACGACCGCCAGATAGAGCGCGTAACGCATCGGCGACCCGCCGTACTCCTCAGGCACGAACAGCCCGTTGAGCCCAAGCTTGTTGATAGCATCCATGCTCGTCTGCGGATATTCAGCCGCGCTGTCATAGCTAGCGGCATTAGGCGCGATCACGTCGGCGCAGATGCGGCTTACCTGTTCAAGGATCAGCGCCTCATCCTGGCTCCAGACTTGGCGTTGGGCGAGTTGGTCGAAGATTCGCATCAGTGATTCATCCCGTGTCCGCCGTCGACATATATTGTCTCGCCGGTGAGGAACGCGACGTCCTCGTTGAACAGTCCGGCGACGACGCGCCCCACCTCGTCCGGGGTGCCTGGGCGGCGCACTGGCACCCGCTTTGAAACCCAGGATTTTACTTTGTCACTTTCCAAAAAGTCGCGGTTCAAGTCCGTGGCGATATATCCTGGCGCCACGTTCATGACGCGGATGCGGTCCGCAGCCCACTCGACCGCGAGACAGCGCGTGATCGCTCCGATGGCAGCTTTCGATGCGCAATAGGCGGTATTTTCTGCAACGCCGAGCTTGTCGAAGAACGATCCGATGTTGACAATCAGCCCGCCACCAGATGCCATTAAATGCGGATAGGCCTCGCGCGATGCGACTAACACGGATGTCGCGTTGGTGCGCATGGTATGCTCGAACATCGCAGCGCTGAGCTGCGCCGTCGGTCCGGTTTCGTAGGCGCCCGCGTTGTTGACAAGTCCGATGATTGGCCCTTGGCCAGCAATCGCTGCGATCGTCCGCGCGATTGCCCCCTCGTCTGTCATCTCGCAAGCATGGCCGGTGCCAATTGCCGTTTCGCCGGAGCGGGATGTGCCAGCTACGCGGTAGCCGCGTTTGACGAGTGCCAGAGCGATGGACGCACCGATGCCACGGCTTGCTCCGGTTACGATGATTTGGCCGTCAGGCATTCTGGCTCACCTGTGGTTC
>JANNRP010000055.1:0-2275 GCA_031401535.1 Hyphomicrobiaceae bacterium | reverse complement strand
TGTACGAGCTGTGGCATCACCGGCCAAGGCGTTATATAGAGAGCACAAGTTCCCTGACGCTAGCGCAAAAGCTGAGGACCGCCGGGCGTCCGCCTGGCAGACCTCGTCCCCACCGGCGCACCGGTGGCGCGGCTTGTTTCAGCTAGATGGAGGTTGCTACGCATGACACCGAACGCCCCGATTTCCCTGGATAGCTTCAAATGCCGCAAGACGCTGCGCGCAGCTGGCAAAGATTATGTCTATTTTTCGCTGCCCGACGCGGAGAAGAACGGACTGCCCGGCATTTCGAAACTGCCATTCTCAATGAAAGTACTGCTTGAGAATTTGCTGCGCCATGAAGACGGCCGCACCGTTACCAAGTCCGATATCGAAGCGATGTCGGCGTGGTTAGCCGAGAAAGGCAAGACCGCCAAAGAGATTGGGTTCCGTCCGGCACGCGTTTTGATGCAGGATTTCACCGGTGTGCCAGCCGTGGTCGACCTCGCCGCGATGCGCGATGGCATGAACATGCTGGGCGGCGACCCGAAGAAGATCAATCCGTTGGTGCCTGTCGATCTCGTCATCGACCATTCGGTCATTGTCGATGAATTTGGCACGCCAAAGTCGCTCGGTGACAATGTGGCGCTCGAATATGCCCGCAATGGCGAGCGCTATAACTTCCTCAAGTGGGGACAGGGCGCATTTGCAAACTTCCGCGTGGTGCCACCAGGCACCGGTATCTGCCATCAGGTGAACCTGGAGTATCTGTCGCAGACGGTCTGGACCACGCACTATGGTTCGGAAACATATGCATACCCGGATACGGTGGTCGGCACCGATAGTCACACCACGATGGTCAACGGTCTTGCCGTATTGGGTTGGGGCGTCGGTGGCATCGAGGCCGAAGCTGCCATGCTCGGCCAACCGCAATCGATGCTGATCCCCGAAGTCATCGGCTTCAAGCTCACCGGCCGGATGCTCGAAGGCATTACCGCCACCGATCTCGTGTTGACCGTTGTGCAGATGCTTCGCAAGAAGGGCGTCGTCAACAAGTTCGTCGAGTTCTATGGCCCCGGCCTCAATGCGATGACACTCGCCGACCGCGCGACGATTGCCAACATGGCGCCTGAGTATGGTGCAACCTGCGGTTTCTTCCCTGTCGATGCGGAAGCTATCCGTTATCTCACACTTTCGGGTCGTGATCAGGCGCGCATTGCGCTCGTCGAGGCCTATTCAAAGGCGCAAGGTCTCTTCCGCGAGGATGGTGCCGAAGATCCTGTATTCACCGATACCCTTGAATTGGACCTCGGCAGCGTCGTGCCGTCGATGGCCGGTCCGAAGCGGCCCGAGGGCCGTGTCGCGCTGACCGACATCAAGACGACATTCGTTACTGCGCTGGACAGCGAATACAAGAAGCCCGGCGAAATCACCAAGCGCGTCAAGGTAGATGGTCGCGACTTTGATCTGGGTCACGGCGATGTGGCGATCGCCGCCATTACAAGCTGCACCAACACGTCCAATCCGAGCGTGCTGATCGCGGCAGGTCTGTTGGCACGCAATGCGGTGGCCAAGGGTTTGACGTCAAAGCCGTGGGTCAAGACCTCGCTGGCCCCAGGAAGCCAGGTCGTGGCGGCTTATCTTGAAAAGGCCGGCTTGCAGAAGTCGCTCGATGCCATCGGCTTCAATCTTGTCGGCTTTGGTTGCACCACTTGCATCGGCAATTCCGGGCCATTGGCACCGGAAATCTCCAAGGCCATTAACGAGCACGGAATCATTGCGGCAGCCGTGTTGTCGGGTAACCGCAACTTCGAAGGACGGGTCAGTCCGGACGTGCAAGCCAATTATCTGGCATCACCGCCGCTGGTCGTCGCCTATGCACTGGCCGGCACAGTTCACACCGACCTTTCGAAAGATCCGCTAGGCATGGGCAACGATGGCGCACCGGTCTACCTGAAGGACGTCTGGCCATCGAACCACGAGATCCAGCAGTTCATCGCGGACAATATCTCGCGCGAGCTGTTCATGTCGCGCTACGCCGACGTGTTCAAGGGCGATGCCAACTGGCAGGCGATCAAAACAGCCTCGAGCCTAACCTACGGCTGGGATTCAGGCAGCACCTACGTGCAGAACCCGCCATACTTCGAAGGCATCACCATGACGCCAATCCCGGTTGGTGATCTGGTCGGTGCACGCATTCTCGCGGTGCTCGGCGATAAAATCACCACGGACCATATCTCACCCGCGGGCAACATCAAGAAGGAGAGCCCCGCTGGCGATTATCTGTTGGAACGCCAAG
>JANNRP010000054.1:0-2055 GCA_031401535.1 Hyphomicrobiaceae bacterium | reverse complement strand
GACCGCGCCGTGGAGGCCTGCCCGCCGTCGCGCTGGTATCGTTTGCGGAAATCCGCACGGCGTAACCGCGGGTTGATTTCGACGGGAATCCTGATCGCTACCGTCTTGCTCGCAGGGCTCGGCGTCAGTTTGTGGCAAACGCACCGCGCCGAACTTGCTCGCCGGGATGCCGATGAACAGCGCATTCGTGCCAACGAGCAACGCACCGTTGCCGACCAACAGCGCTCTCGCGCCGGGCAGGCGCGCAAGGACGCCGATGCGCAGCGTGAGCGGGCCGTGTTCTGCTTCACCTGAATCTGGAGAGTCTCTTTGCGTGGGTTAGTATAGAACCCAAGTGGAGGAGATTCGATGAAGAAAGAACGCAGGAATATTTCGGCCCAGGACAAGGTGGCCATTCTCAGGCGGCATTTGGTGGACAAGGTGCCGGTGTCGAACTTGTGCGATGAGCATCAGATTCAGCCGACCCAGTTCTATCTGTGGCAGAAGCAGTTCTTCGAGAACGGCACCGCGGCGTTCAGCAAGCCGGGGCGGCAGAAGCGGGACGTGCAGGCCGAGCGGATCGTCGCCTTGGAGCAGAAGCTGGCCAAGAAGAATGAGGTCGTGGCCGAGCTGCTCGAGGAGCACGTGCAGCTAAAAAAAGAACTTGGGGAACTCTAAAGGAGAGCTGGGTTCCCCACGACACGCGCGATGAGGTCATCGACTATGTGAACCGCTGGTCGCAGCGGGCCGAAGTGCCGGCCACGAAGTTCATCGCCTGGCTGGGCATCAGCTCCAGCAAGTTCTACGACTGGAAGGACCGCTACGGCCAGGTCAACGAGCACAATGCGCAGGTGCCGCGGGACTGGTGGCTGGAGGATGGGGAAAAGACAGCGATCCTCGACTATCAGCAGCAGTATCCGCTCGAAGGCTATCGGCGGCTGACATTCATGATGCTCGATGACGACGTGGTCGCCGTCAGCCCATCGAGCGTGTATCGCGTGCTCAAGCAGGCCGGCGTGCTCGCGCGGCAGAACACCAGTCCGTCCAAGAAAGGCACCGGTTTCGTGCAGCCGATTGTGCCTCACGAACATTGGCACGTGGACATCTCGTACCTCAATATCTGCGGCACTTTCTACTATTTATGCAGCCTGCTCGATGGCTGCAGCCGGTATCTGGTGCACTGGGAGATTCGCGAAAGCATGACCGAATCGGACGTGGAAACGATCGTGCAGCGGGCGCGGGAAAAGTTCCCGGGCGCGCAGCCGCGGATCATCAGCGACAACGGCCCGCAGTTCATCGCGAAGGATTTCAAGGAGTTCATTCGCGTCGCCGGCATGACGCACGTGCGGACGAGTCCCTACTATCCGCAAAGCAACGGCAAGCTGGAGCGGTATCATCGGACGATCAAGCACGATTGCATCCGGCAGAAGACGCCGCTCTCGCTGGAAGAAGCGCGACGCGTCGTGGGTGAATTCGTGCTGCATTACAACATCGTCCGGTTACACAGCGCGATTGGTTACATCACGCCGCGAGACTTGCTCAGCGGACTCGCGCCGGAGATCTTTGCCGAGCGCGATCGCAAGCTGGCCGAGGCGCGCGAAAGGAGGGCTGCGAAACGACGGGCAGAACCCGTCGCGGCTTGAACTTCGACAAGATCCGTCGTACCGTGAACCACGGCCTGAGCGGAGGATAGGGCTCTGGTGGGAACCAACCCGAGCGCCGACTCAGGGACCAAGACCGGAGACGGGCGGCCTGCGCCTCGCGCGCATCCGCCCTGCTCCCTTTACCATTAACCAACCAACCATCCCGCAGACTAACATCTCCGGGATTGGTACCAAAGCGATAAATCCAAAACGTCACGCTGCCGGTGCCCGCTGACGACACCGCCAGACCCCCATCCCAGTCAGCGCCAGTCACTAACTCACCAGAGTCGATGCTCCAGTTCACGGTGAACCAGAACAGAATCCGCAAGGAAATTCTGTCGCCACGTTCGATGTTTCTTCCGGTCGAGCGGCGCAGGTGGAGCCGGCGAAGTTGGTAGCGGTGATGGAGCAGGAGATGCAGACGTATCTGCAG
>JANNRP010000053.1:0-5670 GCA_031401535.1 Hyphomicrobiaceae bacterium | reverse complement strand
GAATTCCGCCGTCAGGGTGAAGCCAAGATGAAGCCTGCCACGTAAAGCAAACCCTGGTTCGCCATGTCCGACCTCACGTCCGAAGCCATTCACTCGATTCTTAATCCGGCGCCGAAATCGCACACCGATGGCGACTTCTTCGACGAAGAAGTCGGGTTGGCACATCGCAATCACGGGATGCTGCTCGAAGGCTTGGCGAATGACGTGACGCCAGCGGGTATGCACTACCTGCTGATTCATTTCGACGTGCCTTACGTGCCGCAACCTGAAACTTGGATGCTGTCCATAGGCGGATTGGTCGAGCGGTCTGTCACGCTTTCTCTCGCCGACATCAAGGCGCGACCGCAGGTGACGAGCCGCGTGACGCTTGAATGCGCCGGCAACGGTCGGGCACTGCATGCGCCGCGCTGGCCGAGCCAGCCGTGGCATCACGAGGCGGTCGGAACCGCCGAATGGACCGGCACGCCTTTACGTCCGATCCTCGAACAAGCAGGGCTCAGGGCCAATGCACGTGACGTCGTCTTCTACGGTGCCGATCGCGGTTTCGATGGCGGCGTTGAGCACAACTACGGCCGCAGTCTGACGCCGGAGTTGGCCTTGGGCGATGACGTGCTATTGGTCACCACCATGAATGGACAGCCGCTGCTACCACAACACGGAGCGCCGCTGCGCCTTCTCGTGCCAGGCTGGTATGGCATGGCGAGCGTCAAGTGGCTGAACAGGATCGAGGTCATCGATCATGCCTTCCAGGGCTATCAACAGGTGCGAACCTACGTTTTCAAAACGACTGCTGATGATCCAGGCGTTCCCGTCACCACCTTGCGCGTGAAGTCGCTCCTTGTGCCGCCCGGCATGCCCGATTGGTACACGCGCCGCAGATTGGTAGAGCGCGGACCGGTGACGCTAACGGGGCGGGCATGGTCCGGTGCTGGCGTGCCGATTGTCAAAGTCGAGGTCGGCGTCAACGGAGCCTTTGTTGACGCGACCCTGGCGTCGCCATCAGCCAAATATGCCTGGCGCGGCTGGCACTTCGATTGGAACGCAATCCCCGGCGAGCACGAGTTGAGTTGCCGCGCCACCGACGGCAATGGCGAGGTTCAACCGCTGTCGGCCCAGCCTGATCGGGGCGGCTTCGGCAACAACGCACTGCATCGGGTCAAGGTAACAGTGCGCTAAGCGCCCTGCACCTTATTCCGCGGCCATCAGTGCAGGGGCTGATTTTGGATCGCGCAACATCGCCAACAGATTTGCTTCACGTTTTTTTACCGTCGCGTAGTTTGCGTGCTTGACGTGACCGAAGCCCTTGATCTCTTCAGGCAAGCCCGCCAGTGCGACCGCCGTCGCATGGGTGCTTGACGACAAACGCTGCCCGATCTCGTCGAGCACCTTTTCGTAGTCACCAATCATCTGGCGCTCGAGGCGGCGCTCAGCAGAGTAGCCAAACAGATCGAGTGCTGTGCCGCGGAACCGCTTGGCTTTTGCGAGTTGACGAAATACCGGCAACATCCATTGACCGAGCTTGATCTTGCGCGGATGACCCGTGACTTTATCCTTGTGGAACCACGCCAAGAATGGCGGGGCTAAGTGAAACTCGATTGCGCTCACACCATCGAACTGCTCGGCGAGTGCCTTTTCGAAACTGCCGTCGGTATAGAGCCGCGCGACCTCGTACTCATCCTTGATAGCGAGCAGTTTGTGATAGCTCCGCGCAACGGCCTCAGCCAGGGTCGAGCGTCCCGGCGTCTTGTCCTGTTCGAGCGCTGCAATCCAAGCCACTTTGGAGCGATAGCGCTCCGCCAACGCCATGTCCTGGTAGGCCGTCAGATGATTGGCACGGAATGCAATCGTATCCTCGATTGTCTTGGGCTTCACCGCAACCGTGGCCGCTGGCTTGATCAGCCGCTCAATGGCCGCCGCATCATGAGCCGCCAAACGTCCGAAGCGGAACGCCTGTCGGTTCATCTCGACGGCGGCACCGTTTAGCTCGATCGCCTGTTCGATGGCCGCAGACCCAATCGGCACGTGACCTTGCTGATAGGCAAAACCCAGCAGGAACATGTTGGATGCAATCGAGTCGCCGAATAGTTTGACTGCCGCCTCGTGCGCATCGAGCATGGCCAACTGCCCCTTGCCCACGCGATCGGTGATGGCATTTTTCAGCGCGTTGCCCGGAACCACTAGATTGGCATTGCGCGTGAAATCACCCGTTGTCATTTCGTGCGTCGAGACAACAACGGCCGTATGGTCGGGCCGCATGGTTTCGAGGATCTTGTTGGACGCAGTGACCACGAGATCGCCGCCCATGATCAGATCGGCATTGGCAACACCAACGCGAATGGCGTGAATTTCATCGGATGTGCGGGCAACCCGCATATGACAGGCGACCGCGCCACCCTTCTGGGCGAGGCCCGTCATATCGATGCCACCAAAGCCCTTGCCCTCGATGTGGGCGGCTTGCCCCAGCACCGCCGAGATCGTGACGACACCGGTGCCGCCGACGCCTGTCACAATCATCGAGTAGGGGCCATCGAGTGTCGGTTGTTTGGGTTCGGGCAGTGCGCCCAACATCGACGCGATGCCACCGTCACGGGCCGCACCTTTGCCCTTCTTCACTTTGGCACCATGCACGGTCACGAAACTCGGGCAGAAGCCCTCAGTGCAGGAAAAATCTTTGTTGCACGCCGACTGATCGATGGCACGCTTGCGCCCAAACTCCGTCTCAAGCGGCACGACGGCCACACAGTTTGACTTCCGGCCACAGTCGCCACAGCCTTCGCACACGGCTGGATTGATGAAGATACGCTTATCGGGATCCGGGAACTCGCCCTTCTTTCGGCGACGCCGCTTCTCGGCAGCACACGTCTGATCGTAGACCAAGGCGGACACGCCGTCGTGAGTCGCAAGCTCCATCTGCACCGCCTGCAGATCGCGGCGGTGATGCACGGCAACGCCCGCCGGGAAGCTGACGCCGGGCGCGTACTTGCCGGGCTCGTCGGTGACGATAGCGATGTGCTTGACGCCTTCTGCCGCCAACTGACTGGCAATCATCGGCACCGATATATGACCGTCGAGCGACTGTCCCCCCGTCATTGCGACGGCATCATTATAGAGAATCTTGAACGTGATGTTGACGTTGGCAGCGGCCGCCGCGCGTACCGCTAGCGAGCCGGAGTGGATATACGTGCCGTCACCAATGTTCTGGAAGATGTGGCGCCGCTTGGAGAACCCAGCTTCACCGATCCAATTGGTGCCCTCCCCGCCCATCTGAGTGAAGCCGTCCGTAGCGCGGTCCATCCATTGCGCCATGTAGTGGCAGCCAATACCGGCATAGGCGCGTGCGCCTTCGGGCACGATCGTTGAGGAATTGTGTGGGCAGCCAGCACAGAAATAGGGCGTGCGCGACAATGCTTCGGGAGAGAGCGCGGCATTGCCTTCGAGGCGCTTCAGTTCGCCGAGTTTGGACTTGATTCTGTCACCGGCACCGTAGCGCACAAGCCGCTCGCCGATAGCAATGGCAATGTCAGTCGGATCGAGCGCGCCCTTCGCCGGAAACAACCAGTTCTCGTTCTCATCCTTCTTGCCGATCACCTGGGGCGCGTTTGGCCGCCCGTAAAGCTGCTCTTTGAGCTGGGTCTCGACGAGTGACCGCTTTTCCTCAACGACGATAATAAGATCGAGCCCTTCGGCGAATTGCCTGACGCCTTGCGGCTCAAGCGGCCACGTCATGCCAGCCTTGTACAGTCTGAGGCCGAGCTGGTTTGCTGACACTTCGTCGAGCCCCAGTTCATCAAGCGCCTGACGCGTATCGAGATAGCTTTTGCCGCAGGTGATGATGCCGATCTTTGGAGCCGCGCCACCGCTCATAATGATGCGATTGAGTTTGTTGGCCCGCACGAACGCCAAAATAGCATCGCGCTTGAAGTCGTGCAGTCGCGCTTCCTTGTCGAGCGCACTGTCGCCGAGGCGAATGTTGAGCCCATCGGGCGGCATCACAAAGTCGTCGGGGATCTTGACCTGCACGCGGTCGATGGCGCCATCCACGGTTGACGTCGACTCGACGTTGTCCTTGACGCACTTGAGCCCAACCCAAACGCCCGCGAACCGTGACAACGCAAATCCCAACAGCCCGAAATCTAGAATTTCCTGCACGCCCGCCGGATTGAGCACCGGGATCATGGCATCGACAAACGCGAACTCAGACTGGTGCGCGGACGTTGAACTCTCGCAGGTATGATCGTCGCCCATCAGTGCCACGACGCCGCCGTGCTTTGATGTGCCTGCATGATTGGCATGACGGAACACGTCGCCGGTGCGGTCGACACCTGGCCCCTTACCGTACCACATCGCAAACACACCATCGTATTTGCCTTCGCCGCGCAACTCCGCCTGCTGCGTGCCCCAAACGGCAGTCGCGGCCAGATCTTCGTTGAGGCCCGAATGGAAATGTATCTGATGCTTGTCGGTGAGGGCTCGAACGCGCTGGAACGCACCTTCGAGTCCGGCGATGGGCGACCCACGGTAGCCTGAAATGTAGCCTGCGGTGTTCAAACCCGCTGCTTCATCTCGCTTTTTCTGCATGAGCGCGAGTCGGACAACGGCTTGCGTACCGGTCAAGATCTGGCGCGTTTCGTCGAGATCAAATTTGTCTGCGAGACTAACGCCGCTTTTCGCCATGGCCACACCTCACCGTGCATTGTCCCGATAGATCTCAGTCGACCATATATGGGGAACGATGTCACCGCAAGTTAGGTCAGCATTGCTGACCTAACTTGATGCGAAAATGCCAACATTAGGTGGCGCGCTGGTCTGACAGCACCGTTTCGCGCAAACTGCGTCATCATTTTTCGACGGGATCGTTTCACCCATGGCCAACCCCAATCTCGACCCGCGTCCTACGACGAGATTGAGGCGCTTGCGCCCAATATCGATGGAGAGATCGCGATCGGTTTTCTGCACACGCACCCGCGGCCCGCACCACGTCACGGAGTTGCGGCAGGAGCCATTGGTGCCGAGTTAGGTTATCCGTTTCAACAAGGCCGTGGAGGCCCGGGTGGCTGGATCTTCATCGTGCAACCCGAACTGCACTTGGGCCCCCACGTCCTTGTGCCCGACATCGCTGGCTGGCGCCGCGAGCGCTTGTCGAAGTTGCCCGATACCGCCTGGATCGAGACGCCACCAGACTGGGTGTGCGAGGTGCTGTCGCCCTCGACACAGCGGTTCGACCGCACCGACAAACTCACAATCTATGCCGCGTTCGGGGTCGGTCACTGCTGGTATGTCGATCCGATCCTCAAAACGCTTGAAGTTTTTGCACTCACAAACGGCAAATGGCTGATTGCTGCGACCTTTAAGGACGCCGATCAGGTGGCAGCGCCGCCGTTCGAAGCGCATATCTTCTCACTCGACGTCCTTTGGCCGTTTGATGCAGAATCCGCGTAGGTGTTAACTGCAGATTATAGATTCGCGACTTTTCCGTACTTGTCGGCCAAGAGATAGTAGAACGCCACACGGCTTTTGTCCTTGTCGCCCTTCATCTTGAGGCACACGTCCTGGATGCCCTTGTCGAGATCGGCATCGGACTGGGTCAGCCCGAGTTTTTTCTTGCACCAGCTATCGCGCACCCGAGCGAGTTCGTCCTTCGATGAGCAGGCAACGAGCGACGCGTCGCTG
>JANNRP010000052.1:0-5268 GCA_031401535.1 Hyphomicrobiaceae bacterium | reverse complement strand
GCATCGAAGCCATTCGCTTCTGGTTTGGTTCGACCGACTATCAACACAAGGAAGTCGTGTTTGATGGTGAGGTCGGTTCGCTATTTACCAACAAGGAGCAGGAAGGCCGGGTCGAGGTTCAGCATCTGCCAATCAATACTGCGTTCGGTGAATTGCGTGGCGCGGTGGGAATCCAAATTGGACACCGCAAGACAACAGGCCTGAGCTTCGAAGGCGACAATCTACTCGATCCAGGGCGTACCAAGAGCATCGCGGGCTTCCTGTTCGAGGAATTGCAGGTCACGCAACGCCTGCGGCTTCAAGCGGCCGTGCGCGTTGAGCAGACCGACGTGCGCGGCGTTGGTCTTGCCGACATCACCGATCCGCTCAACCCGGTCTTTTTTACCGGCGAACGCACATTCAAACCACTCAGTGGCAGTATCGGCGCCCTCTACGAATTGCCGCTCGGCGTCGTCGCACGGTTGACCGGGCAGTACGTTGAACGGGCACCTGACGCGGCCGAACTATTTTCCAAGGGCGCGCACGAGGCGACCGGCACGTTCGAGATCGGGAATCCATTCCTGGAGAAGGAAAAAGCACGAACGATCGAGCTTGGCTTCAAGCGCGCCAAAGGCGACTTCCGGTTCGACGCCAGCACTTACTACACCGAATACGACAGCTTCATCTTCAAACGCCGGACACCTGAATTCTGCGATGACGATGTGGCGAGTTGCACGGTTGGCGGGATCGGAGCGGGGACGGAACTTAGACAACTCCTGATCGAACAGCGCGACGCGACATTCTACGGCGTCGAAATGGGTGCGCAATACGACGTCGCACCAATCTGGCGCGGGGTGTGGGGCATCGAGGGACAATATGATTTCGTGCGGGCTAAGTTTGAAGGCGACGAAAACGTGCCGCGCATCCCGCCACACCGCCTAGGCGGTGGCCTGTTCTACCGCGATGCTAACTGGCTCGCCCGCGTCAGCATTTTGCACGCGTTCAAACAAGACAAGATTGGCCTCAACGAAACCGAAACGTCTGGCTACAATCTCGTCGGTGCAGAACTCAGCTATACACAGACATTCAATCAGCTGGGCACGATTGCGCAGGAAGTTACGGTCGGCATCAAGGGCGAGAACTTGGCCGACGACGAGGTTCGCAATCACGTATCGTTCAAGAAGGACGAAGTGCTGTTGCCCGGCGCCAGCATCAGAGTGTTTGGGAGCATCAAGTTCAACTGAGCGTCAAAACTCCAGCCGCTGCACACGGTTGACGTGCTCGAACTGGCGGATGCGTTCAATCACGCTATCGTCGGCCTGACTGTCGATGGCAATCAGCGCGATTGCGTCACCGCCGGCCTTGTCGCGGCCAAGATTGAGGCGGGCAATGTTTATGCCGACCTCGCCCATCAGTGCACCGACTCGACCAATAAAGCCCGGCTTATCCTTGTTCGTGACATAGAGCATATGCGGATAGAATTCCGCCTCCATCTCGATGCCCTTAACCTGGATGATACGCGGCTTACCATCCGAGAACACCGTGCCGGCGACCGCCCGCTCCTGGTTCTCGGTCTTCACGGTAACCCGCACATAGCTCTCGTATGCACCATCGTGTCCCCGCGTGACCTCCTCAACGACCATGCCACGATCCTTGGCAATCGTACCGGCCGAGACCATGTTCACGTCGCTCAAGGCCGGCCGTAGAATGCCCGCAATAGCCGCTGCAGTCAGTGGCTTGACGTTGAGTTTGGCGACCTCGCCGGCAAACTCGACACGCACGGCCTTGATGCCGCTGTCGGTCAACTGTCCGGCGAACAGACCCAATTGCTCAGCTAGCTTGACGTAGGGACGCAGTTTCGGCGCGTCCTCCGCCGATATAGACGGGAAGTTGATGGCGTTGGTTATAGCGCCTGTCAGCAGATAGTCCGACATCTGCTCGGCCACTTGCAGGGCGACATTCTCCTGCGCTTCTGTGGTGGCAGCGCCGAGATGCGGAGTACAAATAACATTGCCGTGGCCAAACAACGCGTTTTCTTTGGCAGGCTCGGTCAGGAAGACATCGAGCGCCGCACCCGCGACATGTCCCGTATTGAGCGCGGCAAGAAGGGCCGCCTCGTCAATCAACCCGCCGCGCGCGCAATTAATGATACGCACACCGGGCTTGGTCTTGGCCAAAGCCTTGGCATCGAGAATGTTACGGGTCTTGTCGGTCAACGGCGTATGCAGCGTGATGAAGTCGGCGCGCGCCAGCACCTCCTCCAGGCTCGCTTTGGTCACGCCAAGCGTCAGCGCTCGCTCGTCGGTCAAGAATGGATCGAAGGCCACAACTTTCATCTTAAGGCCCAGCGCCCGGTCCGCCACGATCGCACCAATGTTGCCGCAGCCGATGATGCCGAGCGTCTTAGCTGTGATCTCGACGCCCATGAATTTCGATTTTTCCCATTTGCCTGCCTGGGTGGAACGGTCGGCCATCGGAATTTGGCGGGCGAGCGCCAGCATGAGCGTGATGGCATGCTCGGCCGTCGTGATTGAGTTGCCGAAGGGCGTATTCATCACGATGATGCCCTTGGCCGTAGCAGCCTTGATGTCGACATTGTCAACACCGATGCCGGCGCGACCAACGACCTTCAACCGTTCTGCCTTGGCCAGCAGCTTGTCCGTGACTTTGGTCGCCGAACGGATTGCCAAGCCATCATAGTCACCGATAATTTTCTCGAGTTCGTCTTTGCTGAGGCCGGGCTTGAAATCGACGCTCAGCCCGCGATCCTTGAAGATCTGCACGGCGGCGGGAGACAGTTCATCGGAGATAAGAACGCGCGGTACGGCGGTGGTCATGGCAAAGCACCTCTGGGAAACGTCATTCGTGGATGGCCGGTCGTGAGTGGTGAACTGGCGGAGTGTTGAATGATCAGGAAGGCGGTGTGGACAGGTATTCCCTCACCACCGCATGACTGGCCATTCACACTTTCGCTATCCAGCCTTCGCCACTTCGTTCTGATATGCCCATTCGATCCAGGGCAGCAGCGCCTTGACGTCGTCGGTCTCGATCGTCGAGCCGCACCAGATCCGCAAGCCAGGCGGCGCATCGCGATAGTAAGCGACGTCGTGCGCGGCACGCTCCTTGTCGAGGGCGCCTGCAACTTGCTTGGCGAATGCCGCCTGAGCATCCATTGTCATGGCTGTGATCACCGGATCGACGAACCGTAGACATACGGAGGTATTCGAGCGCGTCTCGGGCACGACTGCCAAGTTCGCAATCCAAGGTGTTTTCGCTGTCCAGTCGAAAATGACCTGCGCATTGGCGTCCGCCCGAGCTGTCAGGCCCCTAAGTCCGCCGACGCTTTCGGCCCAGGCAAGTGCATCGAGATAATCTTCCAAGGCCAGCATCGACGGCGTGTTGATGGTCTCGCCCTCGAATACTTCCTTCATGAACTTACCGCCCTTGGTCAGGCGGAATATCTTCGGCAGCGGCCAGGTCGGCGTATAAGATTCAAGGCGCGCGACAGCGCGGGGCGACAAAACCAGCATACCGTGAGCCGCTTCGCCGCCAAGCACCTTCTGCCAGGAGAACGTGCAGACATCGATTTTCGACCAGTCAAGCTGCTGCGCGAATGCTGCTGAGGTTGCATCGGCAAAGGTGAGCCCTTCGCGATTGGCCGGGATCCAGTCATAGTTCGGAACCTTCACGCCCGACGTGGTTCCGTTGGCTGTGAACAATACGTCACGACTGAAATCGACGGTGCTCAGATCTGGCAAGTGCCCATAGTCGGCGGTTGTGATGCGTGCATCCTTGAGCTTCAACTGTTTGACAATGTCGGTCACCCAGCCCGCGCCGAAACTTTCCCAAGCGAGTGCTTCGACGCCGCGCGCGCCGAGCATCGTCCACATCGCCATCTCGTAGGCGCCCGTGTCGGACGCTGGGACAATTGCACAATGATAGTCTGTCGGCAGACTTAAGACTGCTTTGGTTTTGTCGATCGCAAGTTTGAGGCGTGCTTTGCCGTCCTTGGCCCGATGTGACCGGCCGAGAAATGCCTTATCGAGCGCTTTGAGGGTCCAGCCAGGGCGCTTTGCACAGGGGCCGGATGAAAAATGCGGGTTGCCCGGCAGCTTTGCCGGCTTGGTCGTCGTCATCGAAGCTATCCTTCCAGATAGAAAGCCTCCCGTTGGGGGGAGGTGTCCCACTGGTCGAGGTAGCGGTGGCGGCGATCCGTGTCAACTCGCGGCAGGATTGACGCAAAAGCGAGGCGACCCTTGCGGACCGCCTCGCTGGTAAAAATCGGCATTCGTGCCGAGGCTCAGTTGATATCCCAGCGCAGACCGGCACGCAGTTGGTGCTCGGTGATATCGGCGAATGATAGACGGCTCTGGTTGTTGTTGATTATCATGTCGATGTTGGTGCTGGGGATGTATAGGAACCGGTAATTCACATCGACCGACGTGACCGACGTAATGGCGTAACTGAAACCGGCCGACAGAGCGCCGGCAAAGGCCAGCCTGGTCACTGAACCATGACCGGTGAAACCGGGCCGGGCTGTCGGAGCGGCACACGATCCCGCCACGGCCGTGTCGCATTCGGTTTCAGTCGTCACGTGATTCCGGTCAATATCAAGATAGGCAAAGCCAACACCACCACCGACATAAGGAGTAAATGCGCTTGCGTTCTTCCAATCGTAGTATGTGTTGGCCATGAAGACGCCGCTCTTTATCGACGAGGTGTCGCTTGAGGTCCCATCAATGCGGACGGTCGTCGGCAAGGGGCCGTACGCAGGCGGCGGCGCGCCGTTTGCCAGATGCTGTTGATAGCTATAATTTCCGCGAAACTTATATTCGGTATTGCCGCGACGTTCCATCGTTAGGTCGGACCGCCAATTCTGCGTCCAGTGGTAGCCGACGCCGATGCCATAGGTAATCGATGTATCGAAATCGTCGTTGAACCAGGCCGACGATGAGCCGAAACCGGTTCCGGTCGGCGATGAGGCGTCGACGCCGTCGCCAGCACCATACACGATGCCGCGCTCGGAGCCCGACACATCGGATTGGCGAGCAAGGCCAATATCGGCGCGCATATACCAGCCACTCGGACCCTCGTACGAGGGATAGGGTGCCGGCACCGGCACGGCGACGTGGCCGCGATCCTTTAGGCTACCAGCGCCATTGTTCCAATCGGCGGCTGTCGCCGAGCCAGCCAGCACGGCCAGGCAGGTCAATCCCACCGAAGCTGAAGTCAGAATACGTTTCATGATCGTCGGTTCCTCGAATGAGGCGGGCGGCGCGGGGATTGCCC
>JANNRP010000051.1:0-21767 GCA_031401535.1 Hyphomicrobiaceae bacterium | reverse complement strand
TCGACGGCATCCATTGTGCCCATCGGGTTGAGGATGCGGCGCAGCACATACATCTTCTTGAGCTGATCGCGCGGCACCAACAGCTCTTCCTTACGCGTACCAGACTTGGCAATATCGATCGCCGGGAACACGCGCTTGTCGGAAACCTTGCGATCAAGCACGACTTCGCAGTTGCCGGTACCCTTGAACTCTTCGAAGATGACTTCGTCCATCCGGCTGCCGGTTTCGATCAGCGCCGTCGCAATAATGGTCAGCGAGCCGCCTTCTTCAATATTGCGCGCCGCACCGAAAAACCGCTTCGGACGCTGCAGCGCATTGCTGTCGACGCCACCGGTCAGCACCTTGCCGGATGACGGCACGGTGGTGTTGTAGGCGCGGCCGAGACGCGTGATGCTGTCTAACAGGATTACGACATCGCGCTTGTGCTCGACCAGGCGTTTGGCCTTTTCGATCACCATTTCTGAGACTTGGACGTGGCGGCTAGGCGGCTCGTCGAACGTCGAGGCGATAACCTCTCCCTTTACTGTTCGCTGCATGTCGGTGACTTCCTCAGGCCGCTCGTCGATGAGCAGCACCATGAGGTAGCACTCGGGATGGTTGGTGGAAATTGCATGCGCAATGTTCTGCAGCAACACAGTTTTACCGGTGCGCGGCTGCGCGACGATAAGCGCGCGCTGGCCCTTACCCATAGGTGCAACGATGTCGATCACCCGCGCCGAAAGATCCTTGATGGTTGGATCCTCGATTTCCATCTTGAGCCACTTGGTCGGATAGAGTGGCGTCAGGTTGTCAAAGTTGACCTTATGTTTCGCCGCCTCCGGATCTTCAAAATTGATCTGGTTGACTTTCAGCAAAGCGAAGTAGCGTTCGCCATCCTTGGGGCTCCGGATCGGGCCTTCGACTGTGTCACCGGTGCGCAGGCCAAACTTTCGGATCTGCGATGGCGAGATGTAGATGTCGTCGGGACCGGGAAGGTAATTGGCATCAGGCGAGCGCAGGAAGCCGAAACCATCCTGCAGCACTTCGACGACGCCGATGCCTGTAATTTCGATTTCTTTGGATGCAAGCTGCTTAAGCACAGCAAACATCAATTCCTGCTTGCGCAGCGTGCTGGAGTTTTCAACTCCATGCTCTTCCGCGAAGCTCAGCATTTCGGTAGGGGACTTCTCTTTGAGGTCCTGTAATTTGAATTCAGCCATGTGGCTTAGTCTCCGCTGGGGCTCGAGCGGCTGGGGTGGGTGAGAGGTTTAGCGTCGAGCCGGGGATCAAAAGGTGGGAGCGCGAGGGTCGCGCATCAAAGCGGGGCGCTGTCGCGGTTGGGCACCGCTCCGCACAAATATCGGCTGACCTCTCCGCCGCCGACGACCGCTATTGGTTTGTGATAGCAGCATTTGTCAGGAGACGATAGAGGGAATGTGGTGCCTGAGACGTCATCCCAACGCGATGTTGCTAGAACGGCTTCACAATCACAAGCGCAACGATCACCAGCATAAGAACTGTCGGCACTTCATTGGCGATCCTATAAAACTTATGGGGTCGTACGTTGCAGTCCGATGCGAAATCCTTGACCCATCGCGCCTGAAGACCATGGGCGACCGACATCAGTACGACCATCAGCAGCTTGGTATGCAACCAGCCGCCACGAAACCCAAAACTCGACCAGGCGAGCCACAAGCCGGTGATCCACGCGAACAGCATAGCTGGCGTCATGATTGCATTGAGCAGTCGACGTTCCATGATCTTGAACGTCTCGGACTGCTGCGTATTGATTGGCGTGTCGGCGTGATAGACCATCAAACGCGGAAGATACAACAAACCAGCCATCCAAGAAATCACGGCGACGACGTGCAGGACCTTGATCCACAGGTCGAGCATCGTCAGGCTTGGCCCCGCACGAGCGCCATAAGCTGCGCCACGTGCTCGGGCGGGGTTTCAGGCACGATGCCATGGCCGAGATTGAACACGAAGTTCCTTCCCTGCATGGCGGTCAAAATCTCAGAAACCCGCGTCGCCATTGCCGCCCCTCCAGCGACCAGCAACAGCGGATCGAGATTGCCCTGTACCACGATTCCCTGAGACGCCAATTGACCTCTCATAACCGACAAAGGCATCGCCGTATCGCAACCCACGCCGTCAACGCCGGTGTTAGCGACGTATCCGACCGACGCGATACCAGCTCCTCGGGGGAAGCCTATAATCGGTACATGCGGAAAGCTCGTTTTCAGCGCGGCCACGATGCGCTTGGTGGGCGCAGCGACCCACCGAGCAAACTCGTTGTCGGGCAGGCTACCAGCCCAACTATCGAAGATCTGCAACGCGTCAGCGCCAGATTTTACCTGCAAACCAAGATATTCGATCGAGGCATCGACCAGCATATCCATCAAACGCTGGAACGTCTCTGGATCGCGGTAGGCCATCAGTCGAGTTTTTGCCTGGTCGGACGATCCATGTCCGCCGACCATGTACGTCGCCACCGTCCAGGGTGCGCCGCAGAAGCCAATCAGTGCGGTTTCAGGTGGCAGACTGGCGCGAATGCGCGAAACGCTCTCTGCCACCGTTTCAAATTTCGAGCGGGCTTGCCCGATGCTGAGCCTGGCAAGGTCGGCGGCCGATGTCAGTGGTTCCAAGTTCGGGCCCTCGCCCTCGAGGAACGCGACCCGCTGACCCAAAGCGTCTGGCACGACCAGGATGTCGGAAAATAGGATCGCCGCGTCAAATCCGTAGCGCCGAATCGGCTGCAGCGTGACCTCGCAAGCGTGCGCCGGGGTGTAGCACAAGTTGAGAAAACCACCGGCCAGCGCCCTCGTCGCTTTGTATTCGGGGAGATATCGGCCCGCTTGCCGCATCAGCCAAACTGGAGGCGGGTTAGCCGTTTGACCAACAAACGGTTGCAGGAACCGCATGGTGGTCGCTTTGCGTTTGAGGTCGGCATGGAACGACGGCATCACTTAAACCTTCAAATAGAGTCTTAGAGACTTTTTATTATTATTCTTAGGACAGGGGATTGTGGGAATATCAGCAGAGCACCGGCTTTTGAGCAGCTTATCGGCGCTAATGATAAAGCACGTCCAGATCTGGTAGCCAACCGGTGAGGTGACACAAACATCGATTTTTTACATGGGTGTCAGTATCTTCGTTCATTGGTTGCCATGCCTACGCGACACAGCTTAGCGTGGGTTGCGGTGGGAGAACGTGTGGGTGGCTCGATGTGTTGTACGTGTGGTGGAGATCAGCACTGGATCAGGTTAGTGGCGGCTGATTTGGGGAGCGATCTGTGGATATATAAACAGTTGTAGCTGCCCATGCCTCGCACCTTGACCAGACTGGTTGATAACCCTGCAGGTTTTCCACATATGGCCAACGCCTTGCCGAGCTATTTTCACCTGCATCTGATCTCGGATTCGACAGGTGAAACCCTCACAACGATCGCGAAGGCGGCAGCCGTGCAGTACGCTGAAGTGCGGCCGATCGAGCATATACATCCTTTGATCCGCAGCAGTCGGCAGCTTGATCGGGTCTTGCAGGAGATCGCCTCGGCCCCCGGTATCGTACTCTACACGATCGTCAATCGTGATCTGGTAGCCGAGCTCGAACGGCGCTGCCGCGAGTTGAAAGTGCCGTGTCTGCATGTGCTTGAACCAATCATGAAGGTGTTCGAGAGCTATCTAGGTGCCCCGCAAACACCAATTGTTGCTGGTCAGCACGTACTAGATGCGGAGTATTTTCAGCGGATCGACGCATTGAATTTCTCGATGGTGCATGACGATGGGCAATTGCCCGCAGACCTCAACGCCGCCGACATAATCATTCTCGGCATCTCGCGAACCTCGAAGACGCCGACGAGTATCTACCTGGCGCAGCGCGGATATAAGACGGCAAATCTGCCGCTGGTGCCGAGTATTCCGCTTCCCGAGTCGCTAACCGAACCGCACGGCGCATTTGTCGTGGGTTTGGTTGCCAGTGCCGAGCGGATTGCGGAGATCCGCCGTAACCGTGTCCGCTTTCTGGGGGATCGAAACCTCGACGAGTATGTCGATCGGGATAGCATCAGTCAGGAGATTCTATACTCCCGGCGCCTGTGTGCCCGCCATGGTTGGCCCGTTATCGACGTATCGCGCCGTTCGATCGAGGAGACGGCCGCGCATATCCTGCGACTGTTCCATGATCGCGAGTCCGGCACTACTGTCGCGGAGGATCTGGGCGATGGCTAGCACCAATCAAGAGTTGATATTGGCCTCGGGTAGCCGCGCCCGCCGCGATATGATGGAGCGCTCGGGATTGAGCTTCAAGGTGGTGCCATCGCAGGTCGACGAAGCGGCTGTTCGAGACGCTATGCAGGCGTCGGCGGGTGTCGTGACATCGCCATGCGAGGTCGCGGAACTATTGGCCCGAGCGAAAGCGCTGGATGTCAGCCGCAATTTTCCCAGCGCCGTGGTCATTGGAGCGGACCAGGTTTTGAGTATCGGGTTCGATATCCTGAAAAAGCCGAGTGACCGCAATGAGGCGCGCGCAACGCTCGCACAATTGCGCGGCAGGACGCACGAACTGCATTCTGCAGTTGCTATCGCCGAAGCCGGTAGCGTTGCTTGGAGCGCATCCGATACGGCGCGGCTGACAATGCGGAACTTTACGGACGAGTTTGTCGAATACTACCTGAGACGCGAAGGTGACGCCGTCTTGGAAGCGGTTGGCGCGTTCCGGCTTGAGGCCATCGGCGTACAGCTGTTCGAGCAGATTGAAGGCGACTACTTTACAATTCTTGGACTGCCACTGCTGAAGCTGATGGCTCAATTGCGCGAACGGGACCTAGTGCTCGCATGACTAACGCTAAACCGAGCACAAAAGCCTGTGTAATTGGCTGGCCGATTTCGCACTCGCGCTCGCCGTTGATCCATGGTGCATGGTTGAAGCAGTATGGTATCGCTGGCAGTTATGAAAAAATCGCCGTGCCGCCAGATGATCTGCAGCGGTTCTTCAAAACGCTGGGTGAAAATGGGTTTGTCGGCTGCAACGTCACTATACCACATAAGGAAGCAGTGTTCAGATTAGCCGATGAGCGGGACCCTTCGGCCATCGCAATCGGTGCGGCCAATACGGTGTGGCTGGACGGCAAAAAGATTTGCGTCGCCAATACCGATGTCTACGGGTTTATGACGCATTTGACGACCACTGCGCCATACTGGAGTAAGAAGTCTGGTCCTGTTTGTGTAATCGGTGCTGGCGGCGCGGCGCGCGGGATCGTCTACGGGCTGCTTTTGGCCGGTGTCAACGGCGTTCGTATTTTCAACCGCACGGCTGGTCGCGCTGACGCCCTTTGTCTGGCGCTTGATCCTAAGGGAGCCCGCATCAAGGCATTCGACTGGGATCAACTTGAACTTGGACTCAAGGGTGCAGCGGTCATCGTCAATACGACGTCGCTTGGCATGAACGGAAACGATTGGCCGCCACTCGATTTTACTACCTTTGATCCAGCGACCGTTGTTGTCGACATCGTTTATGTGCCACTGGAAACGGAATTTCTCAAGCGGGCACGGCAGGCAGGATTGGTGACGGTGGATGGCCTAGGTATGCTATTGCATCAAGCCGTACCAGGTTTCGAGAAATGGTTCGGTGTCAGGCCGGTTGTCACGCCAGCGCTACGCGATTTAGTCGTCGCAGATATCGAGGGCCACTAATGCTGATCATCGGGTTAACCGGCTCGATTGGCATGGGGAAGTCGACCGCTGCCAAACGTTTCAGGGCCCTGGGAGTGCCAGTGATTGATGCGGATGCACTAGTTCATGAGCTTTATGAAGGTGCGGCCGCGCCAATGATCGAGGCGGCATTCCCGGGTGTTACGCGGAATGATAAAGTAGACCGGCAAAGGTTATCACAGGCACTGCTCGCGGACCCGTTCGGGTTCAAACGTCTCGAGACCATCGTACACCCGCTTGTTCAAGCGGCGGAGCGTGCAGCGCTCAATAAAGCTAATCGATCGGGAGCACCGATTGCCGTATTGGAAATACCGTTGTTATTTGAAACGGGCGGCGACGCTCATGTGGATGTGACCGTAGTGGTCAGTGCGCCAGCCGATGAGCAACGTCGGCGCGTACTGCTGCGACCTGGAATGTCGCCTGAAAAGCTCGATGCGATGTTAGGGCGCCAGACCCCTGATGCGGAAAAGCGTCGTCGGGCTAATTTCGTTGTGGATACAGGAGGGTCCATCCAAGCTGCTGAGCAGCAGATCGATGGTATTGTCCAGACTTTGATGGGTCGCACTGGCCAAGCCTTCGAAAAATTCTGGGCTTGATTGTTGGTGTGGCCGCCATCCTTAAAGGGACAACGGATGCTCCGTGAAATTGTACTCGATACCGAAACCACGGGCCTTGACGCCAAGAAGGGCGACAGGTTGATCGAGATCGGTTGCATCGAGTTGGTCAACCGCGCTCCCACGGGCGTGGAGTTTCACGCTTTTCTCAATCCAGAAGGGCGCGATGTGCATCCGGATGCGGAACGCATCCACGGTATCAAAACTGCTTTTCTGCGGGACAAGTCGGTGTTCATCAGTGTTGCTGATAAGTTCCTCGATTTTATCGGGTCGACGACTCTGGTTATTCACAATGCGAACTTCGATATCGGGTTCATAAATATGGAACTGGAGCGGATCGGGAAGGTGCCGCTCAGCATGGATCGTGTGCTCGACACCCTAACCCTGGCGCGCCGCAAACATCCGGCTGGTCCGAACACGCTTGATGCGCTGTGCAAACGCTATGGGATCGACAACACAAAGCGGACCAAACACGGCGCTATCGTTGATTCGTTGTTACTTGCGCAAGTGTATGTGGAACTGCTCGGTGAGCGGCAGGCTATGTTGAGTTTAGCAGAGAATCAGGGAACCGGGTCGCCCGGTCAGAGCGGTGGTCGCGCGCGCGCGGCTGCCACCCAGAGGCCGGTATCTCTTACACCCCGTCTTACCGCAGCTGATGAAGACGCCCATGCAGCGTTCGTTGCGACACTTGGAGATAAGGCGATTTGGAAACGCTATCTGCCACGAAGCTCTAGTTGACCATTGGCTGCTCGTTGGTCGTTTGTTGATTTTGTTTGCGGCGAACGTAGAGTGCTGCGAAGTCGATGGGATCGAGCAACAAAGGTGGGAAGCTGCCTTCGCGGGTCAAATCGGCTATGATCCGTCGGACAAACGGGAACAGCAGTGCGGGCGCGTTCACCAGCAGAAATGGCTCGACGGCCTGTTGCGGCATGTTGTCGAGTTTGAACATCCCACCGTAGACGATTTCCAGATTGTACAGTTTGCCGACCTTGCTCGTGGCGTTGGCGGTAAACTCGATCGCACTTTCAAAAAACGTTGGCCCGGTCTGTTTGGCGCTGACATTGACTTCTAGCTGAATGTTCGGGCTGTCGATTGGGCCTTCGAGTAGTTTGGCAACGTTCGGGCTCTCAAATGATAGGTCTTTTATATATTGTCCCATGACCCGAACCTGCACCGCTGCACTATCGTCGCCGTTAGGGGCGACTTCATCCAGTTTGCTTGTGTCATTTGCCATAACGTCCTACCTTCCAATCAAATGTCATCGGCAATCTGCAGTCCGCTAACATGGCCAGTTGCATCCGGCAATCGCATGGCTAGTCGTCATTTTTCGGTGACTTTGGCTTTTCTTCAATGCGCTTGAACTCACCATCGATCACCGGGCCAGCGCTGCGGGCAGACCGGCGAGGCGATGGATCGGAGGTTGCCGTATCTTTAGCTGGCGCGTTACCGTCTTCTGACCGGTGCTCGGTGGTGAACACGGTCGTTTGTAGGGTCCCAGCGGCCATCATCCGACGGAAACCCGCGGCACCTAGCCATCGGCGCACAGGAGGTATGAGCAGCAGTAGGCCCAAAATGTCAGTCATCAGGCCAGGGGCCAGCAGCAACGTGCCGGCAACCATGAGCATGAGCCCGTCAACGACGGGTTCGATCGGGATTCTCCCACTGTTCATGGTTTCAACACCGCGCCGAGCTGCCGCAAAGCCTTGTGAATAGAGGATGGTTGTGCCGATACCAGCGGTCACGACGATAATAAAAATCGTTGGCCAGAAGCCAATCCATTGACCCATTTTGATCAATAGTGCCAGCTCAAGCAGCGGGACGGCAACCAGCACCAGAAGAAGGCCGAGCCACATGGCAAATTGTCATCCTTGTGTTTGGATCAGGGCATTTACGTACCCGTTCCGGTCAATACAGTTGGCTTCGCCATAGCAATGCCCTAAGTTTTACACCACAGTAGCCAACTACCGGACGACTGCAGCGTCTTGATTAATGGTTGCTCGAGCGGGCGCTGATTCAGCAGGATCGCATATTCGTGGCGATCCCTCTGGAGAACTGGGCGCCGCGAGCATATATCAGTCCAGCGCCCGAACACCGCCCAGAAAGCTATATCCCATGGATGGCCAAATTAATCTCGTTACGCTGCTCTCTATTGTGGTCGCCGTCGTGGTGATCTTCAAGCTGCGCAGTGTCCTCGGGCGACGCACTCCCGAAGACGAGACCCGTATCGATAAGCGCAGTCGCAGTGATCAGGCCCAGGAACGGGCGGCTGCCGCCCAGGATAAGGTGGTCGCTTTGCCGCGCCGTGGCCGTGAAGCCGTCGCGGCACCAGTGGCAGCGGAAGTCGCGACGGCTGATATTGAAGCGCGGATCAAAGGCTTCACTGGCGGCGATGCCGAAGTTGAAAGCGGCTTGTTGCAACTGGTGCGCACCGACAGCACCTTTGATCCAAAACAGTTCATCGACGGTGCAAAACAAGCGTACGAAATGATCGTGACGGCGTTTGCCGAGGGCAACCGAAAGGTCCTCAAGGAATTGTTGAGCAAAGAGGTATTCGATGGGTTCGCGGCTGCCATCGGCGATCGCGAAAACCGGGCTGAGGTGATCGACCAGAGTTTTGTCGGCATCAGTAAGGCCGATATTGTCGAGGTTGAGGTCAAAAACGGTACGGCCGGCATCACTATGAAATTCATTAGTCAGTTGATCTCGGCAACCCGCGACAAAACAGGGTCCGTAACGGCGGGCGATGCGCAGAAAATCAAGGAAGTGACGGATATCTGGACGTTTGCCCGTGAGATGAATTCCCGCAATCCGAATTGGCGGCTTGTCGCAACTCAATCGCCGAACTGAGTTTTTATACGACTTGAATTTGACCCACTTTCGGGCTTTGGGGGCAGGGTGTGTCGGCGTCATGCAGTGCTGGACAAAGGGTTTCAGCAGGGCTTATTGCAGCCTATAGTTTTTGCTGCATGGCATCATCAGTAGAGGCCAATCCACCCGCCGACGGCATAGCACACAGAGGTCACTCAGGTGCCAAGTCCGAACCCATCATGACTAATGCGGCCGTTAGCTTCAAGCCAACCGCATTCTCGGAGCTCCCCGGTTGGCAGCACGACGACCATGCTGCGGCGTTCAAGACGTTTCTCAAATCCTGTGACCGGGTTATTGCCGCGGTGAAAGCTGGCAACAAGGCTGGCCCACGGCCTGCAAACCCCGCACTTCTGAGTGCGTGCGATTCAGCAATGTTGTTGGCCAGCAAGCGAGTAGCAGACGCATCAGCTAAAGCGTTCTTTGAGGCGCATTTCACGCCGCATAGGGTCGTTCACGCCGCCAACTCTGGCTTGATGACGGGTTACTATGAGCCGGTGATCGATGCTGCGCGGACACCATCGTCAGCGTTTTCAACGCCGATCTACCGGCGTCCCGCCGACCTAGTGAATATCGTCGACGAGGCGTCGCGGGGGGCAAAAAGCGAGGCGTTGACGCATGGGCGCAAAACAGTAAAGGGCATCGAGCCGTATGCGACACGGGCTGAAATCGAGCAAGGTATACTTAAGGGCCAGGGTTTGGAGCTGATGTATCTGGCGAGCCCGGTCGACACATTTTTCATGCAGATTCAAGGTTCGGGGCGTTTGCGGCTGCCAGACGGCAGCATGGTTCGCGTGAGCTATGACGGCAAGAACGGGCATCCGTACTCGTCAATTGGTCGCCACCTAATCGACACTGGCGCGTTCCCCGCCGACAAAATGTCGCTCGCCGCCCTTGGCGCATGGTTGAAGGCTGACCCAGAACGGGGGCGGCGGGTAATGTGGCACAACAAATCCTATGTGTTCTTTCGCGAACTTCAAGGGGAAGAAGCCAAGGGCGCCATTGGTGTCTTGAATATTCCGCTGACGCCCGGCCGTAGTCTTGCCGTTGACGCTGGAGTCCACGCTATTGGGACGCCGATATATGTGGATGCGCCTACACTAGGTCATGCCACTATTTCCAGCCGGTTCAGCCGGTTGATGATCGCCCAGGATGTGGGTTCGGCCATCAAAGGGCCTGAGCGTGGTGACATCTTTTTCGGCTCAGGTCGAGTAGCTGGAAAAATTGCCGGGGTCACCAAGCATCCTGGCAACTTCTATGTATTGCAGCCCAACGCGGGGATTAGCACTGGCACAGCATCCGGAGTGGCAACGGGTTCTATCGCCAAGCGCACCAAACCATGAGCCGGCACGATGGACCGCCGAAGCGGCGCGGTGGTGGGTTGTCTGATGATGATGCAGCGCTTTGGGCGCATGTAACGCGCGACGTGGCGCCCACACGGCGCTTAAAAAAGCGCGTACAGCCCCTACCGCGTGCAGTGATTGGTGAGTTGCCGGTTCGGCACGTGCTTCCGCCGCTGTCTGCGCCGCCACATCCGGTTCATGCAAAGCCTGCGCCGAAAAAGATGATACCACTCGCTGACTTGGAACCGCGGGCGTCACGACGCATTGCTAAAGGCCGCGATGAGATTGAAGCGCGCGTCGATCTGCACGGGCTCAGACAGGACGAGGCACATCGAATCTTGCGTGGCTTTCTGGCGCGCTGTCATACGAATGGATTGCGCACCGTGCTCGTGATTACTGGCAAGGGCACGCCGCAGGGCTCAGCCCCTGATGCGCCGTTTGATCTGTTCCAGAACAAGGATCGTGGGGTGCTGAAGCGTAACGTTCCGCGCTGGCTCGCCGAGCCGGATATGCGGGCGATCGTGTCGGGCTGCACGTCGGCACATGTGCGCCACGGTGGTGAGGGGGCGCTCTACGTGCGGCTTCGCAAGGGTCACCGGTAGCTCAAGGATCGATCGGCCGATCCGGATCTTCTGTTGCCTCGGTTGCCGACGGCAGGACGACGACGATACGACCGCCAGCAATGTCGATCTCGGGTACGACAGTCAATGTGAAGGGAATAAACTCGGTCTTGCCGCCATAATCGAACGCCAGTTCAAGCAGATCGCCGGCGCCAAAATTCTGCATCGACGCAACACGCCCGATCGGTTTGCCGACTGGGTCTACTGCAATCAGGCCGATCAGATCGGCGTGATAGAACTCGGCGTCGGCGGTTGGCGGCAATTTCTTGCGGGCCACGTAAAGTGCTGTGCCGCGCAGAGACTCGGCTTTATTGCGATTATCAACATTCTTGATACTGGCAATCACGACGCCTTTTGGCGTTACCCGCACGACTTTGAGCGTGAAAGTGCGAGTTCCGGTCTTGTCGCTCAGCGGGCCGTAACTGCCGATGTCTCCAGGGACGCCCGTATAGGTTTTGACTGATACTTCGCCGCGGATGCCGTGGGCACCCGCGACGTGGCCGAGAAGGATAAGGTTTGGCGAAGAGTCTGGCACAACACCAACTATGCAGCCGCTGCTTCCTTAGCTTTGGCGTCTGCCTTGGCGGCCTCGGCCTTCTCACGCTCGACGCGCTTCTTCTTTGGCTTGGCCTTGTCCGGATTGTTCGATGCAGTGCGCGTCATCAAGCCATTGGCGTCGAGGAAGCGGGCAACGCGGTCTGACGGCTGGGCGCCGACCGACAGCCAGTGCCGGGCGCGATCGAGATCGAGTTTAACGCGCTCGGGGTTGTCCTTCGGCAGCATCGGGTTGAACGTGCCGATCTGCTCGATGTAGCGGCCGTCGCGCGGGGCGGAACTGGTGGCGACGACGATGTAATAGTACGGGCGCTTTTTGGCACCCCCGCGTGACAGGCGAATTTTGACTGACATTCTCTATCTTCCTTGGTTGCTGTTCTGCTGATTACTTTTTCTTCGGACCGCCGGGAAGTCCCGGTAGGCCTAGAAACCTGTTGCTGCCGAAGCCGCCCAAACCGGGCAGTCCGCCACCGAGACCGGGTAGTTTCGGCATTCCTCCGGTCGATCCGCCGGGCATGGTCGGCAGCCCCTTCGGCATCTCACCTTTTTTGAGCTGTTCGAGCATCGCGGGTGTTACATCCGGCATACCGCCACCACTCATGCCGGACCCGCCACCGAGTCCCATCATGTTAGCCATCTTGCCCATCATGCCTTTGTTTTTACCCATCATTTTCATGACGTCGGCCATCTGGCGGTGCTGCTTGACGAGCTTGTTGATGTCTTCGACTTTGCCACCGGCGCCCGCTGCGATCCGCCTCTTGCGTTTGCCGTCGAGCAACTTCGGATTGCGGCGCTCCTTTGGCGTCATCGACATGATGAGCGCATGCTGGCGCTTGAGCATCTTCTCGCCCATGCCGCTGTCGGCAATTTGGGCTTTCATTTTAGCAACGCCGGGCATCATCCCCATGATGCCGCCTAGACCGCCGAGTTTTTCCATCTGCTTAAGTTGGTCGGCCATGTCCTGCAGATCGAAGCCACCATCTCGCATCTTTGCGGCCATGCGCGCCGCGTCATCGGCATCGATATTGGCAGCGGCCTTCTCGACGAGGCTGATGATATCGCCCATGCCGAGGATGCGGTTGGCGATACGGTCCGGATGGAAATCTTCGAGTGCATCCCATTTTTCGCCGATGCCCATCAGTTTGATGGGGCGGCCGGTAACGGCGCGCATCGATAGCGCCGCGCCGCCACGACCATCACCGTCGACGCGGGTCAAGACAATGCCCGTGACTCCTAAACGACTTTCGAACGCTTTGGCGGTGTTGACCGCGTCCTGGCCGGTCAATGCGTCGGCCACGAGTAGCGTTTCGTGCGGCTTGGTCAGGATTTTGACCTGTGCGACCTCTTCCATCAGCACTTCATCGATGGTGGTACGGCCAGCGGTATCGAGCAGCACTACGTCATAGCCGCCGAGCCGGGCCGCATCCATGGCGCGCTTTGCAATCGCCAGCGGCTGCTGGCCGCTAATGATGGGCAGGGTAGCAACATTCGTCTGCTCGCCGAGCACGCGCAACTGCTCCTGTGCTGCGGGGCGACGCGTATCGAGCGACGCCATCAGCACTTTTTTCTTATCTCTGCTCGTCAGCCGGTAGGCGATCTTCGCCGTTGTTGTGGTCTTACCGGAGCCTTGCAGACCAACCATCAAAATGGCGACCGGAGGCGTCGCAATGAGGTCGATCGGAGATGCGTCCGAGCCCAGCATCGCGACCAGCTCGTCGTAAACGATCTTAACGACCATTTGGCCTGGCGTCACCGACTTGATGACGTTCTGACCGACGGCTTTGGCTTTGACCTTGTCGGTAAAATCTTTGACCACGTCGAGCGCTACGTCGGCTTCGAGCAACGCACGACGCACTTCGCGCATGGCATCGCTGACGTCGGCCTCGCCGAGCGCACCACGGCGAGTCAACCGGTCCAGAACGCCCGACAACCGATCTGATAGGCTTTGGAACATTGCGTTAAGCCCCAGGAACCTTCATGGCTTCAAAATCAACCATAACGTGCTGCTGATACGGCGTGCGGGAGGCTAATCGTCCGTACCAGGATTCGAGATTTGGCAGTTTCGGCCGCTCGATCGGCAAGCTGAAATATCGGTACATCAACGTACCAACAGCAATGTCGGCTATCGTCAGCTGGTCGCCATTGATGAAGGTACGGCCGTTGATATGGCCATCGAGAGCGCGCAGCTTTTCACCGGCACGCTTTGCAGCAGCGTCAATTCCGGCTGCATCGCGGTCTTTAGCGGCGGTACGGATGAGGCCCAGAAAACAAATGCCGATAATGTCGCGATAGATCTCGTTTACCGACCAGTCCATCCATTGATCGCATCGGGCATGGGCGTGGCGGCCCTCGGGCGAGAGTTTGCCCCGGCCGTAGCGGTCGGCAAGATAGCGGACGATGGCGTTTGATTCCCACATGACGAAGCCGTCGTCGTCAATGACCGGCACCAGTCGGTTGGGGTTCATGGCAGCGAATTCAGCGGTGTCCAGGCGACCGAATGTACCGCCAGCGTCGATGCGCTCGTGCGCAATGGCCAGCTCACCCACTGTCCACATGACCTTCTGCACGTTAACAGACGTCTTGCGGCCCCAGACTTTCAGCATTTTGCCTTGAACTCCCAAACTTATCAAAACGAATTCGCACCCGGAAGCGCTACGCGCCTGCGGATGTTGACCACCTTGCCTCCTGACATTGTACACCTGCAATAGATTGCACGCGTAATGCCATGTGCAAGGCAGCGGCTCGATTGCTCGTAGCCGATGGATTGAGTGGCTGAAATGCGCCACACACGGCTAAATGTCAATGATGCTGCCGCCCTATCGTGCAGCCGACATGAGCTTTCAGCCTCGGTTCAGTCCCTTCTGCTCGAGTTCGCGCAGATACTCAGCCCACCGCTTGTCCTTCTCTACGCCAAGCAGCTCAAGATACGACCAGGCATAGAGTCCAGTCGAGTGGCCATCGTCGAACACGATGCGAACCGCGTAGTTGCCGACCGGCTGAAGCTCCTTGATCTTAACAGTGCGTTTTTTCGGCACCGTCACGCGTTGTGCAGCGGAATGTCCTTGTACTTCAGCCGATGGGCTCATGACGCGCAACATCTCGGCCGATAGCGTATGCGTTTTGCCGCCCTCGAAGCGCACGGTGAGCATGTCGCGGCCTTCACCGACGACCAATTCTGGCGGTGCAATGCGCCCGCCGTTGGACGCGAGCATTTCCGCCCACGTCTTCGCTGCGATGTCGCGGTAGATGCCCGCTTGAATGCTATCAGGGCTGGTTGCTGTAATGGGTTGCCCACTATCGGACGTGGCGCGAATGTCCATATGCAGCGGTACTTCGCCCAGGAATGGAATTCCGAGTTTTTCCGCCTCGTTGCGCGCGCCACCATGCCCGAAAATATCCGACCGGTCACCGCATGACGGGCACAGAAAATAACTCATATTCTCGATAATGCCGAGCACCGGCACGTCGACCTTGCGGAACATATTCAGGCCCTTGCGCGCATCGATCAGAGCGAGATCTTGCGGCGTCGATACGATTACGACCCCCGACAACGGCACTTGCTGCGCCATGCTAAGCTGCACATCGCCGGTGCCAGGTGGCATGTCGATCACAAGCACGTCGAGTTCGGCGCCGGGAGAACCCCAAGCGACATCGCGAAGCATTTGATTGAGGGCGGACACCACCATTGGTCCCCGCCAGATGATCGGCGTGCCTTCATCCACCATGAAACCCATCGACATGGCTTTGAGGCCGAATGCTTCCATCGGCTTGAGCGTGGTGCCGGACAGCACTTGCGGACGACCAGTCAATCCGAGCAGGCGCGGTTGCGATGGACCATAGATGTCAGCATCCAGGATCCCGGCTTTGAGGCCGATGGCCTGGAAACCAAGCGCCAGATTGAGGGCGGTGGTCGATTTACCGACACCACCCTTGCCGGATGCAACGGCGATCAGATGCTTGACACCGACCACACCGGCCGCTTTTTTCACGCCCGTTGGGGCCGCCGTAGGTTGTGATGTGGTGCGCGAAGCGTCGCCCATGGCGCCTTTGGCCCGCGCCTGACTGACTCGGGCGTGTTCGGGGACATTGGTGGACGACGGTGAGTTCCGGCTGGATGACTCGGCAGTCAGCACAGCAGTTACCCCGGTAATGCCCTTGATTTCAGAAACGACAGTTTCGGCGGCTTTGCGAAGTGGCTCCAGTTCTTCGGCGCGTGACGCTGGAATGGTGATTGAAAAATAGGCACGACCGTCCTTCAGCAACACATCGGAGACCATGCCCAAGTCAACGATATTGCTGTTTAGGTCCGGTCCCTTGACGCGGCGTAGCGCTTCCAGAACCTGTGATTGTGTAACCGGCATTGAGAACGGGCTCCAAGAGGCTCTGTTGCTATGTGGTCCGTGCGAGGCAAATTTTGCCGCCGCATGAACCAATTTGTGGTTTTCCAACTGGTCGATGCGCTAAACGCATTGCATAGTGGCAGAGGAAGCTCTGGAAGTCACCGGCGGTGCCGGGTATACAGATGCGCAAAAAGGCCAGCGTTCTATAGGCGCTGGTCATTACGGGTGTGACTAGGCGGGGGATTGATGGAACCACTAAATTGGCTGCTGACGAACTTGGCAGGCGGCAACGGTTTGGCACAAGCCGTTGGAGCGTGGTTGTTCATTGCAACGATTTTGTTCGTGTTGGCGATGGCGATCCGCCCGTCTCTGGCAGTCAGCCGTTTCATCGATGTGCTGAATACTAGGGTGGGCAGAACGATTGCTTGGGCAATCTTGCTCGCGGTCTTGATCTCGACCGTCAATGCCATCATCCGGAAAGTTTTCAATAGCTCGTCCAATGCCTGGCTAGAAATCCAGTGGATCCTTTTTGGCATGGTGTTCCTGCTGTGCTCGCCATGGACGCTGCTGTCGAACGAACATATCCGCATCGACGTTGTTAGCAGTTTGCTGTCCAAACGTGCCCGCGATCGCGTCGACGTCATCGGCCACATATTTTTCATCGTGCCCATCTGTCTCGTGATGCTCTACACGAGCGTGCCGTTTTTCTGGCGCTCATTGCTGCAAAACGAACAGTCGACGAACGCTGGCGGCTTGCCCGTTTATCCGGCGAAGTTCCTAGTGCCCTTGGCATTTTTCATGCTGCTGCTGCAAGGCATCTCGGAGCTGATCAAGCGCCGTGCAATCATGCGGGGCGAACTGGCTGACACGTCAACGGGCGGCGGCCACCACGCGGCAGCCGAAGCGGAAGCCGACCGCCTGAAACAGGCGCTAGCCGACGAAGCGGACAAGGTCGCGCGGGCGCAAGCCGCAGCGGCTGCCGCTAAGGCAAAAACCTGAACTACATAGCGCCCATCTTCCTGTTCGCTTCGGAGCTTTGATACAATGGCTGAATTCATTGCGCAGAACATGGCACCGATCATGTTTGCCTCGCTCGTCATGTTCTTGCTGCTGGGATATCCAGTCGCGTTTTCGCTAGGTGCGTGCGGACTGTTGTTCTTCATTCTTGGCGTCGAGTTGGCGCCGTTGTCGAAGGGTACGATCAACCTATCGTGGCCGTTGCTGCAGTCACTGCCGGAACGCATCTACGGGGTGATGAGTAACGACACGCTGCTCGCTATTCCATTCTTCACGTTAATGGGGCTGGTGCTCGAACGGTCGGGCATGGCCGAAGATTTGCTCGACACCATCGGTCAGTTGTTCGGCACAGTGCGTGGAGGACTGGCCTACGCCGTTATTTTCGTCGGCGCCCTGTTGGCCGCCACCACTGGCGTGGTGGCTGCTTCAGTGATTTCGATGGGCCTCATCTCGCTGCCGATCATGCTGCGTTATGGGTACGACCGGCGCGTTGCATCGGGCGTGATTGCGGCATCTGGCACACTCGCTCAGATTATTCCACCGTCACTCGTGCTCATCGTCATGGCCGACCAATTGGGTCGTTCCGTGGGCGATATGTACGAAGGCGCGTTCATCCCAGGCCTCGTTCTATCCGCGCTCTATGCGGTCTATGTTTTCATTGTCGCGACGTTCAAGCCTGATTTGGTGCCGGGCCTACCCGAAGACGCTATCGGCTTCAAAGAGGAAAACGGCGATCGTGGTCTGCTTTCCCTGCTTGTTTTGACAATCATCTCTGGTGTTACAGGCTATGTGGCGCTTCGTAATACCACCTACAACGGCGCTGATTTTGTCATCTTGTGCATGGCGGTCGGTATCATTGTGGCGTTCACCGCCGCGGTCTTGAATTGGATATTAGGCAGAGTAACGGGCTTCCGGTTCCTGTCGCGCATGGCTCAGCAGGTCACTTTTGTGATGGTGCCGCCGTTGTTCCTGATCTTCCTCGTGCTTGGCACTATATTTATCGGCGTCGCCACGCCAACTGAGGGTGGCGCCATGGGCGCGACGGGCTCAATCTTGCTCGCCATGTTCAAGCGCTGGCTCGACAATGATCCGAAGCGATTCAATATCGCCTTGCTCCGGTCGGCCGTGGAATCGACGGCTAAGCTATCTGCCTTCGTCGTGTTCATTTTAATCGGCGCACGCATCTTCTCGCTGGCGTTCTATGGCGTGAACGGCCACATCTGGGTCGAGCATTTGTTGACGACACTGCCGGGTGGCCAAGTAGGGTTCCTGATCTTCGTCAACATCATGGTGTTCCTGCTGGCTTTCTTCCTCGACTTCTTCGAGTTGGCGTTCATCATTGTTCCGCTGCTTGGACCGGCCGCGGAGAAGCTTGGTATCGACCTGATCTGGTTTGGCGTCATTCTCGGCGTCAACATGCAGACGAGCTTCATGCATCCGCCGTTCGGTTTTGCGCTGTTCTATCTGCGATCGGTGGCGCCGAAGGAGGCCTACAACGACAAGATTACCGGTAAGCTCACCGAACCGGTAACCACGGGGCAGATCTACTGGGGCGCTGTGCCGTTCGTCGTCATCCAGTGCATCATGGTGGGTCTGGTGATTATGTTCCCGCAGATGGTGATGCACTATAAGGATACGGGCCCAGTTATCGATCCGTCGACGATCAGGATCGAGATTCCGACATTTGGTGGCGGGGCTCCGGGTGGCTTCCCCGGCGGGCTTGGTGCGTCGCCGTTTGGTGCACCACCCTCCCTTGGCGGCTTACCTGGATTGGGTGCACCTCCGGGCATCCCAGGCTTGACGCCACCGCCGAGCATAACGGCGCCACCAGCACCAGTTGCTCCGGTCGCGCCAGCCCCAGCCGCAGTAACGGCACCAGTGGTGCCTGAGGCGCCTGCAGCATTGCCACCGCAGCAAGGTATCATCGACTTTACCAAGCCACCGGCACTTCCTGACCTGATACCGAAGGCAAACTGACGGTTGAGTGATTGTCGGCATGAGACAAACAGACCCCGACAAGCCGTGTTGGTTTGCCGGGGTCTTTTTTTTGTTCAGCAGGGGTCTCGAGCGGCGGCGGCGGTTTAACCCCGCCAAGGACCGGCGATCGCCATGCTGGCTAGGATGTGCTCGACCATGCGGCGCGGCGATATCGCGATAGGCACAATGATGGGCCATTCACTGGCCTCAGGCTCTTCGAGCGTCGCGAACTGACTTTGCAGCAACGACGGTGGCATGAAGTGCCCGGTTCGCCGCGCCATACGTCCGGCGATCAGCGGCAAATCACCCTGCAGGTAGACAAGTCGCACATCTGGACGGCCATCCAGCAGCACACGTCGATAAGCCCGCTTCAACGCCGAGCACGACACCACACCGGGGGCACCGGAGGCGCGGCATTCGTCGATCCAGACTGCGATCGCGGCCAGCCACGGCCAACGGTCTTCATCGGTCAGCGGGATGCCTGCTGTCATCTTGGCGATATTCACTGTGGGGTGAAAGCTATCCGCATCACGGAACGGCCAGCCGAGTTCGCTCGCCAAGCTCTCGCCAGCGGTGCTCTTGCCGGAGCCGGAAACTCCCATAACGAGGATTGCTGTCGGCAGCTGACCGGAGCCCGCTTGCGATGGTGGCTGAACCATCAAGTGGCTCTTTTCGGTGGCTCGACGTGACCACCGAATCCCTTGCGCATCGCCGAGAGCATCTTCTCGGCGAACGTGTGGTCCTGCCGGGAGCGAAACCGTGTGTAGAGTGCTGACGTCAGCACTTCGGCTGGCACGGCACGCTCGATGGCAGCTTCAACGGTCCAACGGCCTTCACCGGAATCATCGACATGGCCCGAGAACTCAGTCAACGCCGGATCTTTTGCCAGGGCTTCAGCGGTTAAATCGAGCAGCCAGGACGTAACAACGCTGCCGCGCCGCCAGACTTCCGCGATGTCGGCAACGTCAAGATGGAGTCGCAACTCAGGCGCGAGCCTTGGCGATGCCGCATGCCGCATGATGTCGAAGCCTTCGGCGAACGCCTGCATCATGCCGTACTCGATGCCGTTGTGGATCATCTTGACGAAATGGCCGGCTCCGTTTGGTCCGGCATGAAGATATCCCTGTTCGGCGCGGGCATCGCGATTGTCGCGATGGCGGGTGGCGGCTATATCGCCACGTCCGGGCGCAAGGGCCGCGAAGATCGGATCGAGCCTCTCAACGACCGGTTTGTCGCCACCGATCATCATGCAATAGCCGCGCTCCAGTCCCCAGACGCCGCCCGATGTACCGACATCGAGATAATGCAGGCCGCGGTTGGCCAGTTCACGGCCGCGCCGGATATCGTCTTTCCAGAACGTGTTGCCGCCATCGATGATCGTGTCACCGGGCTCGAGCAACAGTGCGACTTCCGCGATCATACGTTCAGTTACGTCGCCCGCTGGCAGCATAATCCAGACTATACGCGGCGTCGTGAGCTTGGCGATGAGGTCTGCGACGCCAAGCGCGGTCGTTGCGCCTTCATCGCTCAGTTGCTGGCCAGGCTCAGGGTTCTGGTCGAACACGACGCAGCAATGCTCATGCCTCAGCAAGCGCCGCACAATATTCGCGCCCATGCGGCCAAGGCCGATCATTCCAAGCTGCATCGTAAAGTCCCTTCGATCAGACCCGAATCATCTTGCCGGGATTCATGATGTTGGATGGATCGAGCGCGCGTTTCACGGTGCGCATCAGATCAAGTTCAACAACGCCCTTGTAGTGCTCATTCTCATCGAGGCGCAGGCGACCGATGCCATGCTCTGCGCTGATTGAACCACCCAACGCCACCACCAGATCATGCACGATGCGGTTGATTGACTCGCGTTCGGCGGCAAAGCACTTGCCCTCCCAACTGGGTGGCGAAACAGGATTGTAGTGCAAGTTACCGTCGCCGACGTGGCCGAACGCACAATGGCGGATGCCGGGGTAGACTGCCTCGAGCGCTGCATCGCAGCGCATGAGGAATTCAGGGATGCGCGACACCGGCACCGATACGTCGTGCTTTATGCCGACGCCCGCTGCCTTTTGCGCCTCGGCCAGATCTTCCCGCATCTTCCAATAACGCTTGGCCTGCGCGCCGGAGCTTGCGATCACCGCGTCGGTAACGAGACCAGCACCCATGGCTTCCGATAGCACTTCGGAGAACGAATCTGACAGCGACCCCGGCGCGCCCTGGCCTGAGATCTCAATGAGAACGTACCAATCGTGCGGTTCGCGCAGTGGCTCGCTATGGCCCGGCACGCCGTCGATCAGGAATTGTATGATCGAGCGCTGCAGCAACTCGAACGCTGAGATCTGATCGCCGAGCCGCCCCTTCATCATCGACAGCAGTTCCACCGCAGCCGTTGGGCTTTCGACGGCGAGCCAGGCGGTCTCGGTTGCGGTTGGCCGTGGGAATAGTCGCAGCACTGCAGCTGTGATGATGCCAAGCGTGCCCTCCCCGCCGATGAACAGATGCTTCAAGTCATAGCCGGTATTGTCCTTGCGGAGCCCACGCAGGCCATCCCAGATGCGGCCGTCGGGCAGAACAACTTCGAGGCCGAGCACGAGCGCGCGCGTATTGCCGTAGCGGATCACCTGCGTGCCACCGGCATTGGTTGAGATATTACCACCGATCTGGCATGAGCCTTCGGCGCCGAGGCTCAACGGAAACAGCCGGTCGTGATCGGCGGCGATGCGTTGGATGTCGGCCAAGATCACTCCGG
>JANNRP010000050.1:0-2228 GCA_031401535.1 Hyphomicrobiaceae bacterium | reverse complement strand
CAGCTCCGTGTTCAGACCAAACAGCACGAGCGCGCGTGAGCGCACGCAGTTTGGGCCGAACGCGGACCACACAAACGCAACTGAACTGACGCTAGGGATACAGAGTGCGACGAACGAAGCTCGCCGGGCTTGCTTCCTGCTTCAAACTGAATATAACACTGGAGACATACGTATGACTGGGGGATTTAAGACCACAACCAGCCGTCCCGCGATCGCAACGATCGCTAGCGTCCTGGCCACAAGCGCAATGGCTGCCGATCTCGGTGGCAATTGCTGCGCAGACCTCGAAGAGCGCGTCGCCGAACTTGAAGCGACGACGGCACGCAAGGGCAACCGCAAGGTCAAGCTGACCGTGTCGGGCCAAGTCAACGAAGCCATCATGTTCTGGGACGACGGCACTGAGTCGAACGCCTATGTCGTGTCGAACAACATGGCTCGTACGCGCTTCCGCTTCACCGGCGACGCTAAGATCAACAACGATTGGTCGGCTGGTTACTTGCTCGAAATTGGTGTCCGTTACGCCAACTCAGGCAACCGCAGCCAGAATACCTCGAACGCTGGTGGCGAGTCGAATGCACTCGACATCCGGCACAGCGCCTGGTGGATAGAGCGTAAGGACCTAGGTCGCATCTGGGTTGGTGAGACATCGTCAGCAACTGACGGCATCACTGAAATCAACCTTGCCAATGCGATCACAGGCGGCATCGACGCGTCGGCCTGGCAGGGTGGCTTCTTCCTGCGTAACGCTAATAATACGGTTAGCAGTTTGACATGGAATGGCATAACGCCTAGCCAGGCTGGTGCTTGGGGCGTTGGTGAAGGTGATCGTAACAATATTGTCCGCTACGTCTCGCCAACTCTGCACGGCTTCACGTTCTCGGCCGCTTGGGGTGAAGACGACCAGTGGGATACCGCTCTGCGCTATGCCGGTGAATTCAACGGAATTCGCGTTGCCGCTGGTATTGGTTATCGTCAGATCAACGATAACTTTGGTAAGAACGGTGGTGATGGTCCCCGTTGTGCTGATCTGAGCTCGTCGTCTGCCATTAGCGCTGTTGACTGTAATTCGATCGGTCTTTCGGGTAGCGTCATGCATGTGCCGACTGGCCTCTATGTTCACGGTGCTTGGGGTCAGCTGAACGATGACAATCGTAAGGCGCTTCTTGGTGCGGCTGCGAAGGATGAAGAGACCAGCTGGTATTTGCAGGCTGGTATCGAGAAGAACCACTTTGGTATCGGCAAGACCACTCTGTTCGGTGAATACGGTAATTATGAAGCTGGCTCAGGCCTTGCAGCAAACGGTCAGAACCCAAACACAGTAGCGTTCTCGCTCAGTGCCACAACTGGTGCGATCACCGCTGCACCGATTGGAACTGCATTCCTGTCTGCTGAGACGAAGGTCTGGGGCATTGGTTTGACCCAGGGCATCGACGCTGCTGCCATGGACCTTTACATTGGCTACAAGAACTTCGAAGTCGACATCAAGGGTGCTCCGGCGACCTTGAAGGCAAAGCAAGACTTCGATGCAGTCGTGATGGGCGCCATCATCCGCTTCTGATCGCAAACACGAAACTTGACTATCGGAAAGGGCCCCTTACGGGGCCCTTTTTGCATTTGGGCGGCTCAGACACCGTAACAAGGTTGTATTTGTAATTGACAATCATTTGCAACTAGGATGGATTGAACGAGGCCGCCAGGCAGGCCAGGGTTCAGATTTTCGCCGACGACGCTGCTCTACGGGTAGGACGTCGGTGTCCAAAGGGCGATCAGTTCATGACCGATGCGATAGAGATTTCCAACCGGGCTTGGCGGCGGCGATCGGAGAATCCACCGTTGTCCGAGGTGTTTCGCACCATCCGCGTACCGGTGACTGGTTCAAGCTTCAAGCGCTTCTTCGCGTTCGCGGGTCCGGGCTATCTTGTCGCCGTCGGCTATATGGACCCCGGCAACTGGGCAACGTCGCTCGCCGGCGGCTCGAAGTTCGGCTACGCGCTGCTGTTCATCGCTCTTCTATCGAACATCATGGCGATCATCCTGCAGTCGCTCTGCGCAAGGCTCGGCATTGCAACCGGGCGGGATTTGGCACAGGCGTGTCGCGACGCCTATCCGCGCCCCGTTGTCTGGGCTTTGTGGCTCTTTGCTGAACTCGCCATCATCGCGACCGACCTCGCCGAGGTGATCGGAACGGCGATTGGGCTCAACCTGCTGTTTGGTCTGCCGTTGGAGAT
>JANNRP010000049.1:0-10735 GCA_031401535.1 Hyphomicrobiaceae bacterium | reverse complement strand
GAAGGTCGGTCGCCGGTCAACCGCCGCAGGCTCGAAGCTCACCCTAAAGCTGCCAGTCTGTGCCGTTCTTGACAAGTCCGGCAGCTGGTCCCCTGATACCGACCGTGATGGCAGCCGGACGGTTTCGGCGGTTAGGGCCAGAAGCTGCCGGAATCGTCGCCGTCATCTCAAGGCGATCATGTCAGCTTCGACCAGCTGCGGACTTCAACCGTCGAGCAGTTGCCCCGTCCATCGCGAGTCGCTCGTTGCGACATCACCGACACCGCGGTCGCCCTTGAAGCCAGCTCACGATCTTGCAGTAACCTTGCGGGTCTCACCTCGACTGGACTGCCCCGGTCGTTTTGACTGTGGCGCCAATGACAGAAACCAGTCCTTGATCTCGGCCGCCCGCGGTTGCAACACAACGTCCTTCGGACTGATCACGTGGTATGCGAGCGCCGTGCTGAACGAGCGTCCGAACACATTGACAAGTTGGCCAGTGCGCAGCTCCTCCTGAACCAACCACTCGACGAACAGCGATACACCGAGCCCATTGATCGTTGCGCTGAGCTGGAAATGGCGATCGTCGAGCATCATGCCGGAGTGATTTGACGCCAACTCTTGCTCATTCTTCGCCATCCATTCCGACCACATGTGCTCATTGTCGACATGCAGCAATGTGCACCGCTCGAGGTCGGCGGCCGACGTGATCGGGTGACGCGCGAGATATTTCGGACTGCACACGACGATCAGCCGTTCGGGCCACAGACGCGTGACGTGGAATCGCGGCCAACTGCCATGGCCCCACTGGATTCCTAGATCGGCAAACGCATGCGGGTCAGGGAGGTTGGCATAGGTGTTGTTGTGGTTCTGAATCGAAATCTGCAAATCGGGACGCGTTTCCCAAAGCGTGCCGAGATGTGCCGACAGAAATCGGCTCGCGAACATGGGCAATACGGCCACCCTGACTGTCCCGGCTCGCCGCACTGCCATGTCGAGGCCCGCGCGGATGCCATTTAAGCCCGCATCGACATGAGGTGCGAGGGCGGCACCATGATCGGTCAGTTCCAGGCCGGTAGCCGTCCGCCGGAACAGGGGCAGGCCAAGCTCGGCTTCCAACTTTTTGATATGGTAGCTGATTGCGCTTTGACTGCTGTTCAACTCGACGGCGGCTTTGGTCAGATTCTTTATCCGCGCGACGACGCTGAAGACCTGAATAGATTTGATGTTTTTGATCTGGACCATGTGCTGTCGATTGATCTGTAAAGGCTTGTCACAGGGAGGTTAGCTTAGGCAGCAAGGTATCTAAATTTTCGAGGGCTCGCCACAAACTTTAGAGTTTGAGCGTCCCCCCTCTCCAGCTACTGTGGACGCCAAGGCTTGCCGCCCGCAGCGAGGGGACGCATCCATGGCCGAGGTCGCCCTGCAAGTGGCAGGCTTGAGTAAGTCGTTCGGAGGCGTTCATGCCGTCCGCGACCTCACGTTCGCCATCAGCCGCGGCGAAATTCTCGGGCTGATCGGTCCAAATGGCTCCGGAAAATCAACGACCGTGAATGTCCTATCGGGGCTGCACCCAGCCACTGCGGGCTCGATCATGCTTGATGGCCAACGGATCGAGGCGTTGCCAGAATACGAGCGAGTCTCATGCGGCCTAGCTCGTACGTTTCAGACGGCCCGCGTCTTCCCTGAGTTTACAGTGCGCGAGCATGTCACGATCGGGACAAGAGCTACACGCGGGCGCAAAGCCGGACCAGCCAGAGTGACTGAGCGGGTCGAAGACCTGATGAGGCTCTGCGGCCTCGCCGACGTCGCTCACCGGTTGGTGGCCACGCTGTCTTCAGCCCAGCAGCGCTTCCTGATGATAGCAACTGCGCTCGCTTCGGACCCGAAGGTGGTGCTCATCGACGAACCGGCAGCCGGTCTCGTTTCGCACGAGCGCAAGACACTAGGGCTCTTGATCCGCGCCATCCGGGATCGGGGCACAGCGGTCCTCGTCATCGAGCACCACATGGAGCTGATCATGGCTGTCTGTGATCGCATCGTGGTGCTGAACTTCGGATCAAAGATCGCGGAAGGCAAGACAGTTGAAATCCGTGGCAACCGCGCCGTCATAGACGCCTATCTCGGGGAGAGCGTCTGATGCTCGCGGTCCGGGATCTCAGAGTCGGTTACGGCGCCATCGAAGTTGTGCACGGCATCAACATCGATGTGGCATCTGGAGAGTGCGTCGCACTCATCGGAGCAAACGGGGCCGGCAAGTCATCGACGCTGAAAGCCATTTGTGGCCTGCTGCCTGTGCGGTCCGGAACCGTGACATTCGAGGGACACGACATCACCAATGCCAGCGGACACGCGATCGTCCGTTCCGGCATCACGATGTGCCCGGAGGGTCGACAGGTCTTTCCGCAAATGACGGTGCTGCAGAACCTGCGCATGGGGGCTTACGCCCGCCGCGACGCCGAGCAGGCCGCCGACGTCGACCGCATGATGGACATGTTCCCGATCCTACGCGAACGTGGGGCACAGCGGGCTGGAACGCTGTCTGGCGGCGAACAGGAAATGCTCGCGATCGCGCGTGCGCTAATGGCTCGACCGCGCCTGTGCATTTTCGACGAACCCTCGCTCGGTCTGGCGCCCAAGATCGTTGCCGAGGTGGCAGCGACCCTTGGGCGGATCAAGGCGATGGGAAAGACGGTTCTGCTGGTTGAGCAGAATTCACTTCTCGCACTACGTCTCGCAGACCGCGCCTATCTCTTCGAAGCCGGCGAGATCGTGCTCAGCGGCACAGGTGCCGAACTACAGTCGCATCCCGAGGTGGCGAAAGCCTATCTCGGACATTGAAAACAAAAACACTGAAACGCAGGAGGAATCACAGGATGAAGCGTTTATCTGGTCTTGCACTGGCAGTGGTCGCGACGGCGGTAGCCGTCGTATCCGCCTCTGCCGCTGAGAAAACCCTCAACATCGGGCTCTCTGATGCCTTGACTGGCGGTGGCGCCGTCTACGGACTGCCACAGGCCAATGCTGTCAAAATGGCCGCCGACGAAATCAACGCAGCAGGCGGCATCAAGGTCGGCGCCGACACCTACAAGCTCAACGTCATCGCCTATGACGACAAGGCCAATCCGACCGAAGCCACCAACGCTGTGCGTAAGCTCATCGACCGCGATGGCGTGAAGTACATCCTCGGTTTCTGCTGCTCGGGTGCAACCAGCGCTGTGGCGTCGCTGATCGGCAAGGAAGATGCCGTGATGCTGGTCGGCAATGCGGCCGAGCGCTCGATCACAACGGGCAAACTGCCCAACCTAGTGCGCACGCGCCCACCGGCCGACTATACCGGCGCCGCCGCCGGCACGTTCGTTGGCCGCAAAGGCCACAAACGCGTCGCCGTCATCGGCGCTATGGATGTCGGGTTCTACGCGAGCTATGTCGACAGTTTCGAGAAGGAGCTAAAGAAGGCCGGTGGCGAAATCGTCACCCGCGAAACGTTCGCCCTTAAAGACCGGGATATGGCGCCTCAGCTGACCAAGATTCGCGGCCTCAATCCCGACGCGCTTCTGGTGGTCGGCTACGTGGAACCCGCCGCATTCGTCTATCGTCAATCGCTTGAACTCGGCATGAAGGTGGCACGTTACGGCTTCACCAGCGGCAGTGAGGACCAGTTCTTGCGCGTCGTGACGTCGGAGCAGATGGAAGGTGTCTGGGATCTGCGCCCGACCGAGTTGACACTGCAGTCCGCCGGCAAGAACGGCGTCGCCTATCACAAGAACTACTCGACGAAGTTCAGCACCGCGCCCTCGCCGAGTTCGCCCTACGCCTATGATCAGACTTATGCATTGAAGGCCGCGATCGAGGCGGCTGGCACCGTCACGGATACGAAGGCCGTGGCCGCCGCGTTGCGCAATGTCGCGGTTCCGAGCCAAGTCGTGATGCAGTACTTGCCGGTCGACGGTAAAATGTTCGACAGCAATGGGCAGGCCTACACTTCCAACGGCGCGTTCCAATGGCGCGCTGGCAACTGGGTGTTCGTTGAAGACCTCCCGTCCGACTCCAAGGCCTACTCGCAGTTCCTGAGCACGTTGAAGTGACGCTTGCGATTTCGCCCTCGGTGATCGGACAGGTCGCCGGGGGCAAATCTCGTCACACCTCGAGTTTCCGATGATCGAGTTTCTACAGCAAGTCCTGAACGGCTTCGCCATTGGCGGCGTCTACGTGTTGATTGCGCTCGGCTTGACGATCGTGTTCGGCATCCTCGGGATCGCCCACTTCGCACACGGTTCAGTGTCGATGTTCGGCGGCTATCTCACGTTCTTCCTCGTGGCCAAGATGGGCTGGCCGCTGGCGGTCGCTGTGATCGTCGCGCTCATTGTCGGATTCGTACTAGGCCTTCTGATCGAACTTCTGGCCTATCGACCGGTTCGCAACGCCAACCACATCAATGCGTTCATCGTGGCCCTAGGTTTGACCATGATGGTCGAAGGCATCAACCTGCAGTTGTTCGGCCACGAGCAGGTCGTGATCCCGACCACATTCAATCGCGTGTTTCATTTTGCCGGCATCACCATGCCGGAACTGCGGCTTTATGTGATCCTCGCGTCGGCGGTAGTGATTGTTGCGATGACGCTCTTTATCGACCGAACCAAGACAGGCCAAGCGATCCGCGCTGTCGCCGATAATCGAGACGCCGCCATTCTCATGGGCGTCAATGTCCGGTCGATCCCGCTGATCGTCTTCTCGATCTCTAGTGCGCTCGGCGTGATTGCGGGAATCATGGTCGGCATGCTGTTCGCCATCGCGCCCGGCATCGGTGAAGGGCTAGTGGTCAAGGGCTTCGCCGTGTTGATCCTCGGCGGCCTCGGCTCGATGCCGGGCGCCGTTCTCGGCGGCCTTGTGCTAGGAATCACAGAGTCGCTTGCCGCTGGGTTCATTTCGTCCGCCTACAAGGACGTCATAGCATTCGTGGTGATGATCCTGGTGCTGCTGGTCCGGCCCCAAGGGCTCCTGGGGAAAACAGCATGAAGCTTTCCGCGTCCCAGATCGCCTGGATTGGCTGCCTCGCACTCCTGCTGGCGCTGCCAAAACTCACCACCGTCAAATATCATTTGCATCTCTGCATCCTGGCGCTGATCTGGGTCATCGTCGCTCAGGGCCAGAACCTCATACAGGGCTACACCGGTTACGTTTCAATCGTACAGGCGGGCTTCATGGGCATTGGTGCTTATGGATCAACGCTGCTGAATATGAATCTTGGACTGCCGGTCTGGTTGACGCTTGCCATTGCACCGCTGCTGACGGCGGTATTCGCTCTGGCGACAGGATATCCGAGCCTGCGCGTGAAAGGGCACTACTTCGCCATCGTGACGCTCGCCTTCAACATGGTGATCTTCATCGTTCTGACCAACTTTACAGAGCTGACGAAGGGTGAAGCGGGGATCTCGAAGATCCCAAAGCCAGAGAGCTTGGGTGGTCTGTTCGATTTTCAGGATCGGGTCGTCTACTACTATCTGGTGCTGGCGATTGCTGTCCTGGCGACCCTGCTCACGGCCGCGATCGCACGGTCAAGCATTGGCCGTACGCTGGTCGCGATCCGCCAAAACGAGGACCTCGTCGGCGCGATCGGCATTGCAGCTTGGACCTATAAGCTCTTTGCGTTCGTCGCCGCGGCCATGTATGCGGGCCTCGGTGGCGCGCTGTATGCGCACTACCAGGGCTTCATCAACCCCGAGATTTTCGGTGTCGCCCAATCGCTGGATGCGATCCTCGCGGTGATCGTTGGCGGCTCGGGCACGATCGCGGGCCCGGTCATAGGCGCATTCATCGTCGTGATGATGCCTGAACTGTTGAGATTTGCCGACGGCTTCCGGTTGATCCTCTATGGCCTGCTGTTGGTGCTCGCCACGATTTTCATGCCGGGCGGCATCGTCGGGCTTGTTCGCGATCTTCGTGTGCGATTCACCAGGGGGATGTGACTGACGTGCCGAATGTCTCAGAAAGCGAGCTGCTGCAGGCCATCGCGGTATTCGCGTCACGGACAGTCGCGCCGGCCGCTGCGGATTGGTCCATGGGAGCGGTGCCTGATCGGGAGACGATGGTACGCGCCGCCGAACTCGGACTGACGGCGCTTCAAGTCCCGACCGATCGCGGTGGCTTGGGATTAGACTATGCCGTCAAAGTCCGCGCGTGCGAGATCCTGGCTGCGGCAGACTTCGGCTTCGCCATGTCCGTGGTCAATACGCATAACGTGGCGGTGAACCTGGCTCGCCTCGCGCCACCCGACGAGGCTGCGCGTTTCCTGCCACGGCTGCTGGATGGACGCAGCACTGCCTGCACTGCACTGACGGAGTCGGGCGCCGGCTCCGATGTCGCCGCCATGACAACGACGGCGGTGCGCGACGGTGACGACTGGGTCGTCACCGGAGAGAAATCGTGGATCGTCAACGCGCGACATGCCGACATGGCGATCGTCTACGCGCAGTGCGGACAGCACGGCGACCATGCCGGCATCGGCGCATTCCTGGTGGACCTGACAGTGTCGCAGTGCCGCCGCTATCCAATTGACTCGCCCTTTTCACAGACCAGTATCGGCACGGGAGGCTTCGTTCTCGATAAATGCCACGTGCCGGCGACGCAGCTGCTGATGCCACCGGGGACCGCGCTGAAATCGATCCTGAGAGAGATCAATGGCGCGCGTACCTACGTCGCGGCCATGTGCTGTGGCATGGTCGCGGAGGCCCTAGCGGTCGTGCAAGACTACGGCCACGCGCGCACGACGTTCGGTCGCCCTTTGATTCAGCATCAAGCGTGGCGCCACACGATCGCTGATGTGACAGCCGACCTCGCGGCCGCCCGTACGCTGGTGGGTCAAGCTGTCCAGGCGTTCGCCGCAGATGCTGATGCCGAGCTTAGTGCCGCCGCAGCGAAACTGCATGCGGTCGCCATGAGCCAGCGTCATTTGCCCGCGTTGCTCCATGCGATGGGCGCCGAGGGTTTCAAGGCTCAGTACCCGTTCGCACGCCATATCGCCGCCAGCCACACTGCCGCATTGACGGACGGCAGCAGCAGCATGTTGCGCGAGCGCCTGTCGCGACGCGCTGCGACATCGCCCCTACGCGAGCCTCAAGGGAATTCGAACACATGATGCGCGTTTTTCAGATCGAAGGTGAATGGGGGATCGATCATCTCAAGCGAGCGGAGCGCCCAACGCCGACGCCGGGTTACGGTCAAGTTCTGGTTGCGATGCTGATGGCCGCGCTTAACGCGCGCGACTTAATCGTACCAGAGCGCGGTTACGGGCGTGCCACCGGGGAGTTGCCGCTCATTCCGGTCTCGGATGGCGTAGGCGAAGTGATCGCCGTCGGCGCGGGCGTAACACGCGTCAAGATCGGCGATCGCGTCTGCCCGACGTATTTCCAATCCTGGATCGGCGGAGAGCCAACGTTGGAACGCCTCGCGTCCGCGCTCGGTGGCCCTCTCGACGGCGTCATGGCAGACTTTATCTGCCTCGGCGAAGACGGCGTCGTACAAGTTCCGGCGTATTTGAGCGACGCCGAAGCCGCGACCTTGCCGTGCGCCGCCCTGACGGCCTGGAGTGCCGTTGCGACGCACGGCCGAGCGCAGGCCGGAGATAAGGTCCTGATCCAGGGCACCGGCGGCGTTGCCATGTTTGCTCTGGCTTTCGCCAAGCTGCACGGCGCGCACGTGACACTGCTTTCGCGCAGCTCTAAAAAGCTCGACATCGCGCGAGCCCGTGGGGCCGACGCCGTCGTCAACACCACGGAAACACCGGACTGGGTCAAAGCGTGCCGCGGGATCACGGCGGACCGCGGTGGCTTTGACAATATCATCGAACTCGGCGGCAAGGACACGCTGCCCTTGTCGCTGCGCGCGGTGCGCCCCGGCGGCGTCATCTCCGTCATCGGTGTGCTTTCCGGCGTCGAACTGCAGGCATCGCTCGGGCCCATCGTCACGCGGCAAGTCCGATTGCAGGGCATCACGGTTGGCCATCGCGACAGCTTCGAGGCGATGCTGCGAGCCATGGCGCTGCATCAGGTGCGCCCGCTGCTCGGCGAGACGTTTGGGTTCGATGATCTCAAGGTCGCACTGCACCATTTGCGAGCCAACGATGGCATCGGCAAAACACTGATCAGGTTTTAAAGTGATGACGACGTTCCACACGCGCTTCCACGCGGAGATCAAGCCCGACGCGCTCGCGTACCACATGTGCGCAACCGGCGAGAGCGTGACGTTCGGTGCGCTCGAAGCCCGCGCAAATCAATGCGCCCATCTTTTTCGCACAGCTGGTCTGCGGCGCGGCGACCATATCGTCCTGCTGATGGAGAACAGGCGCGAATTCCTGGAGATCTGCTTCGCGGCCGACCGCGCGGGCCTCTACTACACGACAGTCGCAACGCATCTGATGCCAGATGAAATCGCTTACATCGTCCGTGATTGTGGCGCTCGGTTGATGATCGCCTCGGACACCTATACTGCGCTGCTACCGCGCATGATACAGGACATCGGCGATGAGTGCCGCTTCTATTCGGTGGGTGCGCCACTTGAGGGATGCACGTTCTGGCCTGCCGCAGTTGCAGGGCAACCGACGACACCGATCGCGGACGAATCGCAAGGCCTCGATATGCTTTATTCATCCGGCACGACAGGCCGACCGAAAGGCATCAAATGGCCCTTGGCCGATGTGCCGTTCGGCGGACGCACAATGCTGATCGATCTTCTGTCATCGCTGTTCGGTTATGGCCCAGACACGCGCTATCTGTCGCCCGCGCCACTCTATCATGCAGCACCGTTGCGCCATTCCATGGTCACGATCAAAGCTGGCGGGTCTGCCTTCATCATGGCGAAGTTCGATGCGGCAACCGCTCTCGCGCTGATCGAGACCCATGCGATTACTCATGCGCAATGGGTGCCGACGATGTTCGTGCGCCTGCTAAAGTTGCCGGAGGAGGTGCGGTGCCGCCATGACTTGTCGTCGATGAAGGTTGTTCTGCACGCGGCAGCACCATGCCCCGTCGACGTCAAACGGCAGATGCTCGACTGGTGGGGACCGATCATCCACGAATACTATGCCGGTACGGAAAACAACGGTTTCACTTCAATCACCTCGGGGGAGTGGCTCAAGCATCCGGGCTCTGTCGGACGCGCCAAACTCGGCGTGATTCACATCTGTGATGAAGCCGGCGAGGAGCTGCCCGTGGGCGAAAGCGGGGATGTCTATTTCGAAAGCGGCCACCAGTTCGAATATCACAACGACCCAAACAAGACCGCGGCGAGCCGGAACAGGCGGGGATGGTCGACGCTCGGCGATGTTGGACGCGTCGATGCCGAGGGCTATCTCTACCTGACCGACCGCAAGTCCTTCATGATCATTTCCGGGGGCGTGAATATCTATCCGCAGGAGACCGAAAACGTGCTGTTGCAGCATCCCGCCGTCATGGACGCAGCGGTTATCGGTGTGCCCAATGAAGACTTTGGTGAAGAGGTCAAAGCCGTGGTGCAACTGGTCGACGGGCAAACCGCTTCGCCAGTGTTGGCCGCTGCCTTGATCGCGCACTGTCGCGAACACTTGTCCGCGCTCAAATGCCCGCGCAGCGTCGATTTCCGTTCGACCCTGCCGCGCGAGGCCACGGGCAAACTCTACAAGCGCCGCCTGCGCGACGAGTACTGGGGCCGCAAAGGGTAGCGGGAGGTCGCCATGCCGGAACGCCTCGAAGCGGTCGGTAACAGAGAGCAGCGGAGAGTGTAAGCGCCGGAGACAAAGTCCGTCAGTGAAGCAGCCGGATCGTTCGGTTGCACCGGAGTAAAAATCCGGCAACTGGAAGCCCTGTGCCGCGTTCGGCCGAGGGCGGGGATGAAGCACGTGGATCTGTATGTGAAGGTTCGGCACGCGGTTCAGATCGAGGGCTTGAGCAAGCGGGAGGCGGCACGACGGTTCGGGATCGATCCGAGGACCGTTACCAAGATGATGGCGTTCTCGGTTCCGCCCGGGTACGTGCGCTCGAAGCCGCCGGTGCGTCCGAAGCTCGATACATTCACCGCGACAATCGACAAGATCCTGGCCGACGACAAAAGTCGGCCGAAGAAGCAGCAACACACGTCGAAGCGGATCTTCGAGCGGCTGCGCGACGAGCACGCCTTCACGGGCGGCATCACGATCGTCAGGGACTACGTTGCGGGCTGGCAGCAGCGCTCGGCCGAGATGTTCGTGCCGCTGGTGCATCCGCCGGGCCATGCGCAGGCCGACTTCGGCGAAGCCCTTGCGGTGATCGGCGGCGTCATGCCGGAGGCGTGCTAACGCACGATGGCGCAAGATCCATTACTTCGCGTTTGACCTGCCGCACTCGGATGCCAACTTCGTGGTGGCCTATCCGGCCGAGACCACGGAAGCGTTCTGCGATGGCCATGTCAAAGCGTTCGCGTTCTTCGGCGGCGTGCCGCAATCGATCCTGTACGACAACACCCGGATCGCGGTGGCCAAGATCCTGGGCGACGGCCGCCGGCAGCGCACCCGCGTGTTCAGCGAGCTGCACTCGCACTACCTGTTCCGGGATCGCTTTGGCCGGCCAGCCAAGGGCAACGACAAGGGCAAGGTCGAGGGGCTTGTCGGCTTTGCGCGACGCAACTTCATGGTGCCGATCCCGGTATTCCCGGACTTCGCGGCGTTGAACGCTCATCTGGCCGACTGTTGCGTCAAGCGCAGGGCTGAGCGCCTGCGCGGGCACAAGGAGACCATCGGCGAACG
>JANNRP010000048.1:0-13923 GCA_031401535.1 Hyphomicrobiaceae bacterium | reverse complement strand
CCGCGCGCCAGGCAACAAGTCGGGGCATGAAGGGGTTCAGCGTCAGCATTTTGGCGAGGGGCGAAAAAAACTGTCCGGCAATGCCGCGCAACGGCAACAGAGCGCCGTTGAGACCAATCAGTTGATGGGGCACGGGCAACAGACTGTCGAGGCTCATGCGCACTAGAATAGCCGCACCAGCGGAGTGGCCGACCGCCACGGCAGGCTTGATATCAAGCGCGTGGATCAGGTCGCCGACTGCGGCAGCCATGCCGGGCAGTGACATACCCGAAGGTGCCGGCGACGACGTGAAGGCGTGTCCAGGCAGATCGGGCGCAATAATCGAGAAATGTTGGGCCAATAAGGGCAGCAGCCCGCGCCATGAGTGGGTCGACGAACCCGTGCCGTGCAACATCAGCAGTGCTGGTCCAGACCCAAGCCGCTGCACATGCCAGTCGAGGCCACCCGCACGCACAAATTTACTGGCCTCGGCATTCGGCCAATCCCTGGCGTGTGCCGCCCATTCGAGCCGATCGTTCATGCACCTGCCTGGACAGAAAGCTTTATTGCCTTCGAGAGTAGTCTTGCATCGGCATAGGGCAGCGCCAGATACTGGGCGCCCATCTCAGCGGCCAAGCGTTGTCCAACTGGTTGCGCTTGCGGGGATATGTCGACCAATAATGCCGCCATGTCGGCGGCGCGAAATTGACGAGCGGCGGCCAACGCGTCCGCCTCGGCTTTCGGCCGCCCACCGACGCCATCACGACTGATGTTGGCGCGACCATCGGTCAGGAATACGACAATGGGCGTTTCGCGGCGGCGGTTGATCGTTTGTGCAAGGAGATACGCGGCATCGATCGCAGTAGCGAGGGGCGTGCCCCCGCCACCCGGCAATCCGGCAAGACAACGTTTAGCGCGGACCAGCGATCGGGTTGGCGGCAACAACAGTTCAGCGGCCGTGCCTCGAAACGCGATCAATGCCACGTTATCACGCCGCACGTAGCAATCGGCGAGTAACAGTTCAACCGCCCCCTTGGCTTCGGCCAAGCGATTAAGTGCCGATGACCCTGAAGCATCAACCACGAAGATCGTCGTTGTCTCGGTGCGATGCTTGAACCGCGTAATACGGAAATCCTCGCGCCTGACGTCGATGCGCGGGCCTTCCCAGCCGCGTCGCTCGCGTGCGCGCAGCGGCTGCCAAGGTGCGGCAGCCCTGAGAGTTTCGATCAGGCTCAACCGACTGCCGCTGCGCGGCTCGCCACGTATTGCACCGATCGGGCGGCCACGTTGTTTAGATGCACGTGCGGCACCAGCCTTGCCGGATGTCCGTGACGCGCCACGCTGGTTGCGCCCGAGGCGCAGCGCCGCTAGCAGACCGGCTGGAACCGCAGCGATGGCCGCCGCCAGCACAAGATCGTCTAACGCTTGATCGCGCTGTTCATTTACATTCTGATCCTGGTCGTCGGTCTTTGATGGATCAGGCTCTGTCGGCTGCTCTTGCGTCTCTGGATCATCGCTCTCTGGCGGCGGCACATCGGCCTGGTCCGAGCTGTGCTCATCGGATGGCGGTGATGGCTCAACGGCCGACAATTGCGTGGCGCGAGGGCCCAAAACCAAACGCGCTGCCGCTGCCGCATCGACATCGACCACAGTAGCGCGTCCATCTAGAGCAGCATGGCAGCGCGCGACCTGGACGGCAAATAGTGTGCCACGCAGTGAACCGACACCAAGCGCAAGAGCGGCCGCACACAATGCCTCAATCATGTCATCGCCGACCGTGACAGCGCTTAGGCACTGACGTGCCTTGTCGACAGTGGCGGCAGCGAAGTTGATTTCGGTCGCATCCGCCATACGCAGTCCTGTGAGATCGAGGCGAAACGCCAACCTATCAAGGAGAACGGTGGAGGGTTTCTCATCTTCTGTCACGCCTTCGTCGAGTGCGATCACGCCAAATCGAGTGGGCGTCACGCGTGCCAAGCCGTCGCGCTCAAGCGCCACATCGCCTCGATCAATGGCGGCGGCGATGCGGGCAGCCGTGGATGACGACAGGCGCTCTGCCATGGTCAAGACGATGACGCCACCATCGGCTTCGGCCAGCAGTCCACGCATGGCGACCACGGAACCCGCGCTCAACGTCGCACCAAGATCGAGGCCGCCGAGCAGCCGATCGTCGGTGGCGTGGATCGGCACGCGCATGAAGGGCGCAGATGGTGGTAGCAACGAACGCGACAGTGATAACCAACGGTCGCGCACCGGACCAGCATGGGCATGAACGGCGATGCCACCGGTTCCCGCCGGATCAATTGCAAATAGAATGGTAGCAAGCGTGGCATCCGCCCAGGCCGAAACTGGGTCTGCACTGTTGCTCACTGATTGTTCAGTCATGCGCCGAACTGTTCCGCGATGGCCCGATCAACGCGCACGGTTGAGCCCGCATCATCCAGTGGATTGCGTCGCAACCGGTGCCGCAAGGCTGACGGTGCCACGCGTTTTAGTTGACTGTCGCCCGTCGTCATCACACCTTCGAGGCTCGCCAGAGCACGGGCCGCACGGATCAGCGTCAGCTCACCGCGCAAGCCGTCGGTACCGAGCTTCATGCACAACTTGGCGGCCTGTTCGAGCACCCTGTCCGGCACATTTACATCAGGCAACCGTTTGCGGCCTGCAACGATCTGGCTGCGTAGGCTGGCGCCCTCAGCTTTCCAGCGCTCTGAGAATGCATCCCGGTCGCGCTCGAACGCATCGCGGCGGCGAACGACCTCGATACGCAGTTTCAGATCTTGCGGTGTCTTTACCTCGACCGACAGCCCAAACCGGTCCAGCAACTGCGGTCGCAGTTCACCTTCCTCGGGATTGCCGCTTCCCACCAATACAAAGCGTGCAGGATGGCGGACGCTCAAGCCTTCGCGTTCGACGACGTTTTCGCCGGATGCCGCCACGTCAATCAACAAATCGACCAGATGATCTTCCAGCAGATTGACCTCGTCGATGTAGAGGAAGCCCCGGTTGGCGCGTGCCAAAAGCCCTGGTTCGAATGCCTTGATACCTTGTGCGAGCGCCCGCTCAAGGTCGAGTGCGCCCACCACTCGATCTTCGGTTGCACCAAGCGGTAGATCGACCACCGGCACCGCAATCAGTTGGCTTTTGGGTGCGGCCTTTCCCGTGCGGCCGCGACAGTCCCCGCACCACGAGCCGGGCACGGTCGGATCACAGTTATAGCGACACCCGATCACGGCCTTCATTGGTGGCAGCAGGTCTGCCAACGCGCGTACGGCGGTCGATTTGCCCGTGCCGCGGTCACCGAACACAAGCACGCCACCGACCGTGGGATCGACGGCTGCGATCATCAATGCGAGCTTCATTTCGTCCTGGCCGACAATCGCGGAAAACGGAAACACGGCGGGCATGGACGGATATTTCCTCAGCAGATTTGTCAAATCTCGTGGACATTCAGGCATGTAACTCAACCAAGCCTCAATAAGTACCGATTTTCTGAACACGACAACCGGAAAATCAGTGCAGGCACAGCCGTGGAGCCAGATAAGCCGGAGAGCCAATCGTCGCGCCGCCACCACCAGTGATCCAATGGCTACTACAGCCGAAAACAGTAGAAGCTGAGGCAAGATAGAGCACCGCCCCATTGACCCGCTCCCCCCTTGGCGGTGTACGAAAGGGCATGGAACGTGCTGCCCCTCGCCCTATCGCATCCCGCAATTTGGCAATGAGTTTGCCGAACATACTGACCTATGGTCGAATTCTGGCCGTTCCCGCGCTCGTGGCTTGCATGTTTTTGCTGCGTGGCGACGTCGCCCGATGGAGCGCGCTGACGGTGTTTGTGATTGCAAGCGCAACTGATTGGCTCGATGGGTACTTGGCGCGTATCTGGGATCAGCAGTCCGCCCTCGGCCGCATGCTCGATCCGATCGCCGACAAACTGCTCGTTGGCGCTGCACTCATCATGCTAGTGCACGACAACACGATAGACGGCTGGTCGATCTGGGCTGCGGTCATCATCCTGTCGCGCGAAATTCTGGTGTCCGGTATGCGCGAATTCCTTGCAGAGCTCAACGTGAAGGTGCACGTCTCGCAGCTCGCCAAGTGGAAAACGACGATGCAGATGGTGGCGCTCGGAGTGCTGATCGCGGGGCCCTCAGCCGACAAACTCGTGCCCGGCATCACAACCACGGGCACTGTGTTTCTATGGATGGCCGCGCTGCTGACACTGTGGACGGGCTATGACTATCTCAAAGCTGGTGTACGCCACGCCATGGCTGACTGATGCGGGGCACGTCGAGGCTGATGCGATGATGGTTACGCTACGTTATTTCGCATGGGTGCGTGAGCGGGTCGGAATTGCCGACGAGCTTGTCGCCTTGCCCGTGTCGGTCACAACGATTGCAGATCTAATCGTGTGGCTCAAAACGCGAGGACCTGAGTACGCACATGCCTTCGAGCGGGCCGATGTGATCCGTGCGGCGATCGATCAGGTTCATGTCAAGCCATCGGCGTCAATCGAGGGCGCGCGGGAGATCGCATTTTTTCCACCCGTGACTGGTGGCTGAGACAGCGGATGACCGTGTCTATACAAGAAAAAGCATTCGATTTAAGTGAGGAAGTGCGGCACCTGACGGCTGGCCGTAGCGACATCGGCGCTATCGTGACGTTCACCGGCACGGTGCGTGGCACCGCACAAGGGCGCCCGATTACGCAGATGATGCTTGAACATTATCCCGGCATGACCGAACGCGAACTCGAACGTGTCGAGACGGAAGCGCACACGCGCTGGCCGCTGCAAGGCACCCGTATCGTGCACCGGATTGGCACGTTGGCGCCTGGTGACGAGATCGTACTCGTGATCGCGGTATCTGCCCACCGGCAAGCGGCTTTCGATGCGGCCAGTTTCCTGATGGATTTCCTCAAAACCAGTGCACCGTTCTGGAAGAAGGAAATCGGGGCTGACGGCGTGGGAAACTGGGTCGACGCACGCGAGAGCGATCATACGGCCTTGGACAAGTGGCGGGCTAAGCCCGGCCCTTGACCGCAGGCATGGTTGCAGGGGCGCCGCTGTTCGCACCACTATTGCCGAAAGCTTCGCCCGTGATCTGGGCGATGCCAGCCAGCGAACCAATCAGACTAGACGCATCGAGTGGCATCATCAGAATCTTCTGATTCGGAGATTTGGCCAGTGCCTCCAACGCTTTCACGTAGTTGTTGGCAACAAAATAGTTGATCGCCTGCACGTTACCTTCCGAGATTGCAATTGACACCATGCGGGTGGCATTGGCCTCTGCTTCGGCAGCGCGCTCGCGCGACTCCGCATCGCGGAATGCTGCTTCCTTGCGACCTTCAGCGGACAACATTACAGCCTGCTTTTCGCCCTCGGCCTTCAGAATCGCAGCCTGTCGCATGCCTTCCGACTCGAGGATCTGCGCACGTTTCTCGCGCTCGGCCTTCATTTGTCTGGCCATGCTGTCGACTAGATCACGTGGCGGCTCGATGTCCTTGATCTCGATACGGGTGACCTTGATACCCCAGGCTTCTGTCGCCGCGTCGACAACATGCAGCAGGCGGGTGTTGATCTTATCGCGGTTGGACAGCAGTTCATCGAGATCCATCGACCCCATCACGGTGCGGATGTTGGTCATCGTCAGCGCGATGATCGACGGCTCCAAGGCATTCACTTCGTATGACGCCTTGGCAGCATTCAGCACTTGATAGAACGAAACGCCATCTACTCGCACCATGGCGTTGTCACGGGTGATGATGTCCTGGCTGGGGATCTCCATCACTTGCTCTTTCATGTTCATCTTGGAGCCGACGCGCTCTACGACGGGCATCAGAAAGTGCAAGCCGGGAGAAAGCGTGCGGGTATACTTGCCGAAGTTCTCGACTGTCCAATTGGAGCCTTGTGGCACAACCTTGACGGTTGCCCAAATGACGAACGCAATCAATGCGATAAGCGCAAACCCGAATGTCTCGAAACCATTGGGAAGAATAGCGGCCATGGCACTGCTCCGTGATGTGTCACGCCGCAGAATTGGCGTGCAATTCGAATACTTTGCAGGCAACAAGGAAATTCGCAGTAAATAAAATCACTGTGACTATGGCTTAAAGACTGTTGGCCTGATTAATATTTGATTTATTTGCGATTGTTGTCGCTGTAAGTAGTAAATGTAGGACGATGGCGTTGCATAGATGCCAAAGCGCATGTGTGCCCAGATGCCAGTTTGTCATCACCAGCGTATAGGGACAGATCGCGCGGTCAAATGTGCGAAAGACCAGGGAGAGAGCGAATACACCGCTGGCACTCAGCATAGGCAGGGCTGCAGGATGACGACGCCGGTGCAGGTAGCCGCCGGTCATTAGCAGCGCCGCGAGCGCTGGCAAGTAACCAATCGAACCATTGAGACAGGTACCGCCACTGCATCGAATACCGCCGGCATAGGCCAATGAAATGACGAACACGACGATGCCCACCATAACAGCCATCACAGAAAGCCCCGCGAACCGTCGCAACGCGTAGCCGAAGTAGGCCAGCATGAATACGCCAATAGGGGCGACGTCGGCGATCGCGGCCCATCGCGTGGCAAAGGTATGGAACAGGAAGCTCCCTACACCGATCACAAGTACGAGGGCTATTAGTCCAAGCTCAAAGAATCCGCGGTTTTCCAGAGATTGACGGCGCCAAGTCGCCAAAGCAACGGTGCCGACAACGAGAAACGCGCCGTTCGACACAGCATTCAGAGGCTCCGCCCAGAACGCAGCATCTGCGCCGCGCTCGCAATAATTGAAAAGCTTGTCCGAGAAGTCCATCGGAATACTATACCCGACAACGGTCAGGTTTTGCGATCACTGAGCAAATCCAGCTCTGCTGGAGTTTGTTTGCACTCCGATGGCGGCACGATCAGGCGCGAACCAATAGCGCCGCGCCCATGACGCCCAGAATGACCAGAACGACGTATCGGAACCATTGTACCGGCAGCCACCGTCGTAGCGCTATGCCCGCTTCGACACCGATCAATGCTGGTGCAATGGCGGCGAGCGAAGCCACAAGAAGTTCAGGCGTCATGACGCCGGTTAGAGCCAGTCCGGTGCCGAGCACGACTGAGGACAGCATGACTGCAATATTGATGACCTGAACGCTGCGAGCAGGCTCTAAGTTCAAAGCAAGTACATATGGTAACAGCGGCATAACCTGCGATCCCGTCAGACCAGTGATAACCCCGTTTAGAAAACCGGTCGGCAATTGAAGTAGATCCTGAAGGTTGTGTCGCAACGAATAGGTGGGACGCACCAGTGTCAGCACAGCATAAACAATCAGGGTGGCTCCCAACACGCCGAGCGCCGATGATCGCTGCACCATTGACATCAGCAGCAGACCAACGGCGATACCTGGCAGCATCGCAAGATAGAGCGGGTAAAAGCGCCGCACTGTCTCACGAAAATGTCCACCCGATAACGTCACAGACAGGCAAGTTGCAATTGCGGGCGCAACAACGATGACCATTGCCGATTGAAGACCTAACGCCATCACCAGGACTGGCAACGCACACGACGCATAGCCCAGCCCCGTGGCGCCCTTCACAACGCCAGCCAGGAATAAGCCGACGACTGCAAGCGGCATGATCTGGAAATCCATCGTCAGACCCCTGACGTGAAATGGGAGGCCATTTGCCTGCACGCGGACAGGTGCAGCCGTCCCGCAAACACCTACGCTCGAAGCAGCTGAGGAGCACCGCCCTGAGGAAGGGCGGTGCACGTGGCGGTCGACGAATTGTGCGCTATCACATGCTCCGCGCTATCGATGGGTGGACTTGGCATAAACCATGGCTTTACCGCGACACCCTTTCGCACAGAGTACATACTGAAAATAGGCATATCATCAGGGAAAAGCTGGCGGAACTCACTGCCGTTGAACGTCAGAAATACAGTATCGGGGAAGCACGACTGTATTGCCTGCTTTTCGATCATGTTTGCTTCGAAATAGCGTGTGGCCCCATCAATCGCGGCACCTTCACCATTGTACCATTTTGCAGCGCACCGCTCGAGCCGGTCGATAACATCCGAGGCTGGCAATTCGATCGCCTTTGAGCCGGGACTGTAGCTTGAAACTAGAAGGCTCAGACGATGGCACGTTGAAGGAATCGTGCGAGCCGCAGCGACCACTGAGATATAATAGCTCTCGATCGATCGCTCATCATGCTGATTCAGTCTGGCGTGTGTATCGGTGTAGACAACATGAAACATCACACCCGGCTGGTAGACGTCTGCCACCCGTCGAGCTAGCGATGCAAGGTATGCGAAGCATTCCCGCTCAGGAGCAGCGCATTCCGATCGTGATCCTTTACCCCAATAGAGAACAAACGGAATCGCTACATTGTGATCAATGCTATGTTTGACGACCTGCTTCAATAATTCTAGGTCAGAAGGTTGTTCGCGCTTGTATGACCACGTATTAAATGTCTTTAGTACGACTTCGACATCCAACGGTACATTTGATTTATTTGTATTTCTAGTCACAGAGCAATTTAACCGAGAAAACGGACGCGACATCGGGCACCTATCTACAATTATGACGATGATCTCTGTAAGTGCAAACACTTGACTTGAGTTGTTTGCAGTGACGTCTATCAGTGAATAACTTCAGTTAACGAAACATTAATAATAAGAAATGCACCTGAGTTGCAATGCTATTTTTATAGATATTATTTTCTACATATAACATATATCAAACCTATTTTCTGCTTATCCGTTGATACTGAAGACGAGTAGAAAACCGGTTGCGATCATTGTTGCCAGGTATCGGAATCCATGGCGCTGACGGCATTGCCGGCCATCGAGTCAATGGCCGCTCTATATGAGATATCCTCGACCACTGATCGGGGCTGCACTTCAGTCTTCATCAATGCGATACGCTGACGAAACCGCCGAAGCTCGGCTTGAGCCTGCTCGATCGAAACAACTTCGAAGCGCACCTCGTCACCCGGCAAGCAATTGGCAAATGTCGATAAATCTGCCGTAATGACTGTGGCGATCTTCGGATAGCCGCCTATTGTTTGTCGATCCGCCAGCGTAACAATTAACTGACCTGATCCAGCGACCTGAATTGAACCTTCTGCGACACCATCGGAAACAAAGTTCGTACCGCGTTGTGTAATTATTGCCGGGCCAGCAAGACGATACGCCATGCGGTCACATTCGGACCGGACGGTGAAAGCCGAGTTGATAAATATATTGAGATTTGCATTTGAAAAATAATCTGATTGTGGACCCAGTACCACTCGAATTCGTCCCCGACGCTCGCTGGCGATGGACGCCATGCGCATTTCAACACGAGGCTCCGCATTGATCTTGAGCCGCAGGCGATCTCCTGGCCTCAAATTACGTCCGTCCAGGCCGCCGACCTCTGATCGGGCATGCAACGAGGTGGAGCCGAGCACTTCTTTGACATCGTAGCCACCTTGTGCGGCGAGCATCCCACAGACGCCTTTACGGGCGGAGCCGATTACCAATTGTTGCCCCCGGGCCAGAGCAAATGACTGATGCGTGGCAATGGGCTCGCCATCGCGCTTGATAGGGAACTCGCCACCCGCCAAGGCGAGGCATACACCACCTTCCAAGGCGCGCAGCGTAATGCCACTGAGTAGAAGCTCGATTGCAGGCGCTGAGTGGGCATTGCCCACGAGCGCGTTGGCCGCAGCAAGCGCCAAGGGATCGAGTGCCCCTGAGCGTGGCAGTCCGATCTTCTGCCAACCGCTCCGCCCCGTGTCCTGGATTGAACTCAACGGCCCGCAGCTTTCAACCAACAGTTCACTCATGCGATCTGACGGGCAACAGTCTGACCGCTATGGGCGGCTTGAGCCAGGGACAACCAGGAGTCCTCCGATATTGGAAGAAAACTGACAGTATCTCCCGGCGCGAACAGACATACGGGATCGCGAGTGGACGCAAAGGCGCGAACCGGCGTGCGGCCGATTTGATGCCATCCGCTTGGCGCCTCGACCGAGGCAATGGCCGTCTGTTCACCGCCAATGGCAATTGAACCAGCAGGAACCTTCCTGCGAGGGGTCGGTAGCCGGGGGGTTGCCAATGCCGGATCAAGCCCGCCGAGGTATGTGAACCCCGGCACAAAGCCGATCATGTAGACAAGATACTGGCAGTTGCTATGACGGCGGATCAATTCCTCGGCCGTCATGCCATGGCGATCGGCTAACGCTGCGAGATCGGCTCCGAATGTTCCTCCGTAGGCGACAGGTACTTCCCAATTCCGCCCCGGCTTCAATACTTTCGCTAGCGTCGTGCACAACGCAAGAATCGACGAGGATATCTGCGCGTAAGCAATGAGCGTCCCATCGTACTCAATGAGTAAAGAGCGATAGGTGGGGATCGTGCCGAGGATGGGCAGCTCGCCGGTATTTACGAGGTCGTCCAGCGCCCGGACCCGTTCGTTCAGGGCCGGATCGATGACATCACCGAACTCCACAGTCAATGCGGAGTCGCCGCATGGAAGAACACGAACACCAACAGGTGCAGGACGCCCATCCGGATCTGCCACGGGATAGTTGATGTATTTCATGGGTCGACCTCTCAACTATCTGTCCGCACTACTTCATCAACCTTGCGCCAAGCTTTCGTAAGCGGTGCACCGCTGCAGAAATTTCGACTGATAGCCTTACGCGGCTCCTGGAACGGCTCTCTGGTTTACTGGTTAAGGTTTTGTTTCATCTATCGATGCATAGTCTTCTGACGACTGATCGAGATCGAAGCATGCTTCGGCTCTCGATGACATGATGTCACTCTGTCGTTCCGTAACTGATCCGGAATGAAGGCTTTCGCCACGCTATGCCGATAAGCATATCTCAATCCTCAGTCGCGCTGCCTGTATTGAACGAACACGTTGCTGCCCCACCGGGGGCTTGCGTCCTATTACTGGCTCTGGCGACGAGGTCTCGGAGACTGAGCACATGAAATTTTCGATACCTCCGCGAACCGCATTATTCGCTTTTCTGCGCCACCCCAGGTCGTGGCTCAATTCGGCGACACTCGGGAGCGCCATGGTAGTTTTGCTATGGGTCAGTATTCTCGCCAAGCACGCAGAAAATCGCACAATCGATGTTGACGGTACTAAGCGTGACCTGCAGAATTTTGCTCTACTATTCGAGGAGAATGTACTGCGATCCATTGGAGAAATGGACAAAGCGCTGCTGTATCTGCGTCGCTCAATATCCAACGCGGATCAGTCGGCAGACTTCAATAAAATTGTCAACACAACGGATATTCTGAGTGAATTGATCGTTCAAGTAGCGATCATCGACGCGAACGGCATCATGCGGGCATCGAATGTCGGCCCTCAACCCGCACCACCAACGGACTTAAGCGACCGCGAACACTTCCGCTTTCATGTCGGACGAGAGACCGACGAACTCTTCATCAGCAAACCGCTCATTGGCCGCGCGAGTGGCAAGTGGTCCGTGCAGTTGACGCGTCGCTTTCTAACGCCCAATGGCGCGCTCAGAGGTGTCGTGGTTGCGTCATTCAATCCCGATCATTTCAAGAAGTTCTATGGTCGCATCGACCTAGGGACTGGAGCAACCTTCTCACTCATCGGAACCGATGGAGTCGTGCGCGCCGTCGGTGGCAACGCCGACACGAGACTTATGCTGGGACAAAACCTCACTGGCTCGAAACTCATGGAGCACGTGAATAAGGGAGCAACCGAAGCATTCTGGGATAGCGCTACCGACAAGGATATGCCGCACTTCGTTGCACCCAGAACGGTTACCGGCCACCCCTTGATCGTGACCGCCAGCGTTCCACAATCTGTTGTTTATCGAGACTCCGATCGTAGCCTTCGATTGATGATCAGCGTCGGTATCCTGCTTTCCCTTCTGATCATATGCGCAGCGCGGCGATCTTGGATTTCGGAGACGCACGTCAAACAAAAGACCCGACAGCTGCATTTAACCCTTGAGCATATGTCACAGGGTATCATGATGGTGACCAAGGACTTAGAGATCCCCATCATCAATCGCAAATGCGTTGAACTACTTGATCTTCCACTCACTTATATACACGCTCCACCTCGATTTGATGAGATGGTCGCATTTCAGGATCAACGCGGCGAGTTCTCAAGCTCCAATCTGCCGGATGGAGTGAGTTCGCTCGATATCTACGGTCCTAAAGATGCAGCGGGAAAATTCACATTTTACGAGCGCGTTAGACCTGACGGAGTGGTGATCGAAGTACGTAGCACTCGTCTTGCGGACGGCGGCTTTGTCCGGACGTTTTCAGATATCACGCAACGCCGACTGGCACAAAGTAATGCCGACCGACTGGCGTCGGAAGACGTTTTGACCGGGCTCGCCAATCGACGCACTCTAACAGAGGCCCTCGAACGGATATTGTCTGAGCAAGCGATTGCGCCGAGCGACCCTACTCGCAATGTCGCGGTGCTCTATCTGGATCTCGACCGGTTCAAATTGGTCAACGACACACGGGGCCACGCTGTTGGCGACCGACTGCTGCAAGCCGTCGGGCAACGCCTCAAAGAATCTGTGAGATCGTGCGATTTGATTGGCCGCCTTGGGGGTGACGAATTTGCGATAATTCTTGCGGTGGGTGGACAAGACTGCAAGCTTGAAACCATCGCACAACGGCTCGTCGATGCCATCAGTCGTTCTTATGATATTGATGGGCAACAGTTACTGATTGGGGTCAGCATAGGAATTGCGATTGCTCCTCGGGATGGTCAAACAGCCAACGAACTTCTAATATCTGCAGATCTGGCGCTCTATGCTGCCAAGGCGGCAGGGCGCTGCACCTATCGGTTCTTCGCCAAGGAAATGAATGAGGATGTCAAAGTACGTCAGCAGATCGAAACTGATCTGCGGAAAGCGATAGCCGACGACGAGCTTGAGCTTCACTATCAACCGATCATCAATCTGCAAAAGAGCTCAATTGTTGGCTTCGAGGCGCTGGCGCGCTGGCGTCATCCGGTTCAGGGCATGATTCCGCCTGATAAATTCATTCCAATTGCCGAAGAATGTGGCTTGATCGATGTTCTCGGCCAATGGGTTTTGAACGAGGCATGTCGACAAGCATCCAAGTGGCCGGACGGGTTAACCGTCGCAGTCAATCTGTCGCCGATGCAATTCACTAATCCAGGACTTGCATCAGCAATTGAGAGAGCGCTCACTGAAACGGGCCTTCCACCTGAGCGTCTCGAAGTAGAGATTACTGAAGGGCTATTGATGCAAAACACGGAAGCCAATCTTGCAACCCTCCAGCACTTGAAGGAGCTTGGAGTACGTATTGCTATGGATGACTTTGGCACCGGTTACTCATCACTTGCCTATCTACAGCGCTTCCCATTCGACCGTATTAAAATTGACCGAAGCTTTGTCTCCAAGCTTGGTACTGGCGCAACATCAGCAGCAATCGTGCGGGCCATTGTCGATATCGCCAACTCCCGAGGGATTCATACTACCGCTGAAGGTGTGGAAACGGAGGACCAACGAGCTAGCTTGGCCAGCCTCGGCTGCGACGAAGCTCAAGGTTATTTGTTCAGCCGACCCGTGCCATCGACGAATATCTCCCAGGTGATCGCAAAGTGGAGTGAGCAGGCTCGATTCGCCGCCTAATATTGAAATCGTCAATCCATTGGGCGTGACCAGTCAACCAACCTTATGCCGGAGCTTTGACTGGCTCCGGCGTGCTCTTCGAACTCACAAGCTCATTCTCAATCTCAAAGAGTGTTCGGATCTTTTTTAACGCCCCGAAAGGGCAATCGCGTTCGATCAACATTTTCACAGCGACAAGACCCTCCAGAACATCCTGGTTCTTAAACAACGATACCAGTATATCGTGGGTCTCATCGTAATGCTGCCGTACCAGATCCCTGGTCGTTGGATCCATCAGCATCGACTGCACGATGACATAGAGCTG
>JANNRP010000047.1:0-2109 GCA_031401535.1 Hyphomicrobiaceae bacterium | reverse complement strand
GCGCGTGTCGATCGACAACCGCGCATTGACCTGACCAGCCAGGGCCTCGACCACCGGGACGACCCGACCAAGCTCGACGTCGAGAGGAACCGGCACAGCACCAGGACGGGTCGACTCCCCACCGATGTCGAGAATGTCGGCGCCTTCCGCATCGAGCGTTTTGGCATGACGGATCGCTGCTTCGACCGTTGCATACCGCCCGCCATCCGAGAAACTATCCGGTGTGACGTTGACGATGCCCATTATGCGGGGGCGGTCGAGTGACAGGCCGGCGAGCCGAGCCCGCGGGCTCATCAGATTCTCGAACATATCGGCGGCGTTGCGCGTACGCCGCCCCCAGTCCTTTTCGAAGAACTCTCCGAGTCCTGCGATGCGTCGCTCGATTGCACCACCGTTGCGCTCGAAGATGTCGAGTGCGGTAAAGTCGAGCCAACCCTCTGCGAGGCGAAAGCCGCCGCGCACTTCAGTGGGTGCATCGCCGATGGCCGCGACACCAGCCGACGCCATCAGCCCCGTTGGCCGCACGTAGATTTCACGCAGCATAAGGCTCCAGGGCTCTGGTCGATATATCTACTTCTCGACCGTGCGGATGCCGGCCGGGCCACCCTTGGTCTTCAGCGTTGCAATCTTGGCGATCCCGGTCGACGTGACACCGGACAGTTTGAACACGTAGATTTCTTCCTCGACCATGCACTGGGCCAAAATGATGGTCGATGCCTTGTTCCAAGCGATGCCCTGGCACCACTTGCCGATTGGCTGCTCGCTGATCTTCGTCAGCTGTATGCCGTTGCGCGCATACACCTGAAGCACACCATTAGCCTTGTAGAACGGTGACGCTTCGGGTTTATTCGACCCGTTCATGATACTAACCGCCACATACTTACCGTTCGGTGACAGCTTGATGCCCTCAGGCGTTTGACCAACGGTCACGGTATTCACGACCCGCGGCGGCTTGGCCGTCATGTCGATGACGCTCACGGTGTCACTATCACCCTGGCCAATGCCGATGTTGGCGACCACCGCCACATCGCCTTTCGACGTGATGTCGAGGCCATAGGGCCGCAGACCGGCGTTCATGTCCCGCTTGGTGTATTCGACCTTGGCACCGTCAATAGACAGCACGGCGATCTTGTGGTCGCTGTCCCGGGTAACGAGCGCTGTCTTGCCGTCGCCGGAGAAGACGACATGGCTCGGACCAGCGTCCTTGTTGCCGAGATCGACCTTGCCGGCTGGTGTCAGCGTCTTGCCTGCGATCGTGAACACTGAAATCGTGCCTTCCGAACGGTTGGCGACGAGCGCCAATGTGCCGGCTTTGTTGATCGATACGCCAGCCGCGCCAGCGCCGGCTTCGAGCGTTGCCAAAACTTTGGGCGGTGCTACCGCCTCCGCCTTGCCGATCCCCGCCGCCTTCTTCAGCGATCCCACGATGCCGGAAGCCTTCGGGATTTCGATGACCGTCAGCGCATTGTTGGGCACCTGCTTCGTCGGGTCAGCAGGATTGATCTTCATGGCGCCGGTGACAAGCGCATAGTCTTCGCTGGGACCGATAGCGACGCTCAACGGCGGGCCCGCAACGCTGGTGGGGGCCTCGATCTCTGCAATGATTTTCGGCGGCGTGACCGACAGGTCGATGAAGCTGACCGTATCACGGCCGTCCTTCAGCACCTGCACCACGCCGTTGACGAGCTTGACCTTGCCGTCGTTGGCGGAGACGGCGATTTCCGCGTAGGCGGTCGTAGTGCCAATGATCGCACAGAACGTAGAGACCAAGAGATGGGATCGAGTATAGGGACGCAACATAGATGATTTCCTCCGGTTCACGCTCTACGGCGCTGGCAAGTCGCGGTAGTTCTAGCATCGGTTGCGAAACGCGCAATCTGATCATGCTAAAATCAAGGGTCTCTGGCTTGCGTCGTGCGATGCCAGAAACGGTTTGGGCGACACCACGACTACTGCGCCTGCACTTGTGCTGCTTTGGCGACTTCGGCCCACTTTTTGATTTCGGCTGACAGATACGTCTTGAACGCATCCGCACCGCGCACGTTGACGGCGATGCCCTGCTTGACAGCACTCGCGGCAACCTCTGGCTTGGCCAGCGCCGCAAGCACA
>JANNRP010000046.1:0-1729 GCA_031401535.1 Hyphomicrobiaceae bacterium | reverse complement strand
ACCTGAGCCAGCAACGATGTTACCTTGGTCAACCTGGCGGATACCGGTACGTCCGGTGAGCGGCGCAACGATAGCTGTGTATCCCAGCTGCGTTTTGGCCTGATCGACGGCCGCCTTGGCAGACGCTACCTGCCCTTCAAGTTGGGCAACGAGCGAACGCTGAGTATCAACGGTCTTTACGGGAATAGCGCCGGGGATGCGAGTATATCGCTCTAAGTCCATCTTTGCATTCGCCAGCTGAGCAGAATCCTGCGTGAACTTGGCTGAAGCCTGATCTAGCGCTGCCTGATACGTCGTCGGGTCGATGCGGGCCAGCACCTGACCCTTTTCCACCGTCTGACCTTCCGCAAAAGCGATCTCGACAATCTTACCCCCGACTTGGGGCTGCACAGACACTGTATTGAGCGCGCGAGCAGTGCCCACCGCATCGAGATAAACTGGTACATCCGCACTGGAAGACGCGACGGCGCGCACGGGCACAGGGCCGCTATCGGCCTTCCAGCGACCACCAGCCTTCTGCTCAACCGCTGCCGGCCGCATGATAAATGCTGCCGTGCCGCCGATCGTCAGCGCGGTAAGCGCTAATGAGATTAGAACGCGTCCGGTGGTGGTCATCGCATCCTCTCGTGGTGGTTAGCGGAACAGGTTCCGCACCACTCTATGCTTGGCGGCTAACGCAGTACCGCCCTGTGTTCCGTCGATTATTTTGCACTTGGCTTTATTTGGCCCAACCAGACCCTTGCGAGGCTAGCTACCGCGAGCGTGCAGTCTACCATCTAACGCCGCAGAATTGGCTAAGTTGCGGCACTATTGCTGAACCAGCGTGAATGCAGGCTGAAGGGTGAACGTGCGTCAGCCGATCACGCCGCGCGCTCCGTCCCAGATGAGCTTGGCGGAGATCGCAAACAAGCAGCCATAAACAATCTTGTAGTAGGGGCCCTGCGGCACGCGGCGCGTCAGCCATACGCCAGCCGCAATCGCGAGCATACCGGTCGGGGCTAGTATGGCGGCTGTCTTGAGGTTTGTTGCGTCGAATTGACCGAGCATGAGATAGGGCGGCACCTTAATAATATTGACTACGGTGAAGAACATCACCGCTGTGCCCGCATAAACGGCATTTGGTAGTTGCTGTGGCAGCATATAGACGGCGAATGGTGGCCCGCCTGTATGGCTGACGAAGCTGGTGAAACCTGACACCGCCCCCCACACGCCGCCTTTCGCCCAATCGACGCCCGGCGCAGTGCTCCTCGGCCTCAGACCTAACCACCAATTGAGCGCAAACAAAAAGCCGATGCCACCCACCAACAGCTTGACGTGTGCATCGGTTACATAGGCCGCAGTTTTCCAACCGACGATGATGCCAACTGTAGCCGCGGGAACGAGAATTTTCAGGTTCGGTCCGCTCCAGTCGCGCCGGTAGGCCCAAACACCGACCCAGTCCATCGCGATCAGGATCGGTAACATGATGGCCGCCGCCTGCACCGGGGATATCACCAGGCTCATCACCGGCACCGCGATGCCGCCGATACCGCCGAGGAATCCGCCCTTTGAAAGGCCCGTCACCATAACGGCTGGGATAGCGACAGCGTAGAACCAGGGATCGGTGAGCATAGGGTGGAGTTTTCGGTGAACCAGAGAAATGGGCAGCTTTGTCCTTACGATGCTTTGCAGACGCTATCCATGTGAGCTATTGCACGACTGTTGCACGCGAACGGGGCACCAAGCGAGG
>JANNRP010000045.1:0-4915 GCA_031401535.1 Hyphomicrobiaceae bacterium | reverse complement strand
GTCGCGTTTGTGCTGGGCGGCACCGGACTGTTGTTTGGCGTTGTCGGCTGGTATTTTGATGTCATCAGACTGCAGCAGCTAAGCCAAGTAAAGGTAGGCGACGTCCTGCTCAGCCTGGATGCCGAACCGTTCCGGGTTGCGCTCGCCAAGGCAGATGCCGAACTCGACATCACCCGTGGGCAGGTTCGCACGCTCATTGCCACATGGCACGAGGCGAAAACCGAGTTGCAGGAAGCGATCAGCAAAGTGACGTTCTGGACCGCGCAATTGGCGCGACAGAAAACGCTCACAGCCCGCGGCATCGTCGCATCAGCCAAATACGAGGAGGTCGAGAGCAGCGCCACCGCCGCCGAGGATCGCGCCGCGGTGATGCGCAGCAAGGTCGATCGGGTGGCAGCCCAACTCGGCGGCAAACCCGAACGGCCAGTCGACGAACATCCTCTGGTGCGCGAGAAACGGGCCGAGCGCGAACGGGCGGAACTCGATCTGGCCCGCACCGTCATTCGCGCGCCGTTGGACGGGGTCGCCGTCAACGTCCGTGTTCAAAAGGGCGAGCAGATCAAGACGGCAACGACCTTGTTCGCGCTGGTGGCCAAAACCCGGCCCTGGATCGAGGCCAATTTCAAGGAGACCGAGCTAACGCACGTTCGCCCGGGTCTGACGGCGACGGTGACGTTCGACATCTATCCCGACGTCGTTTGGGAGGCCGAAGTTGAGAGCATCAGTCCGGCGACCGGCGCCGAGTTCGCGCTGCTGCCGCCACAGAATGCGTCCGGCAACTGGGTCAAGGTGGTGCAGCGGTTGCCCGTGCGGTTCCGGTTGTTGCCGCGCGCCAACGAGCCACCACTGCGCGCCGGCATGACGGCCGCCGTCAAGGTCGACACCACCCGCGAAAGCCGCCTCAGCAAACTGTTCGGCAGTTGGGCAGCGTATGCCTGGGGGTCAAAGCAAAGCGGATTAAATCCGGACAGCGAGGCTAGTGCACGCCGTCCGGCAAGCTAGTCCAGCAAGGTCAGTCAAGAAGCCCTGCGATTTTCGGCAACCACAGGACGATGCTGGGGAAGTAGATGCACAGCACCAGCCCAAGGATTTGCAGCGCAACGAACGGGTACATGCCCTTGTAGATATCGGACATGGTAATGCCGGGTGGAGCCGTGCCCTTCATATAAAATAGCGTCGCTCCAAAAGGCGGCGTCATAAACGACGTCTGTAGGTTGACTGCCACCAGCGTGCCGAACCAGGGCATCAGGTAGCTCTTGTCGCCGAGATGATCCGCAAAATCGAGCTTCAACAGGATTGGTACGAACACAGGCAAAACAATCAAGCAGATTTCGATCCACTCGAACGGGAAGCCCAGCAGGAATACCAGCACCATCAGGAAGATAAGAACTTCCCATTTTGTATCGACGCCGAAAAAGGCCAACGCATTCAGCATCACCGTGTCGCCGTCGAGCAGCCGAAATACCAGCGAGAAACAGGTCGCTCCCAAGAACAGCAGGAACACCATTGCATTGGCCCGGCAGCTATCGACAATTGCCTCCTGCATCATCTTGAATGACAAGCGGCTGTTCATCTTGGCGATCAGAATCGCACCTAGGCAGCCAACGCCTGCACTTTCGGTCGCCGTCGCCCAGCCCGCGAAAATCGAGCCCAGCACCACAATCATCAGGAACGTCATCGGCGCCAGTCCGCGCCACATTGTGTTCCAGAACTCGGCCCGCGTTTGTGGACCAAACTCTGGTGGTAGCCGCGGCGCCATATCGGGGCGGAAGATGCCAATTGCGATGATGTAGACCAGATAGAGGCCGGACAGTAGCAGACCCGGCATGGTGGCGGCGGCGAACAGAGCGCCAGCGGATGTTTGCAGCATCTCGGCCATGACGACCAGCATGATCGCCGGAGGGATCAGAATGCCAAGTGTGCCGGCTGATGCGACCGTGCCGATTGCAAGATGCTTATTGTAGCCAGCCGCCAACATTTGCGGCAGCGAGATAATCGACAGCAACACGACCGCGGCGCCGACAACGCCGATCGGGGCTGCCAGGATCGTGCCCATGACCATCACCGCCACAGCCAAGCCACCCGGCACGCGCTTCAACAGTATCTCGGTTGCCGACAGCATATCCTTTGCCGTGCCGCTGCGCTCGAGGATTGCCCCCATGAAAATGAACATGGGGATCGAGACAAGCACGGGATCGGACGCAACGCCGCCCCACATGCGCAAGTTTACTTGGCTTAGCTGCTGCAGTCTGATGACATCGAAATACCAGCCGACAACGCCAAACAACAGTCCGGTGCCGCCCAGCACAAACGCGACCGGGTAACCGATAAAAATCACGAAGAACATGGCGATGAACATGACCAGCGCCAGGTTGTCGACAAATAAGTCGTACATTGAATGTGTCCCTTGGGCCTGGTCTCAGACTTCGACGTTGGAGGTGCCGAGCTTCAGGTTGGCCTGCTCAAACGAGCGGCCGCCGAACAGAACGACGATGAGTTTCAAAAACACGCTGATGATGCCGAGCAGCAGCAACCAGAGGCCGGCGTAGTAGACGCCCTTGATGAGCCAGCGCATCGGCAAGCCGACTGCTGCGTCAGAACTTTCATTGCCCAGGTACGAGCTCAGCCAAAAATCCCAGCCGTAATAGATCACCATCAAAACGAACGGGAACGCAAAGATCAGACAGCACCAGAATTCAAGCAGCGCCTGCTGCCGGGCGGGTGCCGAGCCAATGTACGTGTCAACGCGCGGGTGGGCGTTGATGGTATAGTTGAAGCCCATCCAAAATGAGAACACGGCTGCGTGCAGGTGCCATTCGAGTTCTTGGAATTGCGAGAACGGGAAGAACGCGAGGGTGTCTGGAAACACCGGCGCCAGTTTGCGAGCCACGACATCGACACAGGTCACGCACATCAATACGACGAGCAGCCAACCAGTGGTGTGCGCCAATACGCGCAAGAAACTCTGAATTCCATTGGCGATACCGAGCAAGGCATTCATGCAGTTCCCCGTCGTGAGGCTGATGACCTCACGTCCCTTGGCACAATATGTTCAAGCAAAGCGCGGACCGAACAATGTTCGGCCCACGCTACAAAATATTGCATAAGGGCAGACGCTGGTCCGCCCCTATGCCGTGTTTGGATCAGACTACTCTTTGAGGTAGCCGTATTCTTTCCAAACCGCATATTCCTTGCGGAATGCACTGTAGCTGTCCCAGGCCTTTTTGAATTCCGGGCTCTTTTCCGCCTGCTCCTTGGCAACTTCGTCCCAGTGCTTGCGGAACGTCGCCAGCATTTCCTTGGGCCAGTAGTGCAGGGTCACGCCCTTGGACTGGATTTCCTTGATAGCCTTGCCCTGCACCGATTCACCCTCGATGAATTGGCGCAGCATGGTCGAATCGCACGTCACCCGGACCTGCTCCTTCTGCGTGTCCGACAACTCAGCCCACTTGGCTTTCGAGACATAGAGCGAGTTGATCGTCGACATCTGGTGCCAGCCGGGGAAGTAATAATGCTTGGCAACCTGATGGAAGCCGAGCGTCAGGTCCATGACCGGCATCGAGAACTCGGTCGCATCGATCGTGCCGAGCTGCAATGCCTGGAAGATATCGCCGGCCTGCAGCAACTGGGTCGCAACGCCGAGCTTCTGCATGACATTGGCGCCGAGCCCGAAGAAGCGCATCTTCAGTCCCTTGAGATCGTCAACACCCTTGATCTCCTTGCGGAACCAGCCCGAAGCTTCCGGCGCGATCAGTCCGCACGGCATCGCCACGATATTATATTTGGCATGCAGATCGTCGTAGAGTTGGCGACCGCCACCATGATTCATCCAGCCCATGTATTCGCCAGCTTCAGGCCCAAACGGTACGGCCGCATACATGGCAAAGGCAATGTCCTTGCCAGTGAAGAAGCCGGACACCGTCCAGGCCGAATCGAGCGAACCATTGGATACGGCGTCAAAATATTGTCCGGCCGGCACAATTGCACCCGGCTCGAAGAATTTGGCGTCGATGGAGCCGCCCGATACCTTACGCAAAGTTTCCACGAAATATTGCTGTGTGGGCCCAAGCAAACCCGTCGCCGACGGAAACGCACCTGCAACCTGCAGACGGACCTTCTTTTCTTGAGCAATCGCGGCGGTGGACGCGACCGTCACCGCGGCAACGGCAATCGCTGCCGCCAAAGTCTTAAGACGCATTAAACCCTCCTGTTTCGTTTCCCCACCAGCGGTCGGCTGCATTGATGCGCAGTCGTTCCCTCGGCCTCCCAAATTGCGTATCGCCAGATCTGCTCAGCATCTGAAAGTGGCAGAGCGTCGCAGACATTGCTCCGCATGTCAAAATTATGTCGAAATGGGGTTACACGCGGCGCAGGGGCTGTGCGTAAAGAGCGGGCCTCTTGGTCTGCCAGGAGCGTTTTTCGCGTGCAGACTATGGACGTTCCAGCCCGCGCGTGTTCTTTTTGCTGCCAATGGGCGCCGCTCAGTGAGCGCCTCGCATGAATGACAACACAGCCCAAGGAGCACACATATGTCACGCGCATCGATCGTTGGCTGGGCCCATACGCCGTTTGGCAAACTCGAAGATCCGGATGTTGAATCGCTGGTCGGCAGGGTGGCCAAAACTGCACTCGCCCATGCCGGAGTTGCAGCAAAGGATGTCGATGCCATCACCGTCGGCGTCTATAACAACGGCTTTTCAAAACAAGGCTTCGAAGGCACCACCGTTGCGCTCAACGAGCCAGATTTAGCCTATGTGCCCTCGACCCACGTCGAGAACGCCTGCGCCACCGGCTCGGCGGCGCTCTATTCAGCGCTCGACTTCATCGAGAGCGGCCGCGGTCGCATCGCCCTCGTGGTCGGTGCTGAGAAGATGACAGCGACGCCAACCGCCGATGTCGGCAATATCCTGCTCAG
>JANNRP010000044.1:0-9786 GCA_031401535.1 Hyphomicrobiaceae bacterium | reverse complement strand
TTCGTCCAGATCGACGAGGCACTTGTCGGCGGAAAGGGGAGCCCGAACAAAGAGTTGACCCTGGTCTCAGCCGAGCCAAGCGGCCGCGTGCGCCTCGCCCACGCCGCCAACAATGACGTGGCCACGCTCAAACACTTTGCCGATAAACAGATCGTGCTCGACTGCGCCGTCACAACCGACGGCCATGCTGGCTACAACGCGATGAGCCTCGGCGAGCGACCGCATGAGGGGATCGTTCAGACCAAGGCCGAGCGGACCAAAAACGACGTCGTGCAGAACTGCCACGGGACGACATCGAACCTGAATCGCTGGATGCTCGCGACGCATGGAGGTGCAGTCGGCGACAAACATCTCCAGGCCTATCTCGACGAGTTCGCCTTCCGCAACGACCGCCGCAAAACCAAGGGCGTCGCTCGCATTGCCGCCCGCGTCATCGAAACGCTCTTGGCGCACGCAGCCCTGCCAATGCGAACGCTGATCAAACAAACCCTACGCTGCTGATGGTTTCACCCACCGGAACTAGCCGCGTAGGCATGCCAATAGCGGCCCTTATGGCTTCGATGTTGCCGCTTCGAGGGGCGCGGATATTCATCAGATTGGCGTCCGGTAAAATACCGTTTACATCCGACGATCACGTGATGCCGATGTCGGCTTATGCTGCGTGCGCAACTCGTTGGCTGAGAGAGAAACTACTTCGGAAATCTGCAGTAGCTGTCTGGCCAAAGGGCTTGTTTTACGCCAGATCATACCAATGGTTCGTGACGGTTGCGGCCTCCTGAAGTGCGCTACGGAAACAGATGCCGAGCGTGTTTCTACCGCGACGGCCATTTCAGGGATCAAAGTTACACCGATGCCAGCGCTGACCATTTGAACCAGTGTAGACAGAGAGCTGGCGTCCAGCAATTCCCGTGGTAGTGCTGAGTGCATATTGCAAAACGACAGCGCTTGGTCGCGGAAACAATGCCCCTCTTCCAGCAGAAGTAACCGCATCTCGCGAAGCGTTTTGCGAGTTGGCACTGGCTTTCCGACATCTTCGCTTGGTCGGATCAGCACAAAAGTTTCGGTGAACAGCGCAACCTCGGTCAACGAAGGTTCTGACACAGGCAGAGCAACAATTGCAGTGTCGAGCCTACCTTCGACCAGCTCTTGGATTAGCTTCGGCGTTACCGTCTCCCGCACGTGAATGTCCAGACCGGCATTCGATCGCGTTAGGTTGCCAATAATCGTCGGCAGCAGGTAGGGCGCGATTGTCGGAATCACACCGATGCGTAACCGTCCCAATAGCTGGTCCCGCGAGGCGCGCGCCAAGTCGCCAAGTTCATCAACCGAACGGAGGATGTCGCGAACCCGCGGCGCAAACTCTTCTCCAAAGTTGGTGAGCCGTACCAGACGTGCGCCTCTTTCGAAGAGTTCTCTACTCAGTGATACTTCTAATTCTTTGATCTGCATCGACAACGCAGGCTGAGAGATTGCACAAGCATCTGCAGCGCGCCCAAAATGGCCATGTCGTGCCAAGGCCTCGAAATAGCGGAGGTGCTTGAGTGTCAGATTGGCCATAACCTCACCTTATCGTCACAATCAGTAAATCAAACTTAGACTAATGAGGCGGCTCTAGTAGAATGAAAAAGATGGAATGGGGTGCAGCGAAGTCACGATAGTCGCGCTTTAGGAACAGGGACGGGTGGATTAGTTTGCAATGTCCAGCGCGCCTGAAAGCTCGCGGCCTCAAAAGTCCACCAACGCAGTTATGATCGGAGAGCACCATGGGCGGAAATGATACTGTGAACGCGGGCAAGTGCCCGGTCATGCACGGGACCGGCAAACATGCGACATTTGCGGCTAGGTCGAACCGCGACTGGTGGCCGAACCAGTTGAACCTCAAGATTCTGCACCAGCATTCTCTCCTGTCCAATCCGATGGGCACGGCGTTCAACTACGCCGAAGAGTTCAAGAAGCTCGACCTCGAGGCTCTAAAGAAGGACCTCTATGCGCTGATGACCGACTCGCAGGACTGGTGGCCGGCCGACTGGGGTCACTACGGGCCGCTGTTCATCCGTATGGCCTGGCACAGTGCTGGCACGTATCGCACCGGCGATGGGCGCGGCGGCGCCGGCACCGGCACGCAGCGCTTCGCGCCGCTCAACAGTTGGCCAGACAATGGCAACCTCGACAAAGCGCGCCGACTGCTCTGGCCGATCAAGCAGAAGTACGGCAACAAGCTCTCGTGGGCCGACCTGATGATCCTCGCCGGCAACTGCGCGCTAGAATCAATGGGCTTCAAGACTTTCGGCTTTGGCGGAGGGCGCGCCGATGTCTGGGAGCCGGAGGAAGATATCTATTGGGGCAACGAGGATACCTGGCTCGGGGACAAGCGCTATCAGGGTGATCGTCAACTAGATAATCCACTTGCCGCTGTGCAGATGGGCCTGATCTACGTGAACCCCGAAGGACCTAACGGCAAGCCGGACCCGGTCGCCTCGGGCCGCGACATCCGCGAGACGTTCGCGCGCATGGCGATGAACGACGAAGAGACCGTCGCGCTGGTCGCCGGTGGACACACTTTCGGGAAATCCCATGGCGCAGGCGATGCAGCACTTGTCGGCCGTGAACCCGAAGGTTCCGCCATCGAAGAGATGGGGCTCGGTTGGAAAAACCTCTTCGGCACCGGCAAGGGCGTGCACACCACCACCAGCGGCGTCGAAGGGGCATGGAAGCCGAACCCGACCAAATGGGACAATGGCTATTTCGACACGCTATTCGGACATGAGTGGGAATTGGTGAAGAGCCCTGCCGGGGCGCATCAGTGGCGCGCGAAGGATGTGGCGGAAAAGAATCTCATCCCTGACGCACACGATCCGTCGAAGACGCATCGACCGATGATGACAACGGCGGACTTGGCGCTGCGGTTTGATACAATCTACGAGCCGATTTCGCGTCACTTCCACAAGAACCCTCACGAGTTCGCCGACGCTTTTGCCCGGGCGTGGTTCAAGCTAACCCACCGCGACATGGGACCGAAGTCCCTATATCTCGGCCCAGAGGTTCCGATGGAAGATCTGATCTGGCAGGATCCGGTCCCGACGGTGGATCATCCATTGATCAACGCCAAAGATGTCGGGGACCTTAAGGTAAAAATCCTCGCATCGGGGCTTCTGGTCGCCGAACTCGTATCGACCGCTTGGGCCTCTGCCTCAACGTTCCGCGCTTCGGACAAGCGTGGCGGCGCGAACGGTGCGCGTATTCGCCTCAGTCCCCAGAAGGATTGGGAGGCTAACCAGCCTGCGCAATTGGCGAAAGTGCTGGGCGTCCTTGAGGGCATCCAAAAAGCGTTCAACGCCGCGCAATCCAGCGGCAAGAAGGTTTCACTGGCCGATCTAATTGTACTCGGCGGCTGTGCTGCGGTCGAAGCGGCAGCCAAGGCCGGGGGCCACGCGGTTGAGGTTCCATTCTCGCCGGGGCGCACGGATGCCTCGCAGGAGCAGACTGATGTGGAGAGCTTCGCCGTACTTGAGCCTGCCGCCGACGGCTTCCGCAACTACCAGAAGAAGGCCTATACCGTCTCGGCAGAAGAACTGCTGGTCGACAGGGCGCAACTCATGATGTTGACCGCACCCGAGATGACGGTTCTCGTCGGCGGTATGCGCATGCTGAACGCGAATGTCGGGCAGACTCAACACGGCGTTTTCACCAAGCGACCGGGAGCGCTCACCACTGACTTCTTCTTCAACTTGCTCGACATGGGTACGACGTGGAAAGCGGTCGCGGATTCTTCGAGCGTGTTTGAGGGACGTGATCGCACAACGGGCGAACTGAAGTGGACCGGCACGCGGGTCGATCTCGTCTTCGGTTCGAATTCGCAGTTGCGCGCGCTTGCAGAGGTCTATGCCTGTGACGACGGCGAAAAGGTGTTTGTGCGTGACTTTGTGGCGGCGTGGAACAAGGTGATGAACGCAGATCGGTTCGATCTCGCCTAATCGCTGCGGGTTCACTGCGCGAGAGACCCGAGATTCTTTCAGCTAGTGTACCCCGTTTGGGCAAGTTGGGATGCGGCGCGGCAAGCCAACCGACAACGCGTTCATCGAGTTGTTCAACGGCAAGTTCCGAGCAGAGTTTCTAAACGCGCATTGGTTCATAAGCCTGGACGATGCACGGGTGAAATGCGGGGGGCTTGGCGTAAAGACTACAACGAGGTTCGTCCCCACAGCGCTATCGGCAACAAACCGCCGATAGCGCTCATCGACCGGTCAGGGCCATCCGGCCCGCCCTGACCCGCAACAGCGGAAAATTACAGCTCGGCCTAGTCCAGTGTCGGGGAGCGGTTCACAGGGTGGTCGTCTCAAGTTAAAAGTGGTTCGAAGAAACAGGGCAGTTCACCTCTTCCAACGAAACGTAAGGAACCGATGCATACGACGACTGCAATGGTGGCCTAAAGCGTTGTGCCCACAGCATATCTATGCCCAAGGCATCGAATTGAACTTCACTTGCAGATGATGGCGTTCAGCTTTCTACGAAGGGCTACTTAGAAGTTTATCCAGGGTGATAGGTAGGTCGCGAATACGAATGCCGGTGGCGTGATAGACCGCATTGGCAACGGCTGCTGCGGTGCCGACGTTGCCAAGTTCGCCGAGGCCCTTCATTCCAGCCGGGTTCACTTGTTCGTCGACTTCAGACAACATGATGACCTCTAGCTGGTCGATGTCTGCATTCACCGGAATTAGGTATTCGGCGAGATTATCGTTCACATATCGGGCCGATCGTTCATCGATTTCTGTGTGCTCGTGCAACGCTGAGCCAATGCCCCAGATCATGCCGCCCATCAACTGACTGCGTGCGGTTCGGGGGTTCGCAATCCGTCCGGCTGCAAATGCGCCGGTGATGCGTGGGACGCGAATTTCACGCGTCAGTCGGTGAACGCGCACCTCAACGAATTCAGCTCCAAACGCGAACATCAAGCGGTCATCCATCGGGCCACCGCTTATGCCGACTTTACCGTTATAGAGGCCCTTCAGTGCATCCGGATTGGAGCCCGGCGGCACCCATTCCGCATACTCCTCGATCATCGGGCGACCGATTTTCTCGAAGGCCGCAGCATAAGCCTTCAGCGTAGCAGGCGCAGCACGTCGGTTGTTTATATTTTGTGGCTTTGGCTGGGCCTTGCCGTCTTCGGCAAATAGCTTCGCGAGAATCTGGTCACAGGCCTTGATCACTACTGAGCAGACGCTGGCAGTCGTGACCGAGCCGCCGGCCACCGGACCTGGCGGCAGTTTGCTATCACCAAGCTCCACCTTGACTTTATCAAGCGGCACATTCAGTTGTTCCGCCGCCTGCTGACCGATCACGGTGTAAGCTCCGGTGCCGACATCATGGGCGGCAACCTGCACCAACACGTCACCGGATGACGTCAACCGAACCCGTACTGCCGCCGGGTTGTGCTGGGTAGGATAGGTCGCCGTCGCACAACCCCAGCCAACGAGCCAATCGCCGTCACGCATCGAGCCGACTTGTGGTGTGCGCTTCGCCCAGCCAAATGCCTTACCTGCCTCATCATAACACTGCATCAGAGACCGGCTGGTATAGGGCGCACCGTTGATCGGGCTCTTCATCGTGTCGTTCTTGCGCCGCATCTCCACTGGATCGATACGCAGTTTGGCTGCCAGCTCGTCGATCGCAGATTCAAGCGCAAACATATACGGCACCTCAGCCGGCGAGCGCATGAAGCCAGGCGTGTTACGATCGGCGTGCACGACGTGTGTTTTCGTCCAAATGTTCGGGCAGGCATACATTACTGCAGTAATTTTGTTCCCGCCTACAAAGTAAGCGTCTTTTCGGGAACTAAGCTCCCACGCTTCATGACTGTAGCCGGTGAGTTGCCCGTCAGCTGTTGCTCCGAGCTTGATATGATGCCGTGTCTCGGCACGGTATGTTGTGATGGTAAAGCCCTGATCCCGTGTCATCACGAGTTTCACCGGCCGACGGAGTTTTCTGGCGCCCTGCGCAATGAGGACCGTGCGCGGTGTAATGCCGCCTTTGGATCCGAATGCGCCGCCCACATAGGTGGAAATAACGTGGACCTTACTCGGGTCTATTTTCAATTGTTCGGCGAGACCGAACCGGAAACCGGAGACGAATTGGCTGGGTTCATAAACAGTCAGTTCGTCGCCATTCCAAACACACGTCGTCGTAAAGAGTTCGATCGGGTTGTGATGCTGAGTGGGTGTGCCATAGGTTGCGTCGATGACCACTGCGGCCGCTGCAAGACCCGCGGCTATTGCGCCGACGCTGGGATCTTTGTGCATCGGAGAGACACTCGCCGCTTCAACTGTCGTTATGCCCGGAGAGTCGATGAGTGCGGACGGCGGCACGGCCACGAACGACACAGTGACCTTGTTCGCAGCCTCGCGAGCGGCCTCATAGGTGTCAGCGAATACGACGGCTACTATTTCGCCATCGTGATGGATATCGGTGCTGACAAGCGGCTGAATGGTAGTCGACGCAGATCCACCATTTGAAAAAAATTCAGCCTTGCCGCGCGGTTCGACGTTTTCATGCGTGATGATGTGCAGGACGCCTGGGACCGTGTTCGCCGTACTCAGGTCAATCGCGGTGATCCGACCCTTTGAGATTGCACTGGTCACGAAGTAGGCATAGGCCGAATTAGCGACTGGAACATCAGATGCGTACTGCGCCGTGCCGGTCACTTTGGCGCGCGCGTCGACGCGGACCGCTGACTGACCCATATTTTCCTTAGGAGTGGGAGCGGCGACATTCATGTCAAATCTCCATGGCGGAAGCAGCGAGAAGCGCACGCTCAAGGGTACGCTTGCCGAGGGCAACTTTGTAGGCGTTGAGCTTTCGCGGGATGGCATCTTTGAAAGCAAGTTCGGCGGCAGCCCGAGCCGAGCCCTCGTCTAAGGTTCGGCCACGCAGCAGAAGTTCGGCTTCACGCGCACGCCAGGGCACAGTCGCCACCCCGCCCAAACCTATTCGCGCTTCCACAACCTTACCGCCGTCGATTGAGAGCGCGACCGCGGCCGATGCTAAGGCGAACTGGTACGAGTCTCGGTCGCGAATTTTGAGATAGAGTGAGCGCCGGGTCCAAGCTCCCGCCGGAATGGTGACGGCAGTAATTAGATCGCCCGGCTCGAGCGTGGTTTCTATTTGGGGTGTGTCCTTCGGCGGAACATGCAATGCCGCGAACGCCAGCGACCGTGGACCGCGCGCGCCGAGTACGTCAACGCGGGCATCGAGCGCAATCAAGGCTTGCGCAAAATCACCTGGGTACGTCGCAATGCACTGCCCGCTGCCACCAAGGACCGCATGCTGACGGTTGACCCCTTCGAGCGCTGCGCATCCTGATCCGGGTATGCGCTTGTTGCACGCAGCGAACGACACGTCGCGGAAATATGAACAGCGGGTTCGTTGCAGCAGGTTGCCGCCAATCGTCGCCATGTTGCGTAGTTGCTGGCTCGCAGCCAACCAGAGACTTTGCGATAACACCGGATAGTCGCGCATTATCGATACGTGTTCGGCAGCATCGGTCATCCGCACCAGGGCACCTATTCGCAACCCGCCCTTTGTGACGTCGATCGACTTGAGGTTGGCGTCAGCCACACCTCGAATATCAACAAGCCTGGCTGGTTGCATCACGTCGAGCTTCATGAGGTCGAGCAGGGTGGTGCCACCTGCAAGATAGTTGGTGGCGTGCGTCGCCCGTCCAACGGTCGTGTCAACGATGGATTTGACCGCATCCGCGGCGTTCTCTGCTTTCGAATAGATGAACGGTCTCATCTCACGCTCCCATCTGCTTCTTGGCGTCGATAATGGCAGCGACAATGTTCGGGTAACATGCACAGCGGCACAGGTTGCCGCTCATGTACTCGCGTATTTCCTTTGCGCTTGTGGCATGCCCTTCTGTCACGCAGCCGACTGCAGACATGATCTGGCCTGGAGTGCAGTAACCGCACTGAAACGCGTCATAGTCTGTGAATGCTTGCTGCATCGGATGCAGTTTACCGTCCGGCTGCACGAGTCCCTCGATGGTTGTGACCTTTGCACCCTGGACCGCAACGGCTAGTGTCAAACACGACAGCACGCGTTGCCCATCAATATGTACCGTGCAAGCTCCGCACTGCCCCTGATCGCAGCCTTTTTTTGTTCCGGTAAGGGCGATATGCTCGCGCAGCGCATCTAATAGGGTGACGCGGGTATCAAGCGTCAGGCTATGATTAGAGCCATTGATGTTGAGGGTTACGTCGACTACTCCACCTGGTTTTGCGGGTGGTTGTTGCGCTGCTGCAGGTGTTGAAAATGTTGCCGCAGCCATCGGCAGGGCAGACGCGGCAGCCGTAGCACTCATAAATTTCCGTCTGCTGACCGTACTGTTGGATGAACTGTTCTGATCTGACGTTTGTTCTGGCATGTGGCCTCTCGTCGGGGCTTTGCGGGCTTGGTTACAAACTCGCTGAGTGTTACCCGAACGTTCGGTTTGAATTTTGGTTCCGAATTTTTGGATCTTCCTACTGACAATCTAAATCAGCTGCCCACTGTTTCATGTCGGCGATCAGCATAAAAAGCGGCACGGCCGATTAGGCCTTGTTTTAATATGAGTTACGGGTGGCTAATTTTTCGAACGGGACGCTCGGGTTGTGACTGGCTCGACGATGTGTCAGTCACAGTTGATTTTGCCCTTTCCTATTGGGATGGACGATGAGCCAAAATCCCTCCAGCGGCCCATTCTATATTATGGTTTTTTGACATCGCACGGCGAGCACCGACAGCGTCGCAATAGTGAAGCACGCGGCACCCTGTGCCCCCTCTCTGGGTTGCCTATACCGATCAAATGTGAACTAGTGGTACTTCCTGATTGGGGGACTGAGTCGATCAGGGGGCGGAAAATGACAATTGGAGGGGGATACTCCATGAACAGGATATTTGTGTCGATTGCAGGATTGTTTTTGGCGTGTGCGGATGTGGCAAGCGCCGGTGCTTTGATTCAGCTAAATGGGCAAATTTTCAAATGGGGATCGCCAATATCGGGCTCTGGCGCGGTGATCACTTATGCCGTTCTAACGAGGGCATATATAGTCCCGAGCGACCTGAAAACGCTGAGCCGGGACAACTGCGAGTCGATGAACTCCTTCGCTGATATCTTGACCAGTTCGGCTGGCATTTCCCAAGCATCAGCTCAAATACAACTCGTTTCCGCCTTAGCTGCGTGGCAAGAAGTAGCCGATGTTACGTTCATTGAAGTTTACGATATCCAACGGGCCAATATTATTGTTGGAGCGACAGCGGAGCCAAAGGGAAAGGCTTTTGCTAACTTGAGCTATCGAAGCGGGTTGGGCCGAACCTCTCCTGTCGCTAAGGCTTTGGGACAGGATGAGATCGAGCGCAACGAACAGGCGACGACAAGCAAAGGTGACGTTGTCATTGCGACGATAGAAAAGGCCTACATTTGTCTGAACCCGCGGGAACGCTGGAAGATAGGATTTGACGGAAATCTGGACACCTATGATTTACGGTATGTATTCATTCATGAAATTGGTCATGCCATCGGCCTCGACCACCCCAGCACTTCAGGGCATATCATGGCGTACCGCTACGACGAACGGCTGCAAAATTTACAACCTTCGGACATCAAGGCGGTGCAACTGCTTTACGGACCTTCGAAGACGGTCGAACAGACACTATATGGTCAGGATTGATAGGACATCTGGCTCGGTGCTGGAATCGCGCTTTACCACCGGTTTGCACCTTGCCAATCGCTAATGGCAGCGATGGGCATTG
>JANNRP010000043.1:0-5754 GCA_031401535.1 Hyphomicrobiaceae bacterium | reverse complement strand
CCCACCACCCCCACCCCCACCACAACCAAGGAGCCCCCCATGGCCCCCCTAGCCGGCAGCCTGCTCTGGGGCCTCGCCCAGAGCCTGATCAACGTCTTCACCCCCCTGGCCCGCGAAAAAATCACCAAGGAAGTCGCCCGCCACACCGACAACCCCGAGATCGCCGAACAGGTGGCCACCGGCGTGATTGAAACCGCCCAGGTGCTCACCGGCAAGAGCGACGCGCTGGAAGCCGTGGTCGCCGCCCGCACCGACCCCGCCTGCCTGCGCCAGCTCGAAGAGCAGACGCTGGCCACCATCGACCGTCTGGCCCCGGTGCTCGACAAGATGGCCGGCTGGGAACAGCAGGCGTGGAATGCCGAAGAAGCCTCGCGCCAGGCCGCCGCCGAGCGCGCGCGCGCCGACCCGAACGACCAAGACGTGTTCCTCACCCGTTCCATCGTCTGGATGGTGGCGGTGCTGCTGTTCGTCATCGCCAGCCTGATCGGAGCGCTCTCCTACTTCGGCAAGCCGGCCGATACGTTGATTGGCCTGTTCGTCACCATCGTCGGCGGCATCGTCGCCAAGTTCGGCACCCGCTACGACCATCGCTACGGCTCCAGCCGCTCCAGCGGCGCGAAAGACGTGGTGATCGGCGAGCTCAGCCGCCGGCCGCCGGCACCGAACGGCAGAGGGCCGGCGCCGTAAAGCCGCGCGCGGACATCGCGCGGACTGAACATGTCCGCGCAAGGCTGGAACGATGACGGTGCGAACAAGGAAGGGCCAGCGCCATGACGATGACCGTGCACGTGGTGCGCAATTTCCGGTATCAGGGCGGCCTGAAGAACCCCGGCGATGCCGATTTCGCCGCCAGCGATTCCGACGGGCTGCAGCTGTTGGCGGCCGGGCTGGTGACATGGGTCAATCCTGCCTATGCCAAGCCCGACGTGGACGGCGAAATTGTGACGATCACCGCGGCCCAGAGAGACAGCCCAACCGCCGCGATGCTGGCCGACACCGAGGCGACGTACCGGCTAGACGTGGCCCCCTTCGGGCGCTACCAGAGCAATGGAACTGCCTTGGTGCCGCTTGGCAGCGGGGCTGCTGGGGCAGTGGCAATAACCGGTGCCAACACCCTCACGCAAGCCGCGCATGCGAATCGGCACCTGACCTGGACCGGCAGTTCTACCGCCGCGCAGGCACTCCCGTCAACGCAGACCTCGGGCGACATCATCGAACTGACAAATGGCGGAACTGCGTTTGTGACTTTCACCAATGTCACAACGCCGCCAGGGTTCAAGGCTTCCTGTGGGCCAAGCGAGACTTTTCAGGCAGTCAGCAACGGCACAACGTGGACCTCATGTACACCGCGCGCCAACACCACGATCCAGGCGCTGACTGACGGCGCGACGATCAGTACCGATCTCGACCTTGCCCTTCAAGCAAGCGTGACACTCGCTGGAAATCGATCGCTTGCGGGTCCAACGAATGCGCAAGACGGCGGCGTCTATACCTGGTGGATCAAGCAAGACGGCACCGGCTCGCGCACATTGACCCTGCCGACGCGGTTCAAAAAAGCGGCGGCGGATTCTCTGACGCTATCGACCGGTGCTGGAAAACTCGACGTTCTGACGGCGACCTACAACGCAGCACTCGACACGTTTTTCACGACGCTCAAGGTGGATGTCGGAATATACGTCGCCCCCACGATGTCGTTCTGCGGGAAAGCCGCGCAGGATATTGGGTCAGCAGTTCACACGGCCTCGATTGATATTGGCGCCGCGGCGGCTGATCGAGTGATCGTTGTCGGGGCGACGCTAGCCAGCGGGGCTCTGACCATTACCAGTGTGGTTGTGAACGGCGTCACACTCACGCAGAACGCTCTGGTAGATGGGGGTGGAGTCTCGGACTACCAAGCGATTGTTTACAGCGGGGTAGTTGCTTCTGGCAGCGGAGCCCAGAATGTCGTAATTACCTGGTCAGGCGCTGCGTGGTCGTCGATGGCTGTGTGGAGATTGACAGGATTGTCCTCGACTGCGGCCAAAGATACAGCCACAGGAAACGGGTCCGCGAATCCATCAGCGACGATAACTGTCGATGAGGATGATTTTATGTTTGCCTTTGGAAAGGGCAACGCTCCGGCGCCCGCCTACGATTTGTCTACGGAGGTGCCGGATACCAATCACGGCGCAGATACGATTTATGGAGTGACTGTTGGGGCCTCGTGGACGATTGACACCCCGAACGCGGCGTTCGTCGTTAGGTCGACGACCCTCAACAGCACCTTTGCGGTCGCGTCTTTCGCGTAGATCATGAGCCTCCTACGCGCTCGACAACGTCGAGGAATTGGTGGGGCTCCGCCACCGACCCCCTCCAATCGGCTGCCGATCGAAGGCTGGTCAAGCAATCTGACTACGCCTTCGTACTACGGTGGGGTCTACCCGTTCATCAACCTCTGCCGCTCTGGTGGCGGGTTCTACTCCGAGACTGGCGGGGTAACATTCGATGCAGTGACTGGGCACATCGCGTCACTTCCTAATGGTGCGTCTGCAAATTTGAATGTGATTCTTGATCTGGACGATCAATTTGGATACTTTCCGCCTGGCACGTATATAGCGACAACCGCGTCAGGCGCGTATTGCGAGGTTTCATTCCCTGCAGGGTCAACTGGTGTTAGCGGTATTTCACAAGGCACTAATTCTGGTTCCCCAACCGCGCAATTTACTCAAGCAGACCTAGGTAGTGACCCATACGATATATGGCTGCGCGTGCACGTCAAAAACAACACCGGATCTACTATCAATAATATTACCGATCTGTACGTCGGGAAGTCGAGTTTGAAAGCGAGCCACGACGCAGGCGAAATTTTCGACCCCATCTATCTCGCCGACCTGGCGGGCGTTAAGTGCCTGAAGTTCTCGGACTGGACCGGAATGAACTCTTCCGACTTCGGGCCGAACATCACCCAGTACTCGCAATTGCCCACCGAGGCCAACATGCGCTGGAGCCCGGTGGTGCCGTATTCAGTATGTGCAAAACTATGCAAGGCAGTAGGCGCCGTGCATTGGTTCAACGTGCCACTGTGCTACGACACGTTTTCTTTCGACGCAGCTGTCGCTGGGAACCTCTTCACGACCCACGCTCAAGCTGACAATTCAGTCTGCCCGCACAACCTGTCGGTCAACGACCGGATCATCTTCTGGGGCTACAACATGCGGGACGCACCGCACCCCAGTTCCTTTGAGGCGGCGACCATCTACTACGTCAAGACAGTGCCGAGCGCCAGCACGTTCACGGCGAGCGCAACACTTGGCGGCGCTACCAAGACGGTGAACGAGAACTGGACATCGGCCGGCTACGGCAATGCGCGAGAAGTCACGAAGCTCTATGATCCGGCGACGCTATGGGACCCGATCGTCGCCGCGATCTATGCCGCCGACCCGGATGCGACAGTCGCCGCGCATTGCGGATTGGAGAAATGGAATTCAAGTGTTCCCTACAGCTTGAACGTAATGCAGCAAATCTTTTCAGCCCCGGCCGGGTCCAGGCTCAACGCTGCCGCCGGGGCTGCCTATTGGCAGGCAAAGCTGTTCAAGTCCGTCGAAGCAGTGTTCGCCCGTGACATGTGCTATCGCTTAGGCGACGGACAGACTGCAAACTTCGGCGCAATGGGTGGAAGCTACACCTACACGATCCCGACCGGCGAAGGCCTGCCAGGGGAAGGGCAGCAGTGGATGGACATCATCGACGGGGATGCGATTGCCCCATACGTGAACCCGTCCCCAGACGGCACAGCGACTGATTGGTACCCGGCGCACGTTGTCGCGAACGGTGGCGCGACGTGGTCTAACGCAACGTGGGATTCCTACTGGACACTCGGCGTTACCCGGTGGGCAAGTCTCGTGGCGAGCTACGTTGCGTCGGCGCACGCACTCAAGCCCGGCCTGCCGATCTACACCTACGAGGCGGGGCAGCAATTCGCGCAGTTCCAGGGGCTGCCTGGGTTCGCTGCGGCCACGGTGTCCATTGGATCGCCATGCGTGGTGTCTAGGTCTGACATAGATCCAGACACCGGATTGGTCTATCCGCATGGAACGATTGCAGGGCTGCCGGTAAAGTTCGCGACCACTGGCGCACTCCCGACAGGGCTTCCTTCGGGTGTGTCAGTGTTTGTAAAAACCGTCCTTGACGCACGCACATTCACTGTCTGTGCCACGCAAGGTGGGGCTGCGATCAACACCAGCGGGTCACAAAGCGGAACCCACAGCTACACATGGGTCACGAGCGAATACCCGGCGATGTATGTCAACTGGTTCACCTACCTGCAAAGCGCGAACTTCGGTGCGGTGATCACCGACTACATCCAGCGGGCGTTCAAGGACAACGGGCTGCAGAATTACAACCAGTACAAGGACGCTGGCTGGTCCTACAACGCCACCTTCGGGCAGATGTACGCGTGGGGCTTCAAGCGGGCGCCCGGATTGGCGGACAACCCGTACTCCACTGCGGTCAAGAGCGCCGCGCTGCCATAACGATGAGCATCAGCCCGACCGCGATCAGCAGATACGTCGACGGCTCCGGGACTGGGGACACGCCGTCATTGAGCGCCGACAAGTAGGTTATTGCAAAGATGGAGTCGAAGAGGTTCTCCGGTTGCCCCAGCGGATTGATATGCATGATTTCGATCGACCCACGCGCAACGCCGGAAAGTGTCAGCAGCTCGGCCTCGCCGTCGGCATGAGTTTGCAGTGTCGGGCTGTCGCCGCCGCGACGCCGGAAGAACTGGTCTTGCCGGCCATCGTTGTAGTTCACTCGCAGTTGCGCGAACGAGATTTCATGGCCGTCGGTTGCGACGCACAGCGCTTGGGACGCGGGCTGACAGTACCGCTGCGCAGACGCCGGCAACCCGTCGTCAGAAACGGTGATGGTGTAGCTGAAGTCAGCCCAGTAGAGGTGTCCTATCTGGACATCGGGCGCAACCACATTGACGCCCGTTCCGCTCACAAAGGACTCGCCGCCGGTTGTGCGGAAGACGTGACTCGCATCAACATCACTAAAGACGGTGGTCTGCCCGTTGAAGTCGAGACCTGTGCGGATGTTGGTGATCAGGATCTCGGCGAAACCGCCGGCATGCGTATGAGCCGACACCACAAGCAAGACCGCGGCGAGCAGGTGGGGGATGTTCATGGCTGTCTCCCGTTGAACGAAAGCAGGTCAAGCGTACCGGATTGACCTGGCTTCGACTGTGCGCCAGCGAACCCAAGAATGGCCAGGCAAGCCCCGCATTCGAGCGGCTCGTTAACCCGCCTTGACATCCCGCATAAGCGGGGAACCCGCGTTTCCCGCGCCCGCGTCTTGAACCGGTGCGGATCGAGCCGATCGAGTGGAGCCACCGGCCAAACGGAAGAGCCTGACGAGAGCGCCCAGAAGCCCGCGCACTGTCTGGTAAAAATCCGCCCACCGCAGCGCGCAGACCGCGCACGTTGCGCAGGGCGCACGAGTGAGACTAAAACTGCGCGTCCTGCGCGCCGTGTGATTGCAAATCCGTGTAGGTCGGTTCGACTCCGGCCCGCGCCTCCACCTATGAAAACTACCCTATGCAGCCGCCTTCGGGCGGCTTTTTTCTGCCAGGGAGTCTGGTAACTTCCTGCCCATCCGGGCCACTGCCGCCTTGGCCTGGGCGGTGGCGTGGTGGGCGTAGCGCTTGGTGCTGGCCGCGCTCTTGTGGCCGAGGATGAAGCCCACGGTGTAGAGATCCACGCCGACGCGGATCAG
>JANNRP010000042.1:0-45683 GCA_031401535.1 Hyphomicrobiaceae bacterium | reverse complement strand
GCCGAAGCCGTGATGTATGGTGCGCTCGATCACGGCCTGTCGTTCAAAACCACGATGGGCAACGTGCTGACGTTGACGCCGCCGCTGACCGTCACCGAGTCACAGATGCTGCAAGCTCTCGATATCATCGACACGGCGCTCTGCACCGTCAGATCACATTAATACTTTGATCTGGCTTCAGCGCGTGGCAATGGCGGTTTTCCCAAGATGATATCAGCTGCCTTTTCGGCCACCATCATTGATGGCGCATTGAGATTGCCATTGGTAACCTGCGGAAAGATCGAGCTGTCGACGACGCGCAAGCCGGTGACGCCAATCACGCGGCACTGCGGATCGACGACGGCGCGGGTATCGCCCGCGTCGCCCATGCGCACCGTTCCGCACGGATGGTAGGCGCTCTCGATAGCGCCCCGCAAAAACTCATCAAGCGCGGCGTCGGACGTTACCGCAGCACCGGGGGCGATTTCCGCGCCTGCGAACGGCGCCAATGCCGGCTGCCGCACTACGTCGCGCGCCACCCGCACACAATGACGGAACTCGCTCCAGTCCCTCGGGTCCGACATATAGTTGAACTGAATGATCGGGGGCGCCGCCGGATCGGGTGCGGCGAGCTTGACCCACCCGCGTGACCGAGACCTCATCGGCCCGACATGCACCTGAAAGCCGTGGCCAGCTTGCGGCGCGTGACCATCGTAGCGCACCGCAGCGGGCAAAAAGTGCATTTGGATATCGGGGTACTCGACGTCGGGTCCGGAGCGCAGGAAAGCGCCAGCCTCAAAGTGGTTCGACGCGCCATCACCTTGGCCGGTGAGCAGCCATTGCGCGCCCGTCACTGCCTTCGACAGCAGGCCGAGTTTAGCGTTGAGCGTGATCGGTTGCAGGCAGGCATACTGGACATAAACCTCGAGATGATCCTGCAGATTACGGCCGACACCGGAACGATCCGCTAACGTCTCAATCCCATGTTCGGTCAATTCAGCGGCGGGCCCAATGCCGGACAGCATGAGAAGTTTCGGCGAATTGATCGCACTGGCGGCAATGATGACCTCGCGAGCCGCGGTGAACGTCTCGATGCCACCTGCCCGATTGATCTCGACGCCGACCGCACGGGTACCAGCGAATGTCACCCGACGGGCAAACCCGCGCACCACGCGCAGGTTCTCACGCTTCAAGGCTGGTTTCAAATAGGCATCGGCCGCGGACCAGCGCCGCCCCTGCCAGATCGTGCGTTCAAGCGCGCCAAAACCTTCCTGGTTGCGTCCGTTGTAATCGTTAGTCACCGGATAGCCGGCTTGCCGCCCGGCTTCGATGAAGGCTGCAAACAGCGGATTGGTCATTGCCCCGCGCGTCACATGCAGCGGGCCGTCGGTGCCTCTGGCGTCTGGCTCGCCGCCGTGGCTCGTCTCCATCCGATCGAAATAGGGTGCCACATCGGCACTCGACCATCCACTGGCGCCCATCTGTGCCCACGTATCAAAATCACGGGCGTGGCCGCGCACGTAGACCATGCCGTTGATCGACGACGATCCGCCGATCACCTTGCCGCGCGGACATGCGAGCGAACGACCGCCCAGATGCGGCTCGGGTGCGGTGCGAAAACCCCAATCGTAGCGGACCATGTTAAGCGGATACGACAGTGCTGCCGGCATGGCGATCAAGGGGCCGAAATCGGTGCCGCCGTGCTCGATGACGATAACGCGGTTGCGGCCATCTTCGGACAACCGCGCGGCCAGCACGCAACCAGCCGACCCCGCGCCGACGATGATATAGTCTGCGGTATTGGCCGACGTGGTAGGCATCGTATGCTCGGTGACTGGCGCAACGCAGATGCTGTGCCGGACGGCAGAATTTCATTGAAACGGCCGGGGGCCGGCACGTTCAAGACACCGCCCCGACACTCGGGTGGCTTGCCTGATCTGTCGATAGCCGTCTAGGCCATTACACGACCGGCAATGTCAGTGGCGCGACACGCGGCATCGATATCATGCGGCCTGGGTCAGCCTTTGATTTTCAAGCCCCTGGGGTCGTAGAGCGGTTCGAGCGTTATCTGCGCTGGCACACGCGTTGTCGCAACCTCCAGTTCATAGCGTCCGCTCAAAACCCATTGACGATCAACCCCGCGTTCAAGATTGCGGACATAGCCGTAACCGATCGACTGCCCTACGGTGTAGCCAAAGCCGCCGCTCGACAGCCAGCCGACTTGTTGACCATCGCGGAAGATTGTCTCGCGCCCCAGCAAAACGATGTCTGGAGCGGTCGTAAATCCGGCGAACAACCGAGGCAAAGGCTTAGCTGACTGGGCTTCGAGCGCAGTGCGCCCCTGGAACGGCTGCGCCGTCTTGGTTTTGACAGCCCAACCCAGCCCCGCGACCAGCGGAGAATGGTCAGGTCCGATGTCGGACCCCCAGGCGCGATATCCCTTTTCGAGTCGCAGCGACTCGATGGCACGGTAGCCAGCGTTAGTGATGCCGAATGCGTCCCCCGCATGCATCAATCGATCATAGACGGCCGCTGCAAACTCGACCGGAATGTGCAACTCATAGCCAAGTTCGCCGACATAGGTGACGCGCAGCGCCAACACGTCAGCGCCCGCAATCGGCAACCGGGTCATTCGGCCGAATGGCAAAGCGGCGTTCGAGAGATCGCCGTCGGTAAGGCCTTGCAGCAGATCACGGGAGCGCGGCCCCATAACGGCCAACACCGCGTAGGCCGACGTCACATCGACCAAACGGGCATCGAGCGCGCTCGGGATCGATCGCGCGATCCAATCGAAGTCGTGCGTCGCAAAGCCAGTTCCGGTGACAATATAAAACTCGGTGGCCGACAAACGCCCGACCGTCAGGTCGCATTCAATTCCGCCCTTGTCGTTGAGCATCTGCGTGTAGACCAAGCGGCCGGGCGGGTGTGTGACATCGCCGGCAGCGATCCAGGACAGCGCGGCCTCGGCATCGCGCCCGGTGAGCAGAAACTTCGCAAACGACGTTTGATCGAACACCGCGACACGCTCGCGGGCCGCCTGATGCTCGCGGCCCACCGCCGCGAACCAGTTCTGGCGCCCATAGCTGTAGTGATCGCGCGGCTCGTCGCCGTGGACGGCATCGGCAAACCAGTTGGGCCGCTCGAAGCCTAGCTTTTCGCCGAACACCGCGCCTTGCGCCTTCAGGCGCTCATACAGCGGAGAGCGACGCAAAGGGCGGCCCGACATGTGTTCTTCGAACGGCCACGCCATCGTGTAGTGCCGGGCGTAGGCCTCAAGGGTGCGTGACCGCACCCAGTTGGTATCTTGATGGTTGCGGCCAAAGCGCCGAATATCGACAGGCCAAAGATCGTACGGCGGGTTTTCATTGACGACCCACTCAGCAAGCGCCATGCCCGCGCCGCCACCCGACGCAATGCCAAACGCATTGAATCCTGCGCCGACAAAAACACCTCGAACTTCCGGTGCCTCGCCCAAGATGAAATTGCCGTCCGGTGTAAAGCTTTCGGGGCCATTGATGAACGACTTGACACCAGCAGTCTCCATCGCCGGCACGCGGCCAATGGCGAGCTTAAGGATAGGCTCGAAATGGTCGAGATCGCTGGGCAGCAGATCAAACTCGAACTTTGCAGGCAGGCCGCGTTCGGCCCACGGCATCGGATTTGGCTCATAGCCGCCCATCACGAGCCCGCCGACTTCTTCCTTCCAGTAGGTCAGCCGGTCGGGATCGCGCAGCGTCGGCAAGTTCGGCACGACACCGGCAATTTTCTCCGTGATCAGATACTGATGCTGCACCGACACGAGCGGAATATTGACACCCGCCATGCGGCCCAACGCGCGCGACCATTGACCGGCCGTAATCACCGCCTTTTCGCACGCAATCCTGCCCACCGAGGTCAGCACGGCCTTCAGTCGACCGCCGTCGATCTCGAAGCCGGTGACCTGAACGCCTTCCGCGATCGTGACACCCCCCTGGCGGGCACCTTTGGCCAACGCCATCGTAATATCCGATGGCGACGCCTGACCATCGGTCGGCAGGAATGCGGCGCCGACGACGTCATCGACTTGCATCAGCGGCCAGAGTTCACGCGCTTCCCGCGGTGTCAGCAGATGCATATCAAGACCGAACGAGCGTGCTGTTGTTGCCTGCCGCTTGACCTCGGTCCAGCGCTCGTCGTTACAGGCGAGCCTCAGTCCGCCGTTGCGCTTCCACCCGGTCGCTTGTCCGGTTTCCGCCTCAAGCCGGTCATAGAGCGCCACCGAGTAGCCAAGCAGCTGCGTGATGTTGGCGCTCGAGCGGAGTTGGCCGACCAGACCGGCCGCATGCCATGTAGTGCCCGAGGTAAGTCGACCCTGTTCAAGCAAAATGACGTCAGTTTGGCCCATCTTCGCCAGATGGTAGGCAACCGAGCAGCCGATAATGCCACCGCCGATGACTACGATTTTGGCAGACGACGGCACGGTGCTCATAACGTCTCCAGTTGCAAGAACTCGGCATAGGCCAACGCGAAGCGCGACAGGTTTTCTGCTGTGTACCCCTGATAGTCAAATGGAAGCGATGAATGGGACTCAGACACCATACTCCACATCGCCTCGCGCAACAGCGACGCTGCCGTCATCGCCGCGCCACGACGGCGCAAATCATCATCGATCGGGCGGTCGAAGTAGGCCGCTATCAACGCTTCGGCTTGTGCCTTGGGCATCTGGCTATTGGATGCAAGCCCGCCCAGATCGAACAGCGGCGAATTGAAGCCGGCGTACTCCCAGTCGATCAGCCAAAGCCGCCGCCCATCGTCAATGAGGTTGGCAGCCAGCAGGTCATTGTGTCCGAACACGACATCGATGGCGCCGACGGCTAATTCCAGTCGCGCACTTTTCTCCAGCAGATTTGGCAACACGCCAGCGTAACGGCTGCTCTCGCCCCGCAGCCTGTGAGCGTAATCACGCACGACGTGAAACACCCAGAACATCGGGCATCCGCCCCGCAGGAAGCGAGGAACATCACGATGACAGCGGCGTACGAGATCAATCAAACGATCCAGATTGGCCGGATTGCATACGTCTTGCGCCGTCAAGGTGCGGCCCTCGATGAACGCAGTGATCAGGATACCGTGCTCGGCGTGAACCACGGCGGGACTAAGTCCGGCTGCGTGTGCCGCAAGGCTGGCGGCGAGTTCATGCGCCCGGACAATGCCGTGCACTGGAATGTCGCGGCCGAGACGCGCGACAAAAGTCTGGCCATGGCTTTCGACGACGAAATTCTGGTTGGTGAGGCCACCGTCAAGTGGACGGACACGAACTGATCCGCGCCAAAGCGGCAACGACGATATGCGGGCAATCGGGTCGGCGTGACCGTTCATGGGCAGCCCTTTGTGACTTATCTCGTCACATTATCGCCGCCATTGACGACTGGCGAGCACAAGGCCGTCGGCGCCTTCTAACGGGTCCCCGGGATCATCTGTCAAAGCTCCGTCACGCCATCACTATGCCACGATCGCTTGGCTATTCGACGGCCGCGATTAAAGACGGCTATTCCTTGGGGGAGGCAAAAATGCAGTTAGCCGCAACAACGCTTCGACGCAGGTTTCGCCGGTGCGTTGAGCGCGGGCGGCCCATTCTCGGGGAGCGGGACTGATTGCCCGGGCTGCGTCGATGCGGGCGGGGCGCACCGTTCACCGGCCTCTTCGAGCCGTACGAATGCGTCTATCATCCGCCAGTCCATCGCGACCCATAGGGCACCCTGATACCGCTGTTGCAGCCCAGTACCCAATTTCTTTGTTACATTATCCATAAGTACGCAACTACGTCGACAGCGCAAAGTTCCCCGATTTTACTGCATGGAACGCCGTCAAGCTGCCTGCGGGTTAGGATTGGCGCTTTGACAGCGCCATGCTTTGCTGCATTGCACGTCGTTTGCCACTTAAGTACCATACCCGGCGCAACAAGGGTTAATCCATGAGTGTCATCCCCGGCGACGTACCTCCAATCGTCGAGCCGAGCCCGCAACCGGTTGCCCAGGATCTCACGTTGCGCGCCCTCCAACAGCGAATCCGGCAGCAGGAAATATTGTCCGAACTCGGTGTCATTGCCCTGCAGGGGGTAACCATCGACCAATTGCTGGCCGAAACCGCGCGGCTGTCAGCCGAAGGCTTGCAAGCCGAATTCTGCAAAGTCCTGGAATATCTACCGGCTGAAAACCGACTTCTAGTTCGGGCTGGCGTCGGCTGGGATGCAGGCGTCGTCGGCGTTGCCAGCGTCGGCGCAGATCTGGCGTCACCGGCTGGGTTTGCCTTGAAGACCGGCAAACCAGTCATTTCCAACCACCTCGGAAACGAACAACGTTTCAGAACGTCCGAGTTACTGGCCAACCACGGCGTGACACGCGCTATCAACGTCATCCTGCAGGGCGACGGCAAACCCTTTGGCGTGCTCGAACTCGATAGCCGGTCTGAGGTCGATTTCACTGAACATGACATCGCTTTTTTGCAGGGCGCAGCCAACATCGTCGGTATGGGGATCGAGCGCGAACGTGTCCAGCGCAAGCTACAAACGGCACTGGAGCGGCAACAAATTCTTCTGAAGGAAATGAATCACCGCATCAAAAACAGCTTGGCCATCATCGTCAGCTTGTTCCGTCTGCAGGCCAAGGAAATCGGTGACCCCGTTCTGACCGAACGACTTGAAGAAGCCGCCCATCGGGTACGCGCGATCGCCCGGGCGCACGAACGGCTCTACCAGAATGATGATATCGGGCATTTGGACATCGGGCTCTATATCGAACAGGTCTGCGGCGATCTGGACGATATCGACCAACGTTTCACAATCCAGATTGAAGTCGATCATGGAATGCTGATTGAAACGGACCGGGGAATCTCACTGGCACTGGTTGTTAACGAACTGGTCACCAACGCAGCCAAATACGCCTATGCCGATGGCCAGGGCGGAAATATCTGGGTCCAGGTCAAACGGGACAATGCAACAGGGCTGCGGGTATCCGTCCGCGACGAAGGTGCAGGGCTTCCAGCCGACTTCGATCCCCAAAAGGTCAAGGGGCTTGGCATGCGGATCATCTTTGCCTTCTCCCAGCAATTGAGTTCCAATTTGACGGTCACCCGTCACCCGCGAGGAACCGAGTTTGTGTTGACACTGCCATTGCAGAACACTTAACCGGGCCTTGCCAGAGACTCGCAGTCGGCACCAACGCTGCTCAGCGATTGGTCCTGGCCAGCAGGTCCATCAACTCAGCAATCTTTTCGCGCTGGTTGTCAGCGTTCCCGCTTGCAATCGCGTGCTCAACGCAATGACCCATATGATCGTGCAGCACGATCTCCTCCACCCGCCGGAGTGCTGCCCGGATTGCCGCAATCTGCGTCACGACATCGATGCAATAGCGGTCCTGGTCTACCATGCGCGCGAGACCGCGCACCTGACCCTCGATACGATTTAGTCGTTTGCGGCAGGACTGCTTGGTATCTGGCTGCATGCGCGTTTGGTACCCACTCGGGGTATCGTCGTCAAGCCTCGGTGGCAGCACAAGTCGCGCAACCCATCCTTGACGACGTCCCAACGGTAGGCCGGTGTACTCTGGTGCCGATCGTCGCGGCTTGAGCATTCCACACCGTCACCCGCTGCCACTTTGCCACGCTTGGAAAACGGCGCTAGTCTGATGCGGAAACGCGGCACAACACACGAGGCGGACCAGGATATGCGGCAGCTCACCAATTTCGAAACACGCGACGTTGAAACGCTTCTGCATCCAACGACGAACCTGGCGACGCATCGTGTCAGCGGCCCGCTGGTGCTCGACCGCGCCGAGGGCGTGTACGTCTACGACACCAACGGCAAGCGCTACATCGAGGGCCTAGCTGGCCTATGGTGCACGGGCCTCGGCTACGGCAACGAGGAACTGGTGCAGGCGGCAGCCGACCAGATGCGCAAGCTGTCATTCACCCACCTGTTTGGCGGCCGCAGCCATGAGCCGGCCATCGCGCTTGCTGAAAAGGTGAAGGAGATTTCTCCAGCACCTACGTCAAAAGTGTTTTTCACAAGTTCAGGCAGCGAAGCCAACGACAGCCAGATCAAGCTCGCCTGGTATTACAACAACGCTCGGGGCAAACCGCGCAAGAAAAAGATCATCGGCCGCGTGCGTGGCTATCACGGCGTAACGATTGCATCGGCGAGCCTCACTGGATTGCCAATATTTCACGCCGACTTTGATCTGCCAATGGCACGCGTGTTGCACGCAGAATGCCCGCATCACTACCGCAACGCACTGCCGGGCGAGACCGAGGAGGATTTCGCGACCAGATTAGCCAAGAATCTGGAAGACTTGATTCATCGTGAAGACCCGGAGACCATCGCGGCCTTCATCGCAGAACCCGTGCAAGGTGCTGGCGGCGTCATCATCCCGCCACGCACCTACTTCGAAAAGATCCAGGCGGTACTTACCCGCCACGATATTTCGTTCATCGCCGACGAAGTGATCTGCGGGTTCGGCCGCACCGGCAATTGGTGGGGCTCCGAGACGTTCAACATCCGCCCTGATACGGTGACGATGGCAAAGGCGATCACCTCGGCCTACGTGCCGCTTGGTGCGATCACGGTGTCCGAACCGGTCTATCAGGCGCTCGTCGACGAAAGCAAAAAACTTGGCGTGTTCGCGCACGGCTTTACCTACTCGGGGCATCCTGTCGCCTGCGCCGTCGCCTTGAAGACTATCGAGATCTACCAGCGCATGAACATCGTGCGCCACGTGCAGACGGTATCACCGACCTTCCAGACAAGGTTGAAGGCGCTGAAGGATCACCCACTCGTCGGCGAGGCTCGCGGCATCGGTCTGATCGGTGCGCTCGAACTCGTCAAGAATAAGGGCACCAAAGAGAGTTTCGATGTGCGCCAGGGCGTCGGACCAAAAGTCGTCGCGTTCGCGCAGGAAGAGGGGCTGATCTGCCGCGCGGTCGGTGGCGATTCGATCGGCTTATGCCCGCCCCTCATCATCAGCCAGGACGAGATCAACAGCATCTTTGACGCCCTCGCCAAGGCACTCGACCGCACCGCGCACTGGGTCGAGAAAGAGCTTGGTGTTAAACTCGGCTCATGATCTGTCGCGCCAACCGCTGTCGCAGCCGCTTGCTTGGACCAACCATCCATGCACGCGGCTCTGGTGCTGTGTCAGGCTACCGTTATTTTGATCGCTGCATCAATGCGCCAAGGCTAAAGGCGCGACCGGAACCGCGAGTTGGAGACGACGATCTATGAAGACCTATAAAATAGCTGCGATCCCTGGTGATGGCATTGGCACCGAGGTGATCGCTGCCGGTGTCAAGGTACTGGGTGTCTGCGCAAGTCGTGACGGCAGCTTCAAGCTCGCCTTCGACCACTTCGATTGGGGCACGGATTACTACAAGAAGCACGGCGTGATGATGCCCGAAAACGGCCGCGATCTGATCAAGGGGCATGACGCCATTTACTTCGGTGCCGTCGGCGCGCCAGACGTGCCCGATCACATCACGCTGTGGGGCCTTCGCCTCGCCATCTGCCAGCCCTTCGACCAATATGCAAATGTCCGGCCAGCGCGCGTGCTACCTGGAATCACGAGCCCGCTGCGGCACGTCAATAGTGGCGAACTCGACTGGGTCATCGTGCGCGAGAACTCGGAGGGAGAATATGCTGGCGTCGGGGGGCGCGTGCATCGCGGCTTCCCGTCCGAGGTCGCGACCGATGTCGCGATGTTTACGCGTCATGGTGTTACCCGCATCATGCGGTTCGCGTTCGAACTGGCTCGGTCGCGCCCCCGCAAGCTGTTGACCGTCGTCACCAAGTCCAACGCCCAGCGTCACGCCATGGTAATGTGGGACGAGATCGCGGTCGACGTTGCAGCAGAATTCCCCGATGTGGCCTGGGACAAGATGCTCGTCGACGCCATGACCATGCGGATGGTGATCAAGCCGAGCTCGATCGACACCATCGTCGCGACCAACCTGCACGCCGACATTCTCTCCGATCTCGCCGCCGCACTTGCCGGTTCGCTTGGCATTGCACCAACCGCTAATCTCAACCCAGAGCGTACATTTCCATCCATGTTTGAACCAATCCACGGTTCGGCGTTCGACATCACCGGTAAAGGCATCGCCAACCCGGTCGGCACGTTCTGGTCGGGCGTCATGATGCTTGAGCATTTGGGTCAGAAGGCAGCGGCTGCCCGTCTGATGCGGGCGATTGAGCGGGTTACGGCGGATCCGCGATTGCACACTCCCGATCTAGGCGGCAAAGCGACTACGGTGCTGGTCACTGACGCAGTGTGCGAAGCTTTGCTCGGTGATAATGCTTGAGTTGAAGGGGCGATGAGTTAAAGCCCCACGAAATAATCCAGGAGAGAAACTATGTTGACGTATCGCCGCTTATTTTTAACAACCGCTGCCTGTGCCGCCTTCGTGCCTGGACTGACCGGCGCCGTCGGCGCGCAAGACGCCTACCCATCAAAACAGATCACGTTCGTTGTTCCTGCCGCGGCGGGCGGTCCGACAGATACTGTCGCCCGGCTCATGGCTGAATCGATGGGGCGGACGCTCGGTCAAACCATCATCGTGGAAAACATCGGCGGCGCGGGCGGTACTATTGCCATGGCTCGCGTTGCGAAGGCGGCACCCGACGGCTATACGCTTGCCGTCTGGCATATTGCCCAGGCCACGGCACCGGCGCTCTATAGCAACTTGAAATATGATGTCGTTGCCGATTTCGATACCATCGGCCGTATCACCGACGTGCCGATGACGCTCGTCTCCAAGACAGCGCTGCCAGCCAAGTCGGTGTCTGAATTGCTGGCCTGGATCCGGGAGCAGAAAGATAAGGCGACCTATGGTCATGCCGGGGTCGGTTCGGCCTCGCACTTGTGCGCATTGATGCTGATGAAAGAGCTTGGCGTGCAAATGCAGGGTGTTGCCTATCGCGGCACCGGACCGGCAATGAACGATTTGCTCGGCGGGCAGTTCGACGTCATGTGCGATCAGACGACGAACACCACGAACCAGATCAAGGACGGCAAGATCAAGGGTTATGCGGTGACGACAAAGACCAAGGTGTCGTCGTTACCCGAACTGCCTACCCTCGACCAATCAGGCCTCAAGGGATTCGAAGTTTCGGCCTGGCACGCGCTATGGGCGCCAAAGGGGCTTCCCGCTGATGTAACTGACAAACTTGTCAAAGCGCTCCAGACGGCCCTCAGGGACGCAAAAGTCATTGAACGGTTCGCCAGCCTCGGCACCGAACCGGTCGCTCCGGATCAAGCCAATCCGGCAGCGTTGAAGGCTCATCTCGTCTCCGAACTGCCGAAGTGGGCGAGCGTTATCCAGGCGGCAGGCGTGAAGGGAAATTGAACGGGCTGAGCTGGCACTCGGTATAGCGCACGATCGCGCTATCCCAAAAATTTCATCACCAGCAGGAATGCGCCGCCGCTGAGGCCGAGCATGACACTCGACAACGCGCGCAGCGGGTTGCGCCAGCACACCTCATAGGCTTCACGAAATTGGCCTCCATTGCGCGTCCACCACGTGGCTTCGGTCTTGATCGTGCGATCGAAACTCAATTGGGCGATATCGGCGATCAGCGCAACCTTGGACAGCGTCGATTGCAGCACATTGTAGTATTGCCCGCGTTTGAATGCGTCCGCTTCGGCCACTCCCGAGAGCAAGCCTGATTGCGACAAACCGTTGTGGTGGGCGAGGTTCTCGAAGTAAGGCCGTTCAACATAGTCACTGCCAAACAGATCAAGCATCAGGCGGGCGAGATCGACCCGCTGGCTCTCGTGAACGCTGATAGGCTGCCCGCCCAGGAGCGCAAACCTGTGTTCGATGGCGGCAAATCCGAATTTCTCATCCCGCATATTCCAATGCACGATCGTCGCATTACGATTGAGATTGAGAAATTCAAAATACCGGTCGAGCATGGCGCGCTCGAGGTCGTCCATCAGGGCAGGATCACTGCTACGGCGACGGGCGAGTTCAACCTGCTGGTGGATGGAGAACGAGTTAGTCGCGCCGGAAGCTAGATTCCGAAATGCGATCGAGGTCACACGCGGGGAGGCATAGCCTTGTCCCTGTTCAAAACTCTCACAGGCATAGTGGGCGACCAACACGGACGATGGATGCGCAAATAGCTGAGCAAGCCTATCGTAGGCCGCTTTCTGTCGCGTTGGAGTTGGTGCTGCCACGGAAACGAACTACCCTGCTATGGAGGTCACGAATCAAATGTTGACCGTCGGTGCAGTGTCGCACACGCCTCATGGCGTTCAAGCAACCCAGCCCCGCACAGATGCGCTCGGCCGCCGATTGTAGTGGAACTGCAACGGGAAACTTGGCAAGCCGCCAGTAACACAAACAGCACGGGATGAGAGCGGCGTGCCCACCACCATACTCACCCGCGCGCGGACACCGCTAGCGCAGGCAGCTATTTGTGCCATTGCCGCTGAAGCGTTGCTGACGCTGATGGATGCGCTGATCAAGGGGCTGACAGCACGCTACCCGACGTTTGAGATTACGTTCCTGCGGTTTGCATTTGGCACGTTGTGGGCCACCCTTCTGGTTGCTTATTTCCGCCCGGGCTGGCCTTCCGCCGAAACCTTGCGCGCCAACGCCAGCCGATCACTGTTGGTCGTGGTGACCGCCACCTGCTTTTTCTTTGCGCTCGGCCAGTTGCCGCTCGCTGAAACGGTGGCACTGTCATTCCTGTCACCTGTTTTAATGGCGCTATTCGGCGGGTTGATACTCAACGAAAAGCTCGACCGTGCGATCGGGCTTGCGCTGGTAGCCGGTCTCGCGGGGATGCTGCTGATTGTCGGCGCACGACTTGGCGCCAGCGACTATCAGCCGGGCGCACTGTGGGGCGTCGCCGCCATTTGTGTCTCGACGGTGAGTTACGCCCTCAACATCATCGTGCTGCGCACCAGGGCACAACGCGATCCGGCACTGACGATCGTATGGTTCCAGAGCGCGTGCCCAACCGTGTTGCTGCTGATACCGGCGCTCTGGGTGTGGTCACCCGTGAGCACGGCGGATCTAGCGATCTTCACTTTGGTGGGCGCACTTGGTGTGGCTGGGCATTACCTGTTGGCGATGGCATTCGCCCGTGCCGAAGCTGCCCGTCTTGCGCCTCTGCACTACACGACGCTGATCTGGGGCATTTTGTTCGGCTACGTGATGTTTCAGGAGTTGCCGACGACCGCAACCCTAGCCGGGGCGACACTGATCGCAATCGGCGCATGGATCGCCCAACGCAAGCCAAAGCTCCCGCCGGAACCGGACAGCTAATCAGCTGCGTATAAGTTAGCCGTGCTGCTGCGCCTGCTGGGACTGTTTCGCGATCTCATCCTTCAATTTCAGTTTCTGCAGTTTCAACCGGCTTAACTTCAGCGGGTCCGTACCTGGCCTTGCCGTCTCTTGGGCAATCTTGCGGTCCAGAACCTTATGCTTTTCCGCTAGTTCAGAAAGATGAGCCGATATCGCCATTCCATCCTCCGTAAGCCGCTTCTGCAGGGAAGGAATGATGACAGAACAATGACGCCTTGTCCAATATGGTTAGCGCTCACAGGGTGGCTTCAAGCCGGGTTCCTGCTGGCAAAGTAATCAAACCATGAAGGTGACCACAAAACCTTGACTGAAACACTAGATTTTCCCCGTGAAATCAAACGGTTTGCCTGGTTAACACGCTTGCGTCCGGTTGATTTTTTTGGCCATAGTAGCAATGCGTCTTCAAAACAATGACCGGCGCGGGTCGGCTTGAGGGAAATAGTTCGGCTATGGTGCGTCTGAGCGATCGGGATATCCGGGAGGAATTGACGAAGCTGCGAACCGAGCACCGCGAGCTCGATCACGAAATCGCGCTCATCGAGGCCGCAGCTCACGCTGATCAGTTGATGGTCAAACGACTGAAAAAGAAGAAACTGCACCTGAAAGACCTGATTACTGCGCTCGAAGATCGCTTGCTGCCGGATATCATCGCGTGACCCCCAAAAAATCCACGAACCAGCCCGTTGCGCCTTCGGGAACCGCGCCCATTGTAGGCATCATCATGGGCAGCCAGTCAGATTGGTCCACGATGCGACTGGCGGCCGACGTACTGACGAGCCTCGGGGTGTCGTTTGAAACCCGGATCGTATCGGCACATCGCACGCCGGAACGGCTCTATGCCTACGCAAAGACCGCACGCGAACGCGGCCTGAAGATTATCATTGCTGGCGCGGGTGGTGCCGCACACTTGCCGGGCATGGCAGCCTCTTTGACGCCGCTGCCTGTCTTGGGCGTTCCCATCGAAACCCGCGCCCTGAAGGGACAGGATAGCTTGCTGTCGATCGTGCAGATGCCAGCAGGTATCCCTGTTGCTACGCTCGCCATCGGGGAAGCTGGTGCGACCAACGCGGGATTGCTCGCCGCGCAAATTCTAGCGCTGGCCGATGCCGCCCTCGCCGCCCGGTTGGATGCCCGCCGCGCCGCTCAAACCGCTGCCATCGAGGAAGCCCCAAAGGACACGGTTTGATGGCTGCGCCTAAGTCCTTGCCACCCGGCAGCACAATCGGAATTCTTGGGTCAGGACAGCTTGGCCGCATGTTGGCACTGGCTGCGGCAAAGCTTGGGCTCAAAACACATATCTATTGTGATGCCAGTGGTCCGGCTTTTGATGTCGCGACCGCAAAGACGACCGCCAATTTTGACGATTTTGCAGCACTCGACAGGTTCGCGCGTGTCGTCGATGCCGTCACTTACGAATTCGAGAATATTCCGCTAGAGACAGTCCGGCACTTGGAGACATTGCGACCCGTGCGCCCAGGCTCCACGGCGCTTGCCTGCGCTCAGGACCGGCTCAGTGAAAAGCAGCTGGCTCGCGAGTTGAATGCCATGACGGCCGACTTCGCCAAGGTCGACAGCCTCGACGAACTAACAGCACGCCTCAGCAACCATATCACCGCGCCCTGCATTCTAAAGACACGTCGACTTGGTTATGATGGCAAGGGGCAAGTAAAGATCTCGAATCCGACCGGCGCCGCGTCCGCCTGGGCCACGATTGGTGCCCAGCCCGCCATACTGGAAAGCTTCGTCCCTTTCGCCGTCGAACTGTCGGTGGTCGCGGTGCGAGGCGCCGATGGTGGGTTCGCGGCGTATGACGTGACCGAGAACGAGCATCGCAATCACATCCTGCATCGATCGATCGTTCCTGCCCGCATTACGGCTGCGACGGTTGCCGAGGCCATCAAGATTTCTGGTCGGATTGCCGAGCGGTTGGGATATGTCGGCGTCTTTGCCGTTGAATTCTTCTGCTTAAAGGATGGCGACGTCGAAAGATTATGCGTCAATGAAATCGCACCGCGTGTTCATAATAGCGGCCACTGGACCATGGATGCCTGCGTGTGCAGCCAGTTCGAGAACCATATCCGAGCGGTTGCTGGCTGGCCGCTGGGGTCGACCACGCGCCATGCGGATGCAGAGATGATCAATGTGATCGGCGGCGATGCCAATACATGGGCAACGATCGCAGCTGAACCGGGTGCTTCATTGCACCTATATGGCAAGCGCGACGCACGGGACGGCCGAAAAATGGGGCACATCAACAGGCTTTCATTGAAGTCCAGCATGTCTTGACGTCGATCGCATGCAACGCGGGTAGACTTCTTTACCGGCATTTGCTAAGCGACCCGGTATATAATCCCGAGACCGGTGTGGTCGAACTCGCCGTGACGGGTTCGGGCCATGTAGTCTCGAACCGAAACTTCAGCCAACAGCAGTCGAGGATAACCCACACGTGCAGGTTCTCGTTCGCGACAACAATGTCGACCAGGCTCTCAAAGCGCTCAAAAAGAAGATGCAGCGCGAGGGCATTTTCCGTGAAATGAAGCTGCGGAATTACTTCGAAAAACCGTCTGAGAAGAAGGCCCGTGAAAAGGCAGAAGCCGTGCGGCGCGCTCGCAAGCTTGCGCGCAAGAAAATGCAGCGCGAAGGCCTGTTGCCGGGCAAGCCGGTCAAGAAGCCGTTGATGGGTGGCCGTGGCGGCCCAGGTCGTGGTGGTGCTGGTGGTGTCGGCGGCGCGAGCGGCGGCGGCTTCGGTGGCGGCAGGTCTGAAGGCGGCGGCTTTGGCGGTGGTGGCGGCGGCGGCTTCGGTGGTGGCGGTGGTTTCGGAGGCGGTGGCGGTTTCGGCCAGCGTTGATCGCGACGAGCGCGGCACTTATTTGATAAAAATCTTGTAGCCGCTGGACCGCTCCAGCGGCTATTTCATTGGTGAGCGACGAGAGGTTTATGCGCGCTGATTGAAGCGCCGTCCGACCAGCGCGCTTGCGATGTTGATCTTCTGAATATCGATGGTGCCGCCTGCGATCCCCCAGCCCCAAGCATCGCGCAGCCGCTGCTCGGCCGGGAAACTCTTCGAATAGCCATAACCGCCCATCAACTGGAGCGCTGCACCCGTCACCTCGCGCACCATCTCGTTGGCGAAGCATTTGGCGATCGAACTGTCCGCAATCGACGGGAAACCGTGCGAGCCTCGCGTGACCGCCCGATGGATCAAAAGCCGGGAAGCCTCGACGCGCATCGCCATGTCCGCCAAGCGCAACTGCACCGCCTGAAAATCGACGATCGGCTTGCCAAACTGCTGTCGCTCCTGCACGTAAGCCGTTGCATCCTCGAGCGCACCCGCGGCCAGACCCAGGCACATGGTGGCATTGCCGCAGCGTTCTAAGTCGAAAGCTTCCATCAGCTTGGAGAAGCCGCCTGCCGGGACTATCAGATGGTCGGACGGCACCTCGACGCCCTCGAAAAAGATGTCGGCCGTAGTGGTGCCGCGAAAGCCCATTAACTTCTCGCGCTTACCGAAACTCAATCCCTTTGCATCGGCTGGCACGTAGACAGCCCCGACAGCCTTGGCACCCTTGGCATCGCCAATCCGGCAATAGACGACGTAGCCGTCAGACGTTCCAGCACCCGTGCACCAGCGCTTGGTTCCTGACACCATAATCGTGTCGCCCTTAATGATGGCTCGCGTCGTCAAATCGGTAAGTGCCGTACCAGCGTCCGGTTCCGACATGGCGACAGCAACCACGGCGTCACCGGCGACGACCTTCGGCAATAGCCAACTCTTAAGGCTCTCGGTGCCGAAGCGCTCGACCGCTTTGATCGGACCGACCGCGCTTTCAAAGATCGGGAAGGCGACGGCAGGATGCACCTTGGCAAATTCTTCGAGCACCAGCAGCGCGTCGAGATTGCCAAGCCCCATACCACCGTAAGCGGTTGGCATATTGATGCCAAGAAATCCCATGCCTGCGAGTTGCTTCTTTACGGCACGCGATGGCGGCTGGTTGTTGGTTTCACAAGCGCGGGCGACAGCCACCATTTCACGTTGCGCAAACCCGCGCGCAGCGTCACGCAATGCCGACTGATCGGCGGTCAACTCGAAATCCATGCGATTTCTCCACGGCGTGTGCGACTGGTGCTTGTTCGGTCGTCAAGGTTACGTGCCAAGCCAAGGGACTGACAAGTCCACCCGATCCGATACAGGCATGCACCAATACTCCAAAAGGCAGGCGGTTATGAACCGCCTGCCTGATATCGCCTTTGGCGCGATGCTTATGGACGCGGCTGCACGAGTTTCTTCGGCGGGTCGACCTTTGTAGGCGGCTTGGGCGTCACGACACGCTTCGGAACAGCGCGCTTCTCGATCACCTTATTCGGCAGTTGCTTTAAGCGCGGCTCAAGCTTCTTTTTGACGTCTGGCTTGGTCTCCAGTTTCCGCACCGGCAGATCCTTGCAGACGCCACTGGCCACGACCTGTCGCAGACCACACTTCAGCGGTGTCTTGTTGCCAACGCATTCGCCACGAACACGCACCTGCCCAGAGGGACAAGCTTGTGTGCTGACGGGTAGACACGTGCCGCTCGTCGTCTTGACCCATCCCTCCTTGCACGCACCGACCGGATCTTTACCCGGAACCTGACCCAGCCGCTCACATTTGCCGGTTTGAGCGTTGAACGGCGCGTTGAGCGGGCATCGGATCGGCATGATCACAGGCTCGCATTTGCCGGTTTGTGCGTCACGACGCTGGTTGAGGCCACACGTGGTATCGACGATGATCCGTAAGCAGCTCTGGGCGGCGATGTTCCAGCGCGACCCCTCCGGGCAAGCGCAGACGCCGCCCCAACCCTTCGGTTTGCCATCTGGGCAACGCCCGCCGGTCTCCTGGCCAGGTTTCCCACAGGCACGGGTCACCGGGTCCCAACGCAGACCCAGCGGGCATCCGCACAGGCCGTTCGGCAGTGGCGGACGACCGTTCTCGCACACCGTCACCGGCGGATTGCACGACTTGGTCCGCCATGAGTAGACCGTGCCGCTCTGGCAGCAGTCACCGTTCGGCGTTCGGCGTGCCGGATCGTAGCAACCCTGCGGCGGACGGCGGCAGGTGGAGCTGCCGCTATCCCAGACCGAACCCCAGGTGCAGCACTGGCCGTTCGGCATGGTGCGAGCTGGATCGAAGCAGCCACGCGGGTAGTCGCAGGCGCCCTTTGCCGGGTTCCAGCGCGTACCGATGCGGCAGGCACAGCTTCCGCCCGGTCCTGGCACCCGGCCATCCCAGCACACTGGATCAGACGGGATCAGTGTGTTCACACCGGAAGGCACGGGTACAATATCGCGTCCCGGGATGCGCGTGCGGACACAGCTCTGGTAGCCGATCCTGATGGTGGGACCAACCTTCACAGGCACCAGCAGGCGGTTGAGCAGCGTATTATCGGAAACGAGCCACGGATCGGTCACGCCGAAGCAGTTCTGCACGGTATAGCCACCCGGTCCGCCTGGCATCTGTACATCGATCCAGTGGGTCCGTGATTCACCCGCTGCCAGCGACACCGACGCGACGCAGGAGAACGGTACCTGTGTCGGTTGGACAGCGCAGCCCAGCGGCGGCGCAATCGACGTGATTGGCGCATTGATCACCGCGCCGCCATTCGTCAGCGTGTCCGACAGCAGCAGATCACCGTTGAAGGCCTGGTCGCCGTTGTTGGTGATGGTTATGCCGTACTTGCACAGGCCGCCCGGCTGGCAGACCGCCGGACCCGTCTTGTGCACGGTGATGTCAGTGCCGCCCTCGTGACATGCCCGACCCTGGCCGTGCCGATGCTTGACGATCGCGCAGTTGCGGAAGCCGTAGTTGCCGTTGCGCAGCAGATCGCGTGTATCCACCCAGACGTCGATAACGCGAACGCTGCCCGGCCGCAGTTCGCTGGCCGTCAGGCGGCAGGTGAACGCAGCAATCGGTGCCGGTGAGCAGGTCCAGCCCGGACCATCCTGCTTGAACTCGGCGATCAATACCGGCTCTCCGGCGCCTGGACCAGTCAGGACGCGCGTGTCATCGAGGAATACGATGTCTTCGAGAGGTACACTGCCACCGGTGTTGCGCAGGGTGATGACGCAGCGCACACGACCGCCATGGCCGGTGCCGAAGCAGCGCTTTTCGATCACGATATTCGGATCGCCCGGCACCAGAACCGGCACCTCGACCGTATCGACCCGTTGCACGCCCGGCTCGCAGATATTGTAGATCCCGATGTTGCCGACATGGCCGTTGACGTCGGCATCATCGAAGCGTCCGTCATAGTCGACGAACCAACTTTCAAACGGCGGCTCGTTGGCGGGCCTGACCTTCGATTTGTAGTTGCCCTGAAGGCCATGCACGGTGCGTGCACCACCGGTCGAAACCCGCTTGATGTCGTCGCCTTCGCGCAGGTGCTCACCCGTGGTCCACAACGTGCGGCGGCAGGCACCGTAGTCGATGCGGCCGTTGCGGTCGTAACCGTAGTTGAGCGCAATGCCGCCAACCGTTGCCCGGTGCTCGACCGGCAGGCCAATTGCGTATTCCTCCGGGACCTCGGTCCAGCGGCGCTGCTGTTCGTCGAAAGCGTAGCGCAACACGACGGATGCCTGCGGCTTGGCGAATGCCTGATAGTCGTAGGAGCCTGTAAACTCACCGCGCTGCGCCAGATACATCATACCGCCGCCATCGAATTTGATAGCGGTCACGATGTTGCTGGCAGGCGTGTCCTTGACGTCGATCTCGAGGCGCGCGTCCTTGACGAAATCGCCTTCGTCATCGATGCCGACCGACCAGATCTGCGGGCCTTCACCGACAGAATAGAACAGCCGCCGATCCTGGACGGCGAGGCCGAACACCAGGCGCGACTTCGGTGCAAAGCCCCAGGTCGTGGTGTCTTCGCTGTTGAAGTTTGGATTTTCGATGCCGACCCGGCCAGCCGGATCATGGGCGACCGCGGGCAATTTCGCCTTCGGGCGACCGTTGACCCCGTGATCGTAGATATCGCGCTCACGGCCATCCATCGTGAAGCGATGGATCATGCCGGTTTCGAGATCGGAGGCAAAGATCTGCTTGGTACGAGGATCGTAGGCGAGGTTACCGAGCCCTGGCGCACTGTTGGCGCGCCCTTCCAGTTGCACGTCGGTGAACAGTGAGATCTGTCCAGTGCGCCCGTCGATCTTGTAGATGGTGCCGGGACCGCCGCGATCCGGTCCGAACTGGCCGGCCATGAAACGCGCACCGGGCTCGCCCGTAAGCAGCCGTTGCACATCGCCGCCGTGCTGCTTGACCAGTTGCAGGCCGAACAGTGACGACGCGGAAAGGAAGATGTTGGGTGGTCGACTGCTGCCGTCGCCTTCGAATGCAAGCCCGAAGACATGACCGATCTCGCGCGCCTTGACGTTGAATTTCACCGGCGCGTCAGCGACCTGTCCGATCGGTCCACCACCGAGGTTCGACAGATCGAAAACCTGTGCAGTGAAACCGTTGAGGTTAATGAAGGTGCGATCGAGCGGATGCACGTCTGGCGGCAGCGTGCCGGTTGGCGGAACCGTGCCCGCAAACCCGGTAACGACAGCATCGCCGCGGTGAACAATACTGCGATCCTGAGCATTAGCGGTAAAAGCGGCAAATCCGACGGCCGTCGCCAGGATGACACCGATCGCGATAGCGCGCCGCAGCGGCCCAGAAGCGCTTCGAACAGGAGCCCGCGACACCTCGCGAGACCTCGTAAAACGGACCATGCGTCGCCCCCCTGCACCTTGGAGACTGAAGCCGGACGCTGCCATATCCCCTTCTTCATTATGTGTACTGAAACGTATCACTGCTTTCCTCCTGCTAGACGCTTTGAAGCCACTGCGGATTGCGTTTTCCATTTCGATTCTCCGAGCATCGACGGACTTCACCGATTACGTGGGTCCACTTGATTAGGTCCGACGCGATGAGTGCGATTCTGGTTCAACGAGTTGCATCAGCGCCGATCGGTGCTCGGCCGGACATACCGTCGGCGATCGCATTTGCTGGTCTATCGGCTGGAATGGCGCTTATAGTTGCGCGTTAGTTTGAACCTTTCGCGCCGGTAGCGCGTCACACCTAGCAGCGATGGCAATGCGCGACATGGATCACCCCGGAGATACCACTGGCCATGCGGCCAGCCCCGAGGCGAAGCTGATCGCCGCAATCGCTGGCGGCAATCAACAAGCCGTCAAAAGCCTTTACGGTTTGACGCACATTCGGCTGTTCCGGTTTCTCGTGCGCCAACTGCGAAATGAGGCAATTGCGGAGGAAGTGATGAACGAGGTCTACCTGGCGGTCTGGCAGAATGCGGCCCGCTACGAAGCCCGCTCCTCACCGATGACGTGGATGCTGTCGATCGCCCACAACAAGGCGATTAGTACATTGCGTAAACGCCGCGAGTTGAGCGGCATCGACGACGACGCGACAGGGCAGATTGCCGATGAGGACGATAATCCTGAAGAAGTGGCCCAGAAGCGGGACAAGGGACAGGCCCTCCGCGCCTGTATCGATCGCCTCGGGGCCGACCACAAAAGCGTGCTCGACCTTGTGTACTATCAGGAGCGTAGCGTCGCCGAGGTGGCCGAAATTCTGGCCATCCCGGAAGCAACAGTAAAAACCCGCATGTTCTATGCGCGCAAGAAACTCTCCGAGCTGTTGAAAGACGCCGGTGTTGACCGAGGATGGCCGTGATGAAAAACCAACCAAACATTGAGCCGCTGAGCGAAGCCGATGAAATCGAGGCCCTGCTGCCCTGGCTCGCGACTGGCAAACTCGCGCCTTCCGAAGCAGCCCGCGTCACCCGCTATCTTGAGGCCAACCCGGTTGCAGCATCGCATCTGCGCCTGGTGCGCGAAGAAATGGACAGCACAATATCTGGCAACGAAGCGATTGCCGCACCATCATTCGGCTCGCTCGACCGGCTGATGGCATCGGTCGCGGCAACGCCCCAACCGCGTGTCTTCACGGTGCCATCACCAGCGTCCGTTTGGGAGAAAATCGCTGGTCTGATCACTGGTATTGCGCCACGCAATCTTGGCTTTGCCGCAGCAGCCTTGGCGCTGGTCCTCGTCGCACAATCAGCCGTAATCGGCACGCTTATGAACCGCGACAGCGGAGCCTATGAAACAGCATCTGATGGTCAGACGACAGCTGCCGCACAGGCGCTGGTATCGCTGCAGCCGGGCGTCACGGCGCAAGTGCTGACCGCGGCGCTGACACAGACCAAAGCCGTGATCGTCGATGGTCCACGTGCAGGCGGCATCTACCGGCTGCGCACGGCCACCGATCAAGCGGATGCGGCAGCCATTGCGACATTGCTCAAGCAGCTCAAGGAACGCAGCGATGTGTTCGCTTTTGTCGGCCCGGTGAAACCCTGATCGCTATGAGGACTGGAAATGTCTAAGTCCACAAATTGCGGTTGGCAGGGACGCCTGCGCCGCGCCCTGTCAGTCACATGCGCCGTGTTGATCGCCGCGACCCCCATGGTTGATGCGTTTGCTGCGAGGAAGATCAACAGCGGCGGCTCGGACTCGAACTCCAATTCCGGCAACGATAAGGGCCGCCAATCATCAACCGGCAGCAACGCCTCGTCCGGAGGGACGACACCAACCAAGACAGGTGGTTCGAACGGCAGCACAGGTCAGAGCAGGCGGACAGCGCCGCCCAAGAAGGATCCGCCACCAAAGAAAGACCCCCCGCCGAAGCCGCCAAAAGAGCAGCCGCCCAAACCACCAAAACCGCCCAAGGAAACGTCGCCGCGCCCGCCAAAGCGGCCGCCAATCATCGTCATGCCACCGGTCCGCGTCTTTGTACCCCCGCTGCCGCCCAGAGCGACAGTCGCAACGCCGCCGCCGCGACGCGTCGCCCAGGCGCCGGTGCCGCAACAGAGTCAGATCAAGCGCTCACGTGATCGCGAAGTGATTGTCGCGATGACCGACAGCGTCAGCGATGGCGACGCACTGGCGCTCGGTACAGGCCTGCGATTGAACGTTGAAGTGCAATACCGTTCAACCCTGCTTGGCCTGAAGATTATACGCCTGCGCATTCCGGATGGGCGCAGCCTTGCGAGCGTCATCAGGGAGATAACCCGGCGCGCCGAGGACGATCGACGCATCTTTTACGTACAGCCGAACTTTGTCTTCGAAACCGCGCAAGCGTCTTCGGTCCTACTCAACGCCGGCGTCCCGCAGTATGCAACGGAGAAAGTGCGGCTCACCGAGGCCCATCGGATTGCGCTTGGCCGCGACGTGCGCGTTGCCGTCATCGATACAGGCCTGGATGCGAGTCATCCTGAGCTCGCTGGCGCCGTTGTCGACAGCTTCGACGCGGTTGGCGAAGGCTTGGCCACGATCGAGGCGCACGGCACCGCAATCGCTGGCATTGTTGCCGCGCGTCAGCAGATGAAGGGTATGGCACCTGATGCGCGTGTGCTTGCCGTCCGCGCCTTTGCGGCGAATGCCTCGCGGAAATCCGAGGCGACTACGCTATCGGTGATCAAGGGCCTAGACTGGGCGGCGATCAACGGCGCGCGCGTCGTCAACATGAGTTTTGCCGGTCCGAAGGACCAGCTTCTGCAGTTGGCCATCGAAGCCGGCGAACGTCAGGGACTGATTTTTGTCGCAGCCGCCGGCAATGGCGGCCCTAAGGCCACATACGCATATCCGGCGGCCTACGCGCGCGTGATCGCGGTGACCGCCGTCGACAGCGACGATAAGCTCTACGACAAAGCCAACCGGGGCAGCTACGTCGCACTCGCCGCTCCTGGTGTTGATATTCTGGCGCCAGCGCCAAGTGCTGCCTATGAAATGTCCTCGGGCACATCGCTCGCGGCGGCTCACGTATCCGGCATTATTGCGCTGATGCTGGAACGCCGCCCTGCACTAACGACGGATCAGGCGCGGACAATTCTGCTGCGCACAGCACGCAATCCAGGCGCAAATGCGAAGTCTCGTGGGTTGGGAGCCGGCATTATTGACGCAGCGAGTGCCGTTGCAGATATGGAGTGAGGCCCGTCAACCGTCCTGATCCGTGGGAGCATTCTTTGCAAACGCCTGCAATATCAGTGGCGTAGCCACTCCGAGATGAATCGCCAGGATCTTGGTCTGCACATCGTGAGCCAGGGCAATTGTGCCCGCGCCCACCACCAGGATGGCTCGGGCAAACCAGAACCACGCCTTTCGGTACCGAGTTGGGAACTTGCCTTTGTTGAAGTACGATAAAATGCTGACAACCTCGACAAGGACACTTCCAAGTGCCCCAAATATGAACGCTTCAACCGCTGTCAATTCAGCCCTCGGGGCTGTGGCGGCGAAGGTCATCCATTGAAGGTACTTCCTGGTTCGACAAGCCCGACAAAATCGCAGCGACCACAGAGTTCACGCCGTATGCCTGTGCAAAAATGACTCCGAGGCGCGTGGCTATGACAACGACAAAATAGGCCACCGGGACAAACAGGTGGACCACAGCGCTCGAATCCAGAAGTTCCAGAACATATTTCATTGAAACCGCCTCACGTAACCGAGTCAGTCCATCAAAATCGCATCGATGCATCAGCCTACGGTCTAGGCTGGACCGACGTGCACGGCAACACACAAATCTTACATCGCCGCACTGACATGGGAATTTTTGCAGCAAATGCACCTATGGTCGCAACTGCCTTGACCTTGCCATGGTTATCAGTCAAATAAAACGAACGATCGTTTTTTTTGTTGAATCTAACTAGGAATGATCCTACGGCCCAGGTGAACTTTGCCCAAACTGAAACCAGCAACCCAGGCAGCACGCCGCGAGCATATTCTGGATGCCGCTGAACAGTGCTTCGCGCGTTCAGGCTTCCATCGCACAACCATCCAGGACATTTGCCGTGAGGCCGATGTCAGCGCCGGTGCGCTCTACGTCTATTTTGCCTCCAAGGAAGATCTTATTGCTGGCATCTGCGAGCGGGACCGCGCCAAATTCGCACGCGAACTGGCAGCTTTGGCCGACGCCCCTGATCTATTGGCGGCGCTGAGCAAGCTCGGCGAGCATTACGTGATCGAAGAGCCCCGCTACAAGCGTGTGCTCTGCATCGAAATGGGAGCGGAAGCCACGCGCAATCCGGCGATTGCCGCGATCTTTGGCGCCGTCGATCGATTCGTCATCGACAGTTTCGAGAAACTATTCGCCCGCGCCCAGACGCTGGGCCGCATCGCACCCGCCCTCGATCCCAAAACGCTTGCCCTGGTGGTGGCCCTGATCGGCGACGGCATGTTCTGGCGCCGCGCCATCGATCCTACCTACGATGGCAAGGCCTTGATGCCGGCCGTCGTTGCCCTGTTGCAACCGCTGATCAATCCAATCCCGGCGGAGGCTACGTTGAAGACTGATGCCCCGCTGTTGAAAGCCCTCACATGAAGCGCAATGTCATTCTCGCAGCGTTCGCTCTGATGGCCGTCGTTGGTCTGCTCTACGCCACCGGACTTGTGAAGTTCGATGGTGCACGAGCACCGGCGGGCCTCAAGGCCGAAAACCGCGTACCCAATACCAAGGAAGCACCGGTCCCGTCGGTCACGGTCACCAAAGTAGGCACAGCCAACTTCAACGAGACCGTAGTCGTAACCGGCACGCTGGTGGCGCGTGAGGAGATCCTGGTTGCGCCTGAAGTTGAGGGCTTGCGCGTGCTAGAACTGCTCGCCGACGAAGGTGATCGCGTCACTAAGGGGCAAACGCTCGCACGCCTCGTGTCGGAGTCGCTCGACGCGCAAATGGCGCAGTCGGATGCCAACCTTGCCCGGAACCAGGCTGCCATCGCACAAGCCCGTAGCAGCATCGTCCAGGCCGAAGCCCGCGTCGTCGAAGCCCGCAACGCGTTCGAGCGTGCTAAGCCGCTGAAGGATTCTGGCTATCTGTCAGGCAGCACCTTCGACCAACGCGAGTCGGCCGCACGCACCGCTGCCGCGCAACTGACCTCGTCCAAGGACGGCCTGACGCTTGCCGAGGCCGAACGTGCACAGATTATGGCTCAGCGCCGTGAACTTACCTGGAGGCTCAACAATACCGAGGTTAAGGCGCCGGCCGACGGCATCGTCAGCCGCCGCAATGCCCGTGTCGGTGGAATCGCCGCGGGTGCCGCGGACGCGATGTTCCGAATTGTTGCCCGTGCTGAGATCGAACTCGACGCCGAAGTTCCCGAAGCGCAGATTGCCAAACTCAAAGAAGGTCAAGCCGCCAAAGTCAGCGTTGCTGGAACTGACAACGCCCCTGGCCGGATCCGCATGATCTCGCCGGAGATCGACAAGACCACCCGGTTGGGTCGCGTCCGCGTCTTTCTCGGCGACAATCGGCAACTGCGCGTCGGCGCTTTTGGTCGCGGAGTTCTGGAAACATCGCAATCGCGTGGCCTCGCGGTTCCGGTATCGGCTGTCGTTTACAATGCCGACACCATGACAGTGCAAGTCGTAGTCAACGATCAGGTCGAAACGCGAACGGTCAAGACGGGCCTGTCAGCCGACGGACTAGTCGAGGTCCGCGACGGCTTGAAAGAAAACGATATCGTGGTGACCCGCGCCGGAACATTCCTGCGCAATGGCGATGTAGTGCGCCCGGTTTTTCCAGAAGCGAATAAGCTCACTGAGGTCAAGTGATGCGGTTAAATATATCCGCCTGGGCAATCCGCAATCCGGTGCCGCCAATCCTGCTGTTCGCGGTGCTGAGCCTGCTCGGCATCATGAGCTTCATCAAGCTGCCGGTAACGCGCTTCCCCAATATCGACGTGCCGGTCATTCTGGTCACGGTCACGCAGTCAGGTGCTGCTCCGTCCGAACTCGAGACACAAGTCAGCAAGGTGGTCGAGGACGCGGTGGCCAACCTGACTGGCGTCAAGCACATCATATCTACACTGACCGATGGCACGAGCGTTACTGCGATTGAATTCCGCCTGGAAATCAATCCCGAGAAGGCACAGAACGACGTCAATGACGCGATCGCCAATATCCGCGCCGACCTACCGCGCACCATCGATGAGCCGATCATCCAAAAGGTCGAGATCGAAGCTCAGTCGATTATCTCTTTTGCGGCAAGCGCCCCCGGCATGACGCTCGAGCAATTGTCGTGGCATGTCGACGATGTCATCAAGCGCGATCTGCAGGGCCTGAAAGGCGTCGGCCGGGTTGAGCGCAATGGCGGCGTCGTACGCGAAATCCGCATCCTTCTCGATCCCGACCGACTGCTGGCTCTTGGTATCACGGCGGCAGATGTCAATCGGCAGGTGCGCGCAACCAACGTTGACATCGGCTCCGGACGAGGCGAAGTCGGCGGTCAGGAACAGGCCATCCGCATCCTGGCAGGCGCCCGCCGCGTGGAGGAGCTTGCCACCACCAAGATCATCATCCCCGGCGGACGCGAGGTTCGCCTCAATGATGTCGGTCGCGTCATCGACGATGCGACAGAGCCACGCTCTTTTGCACGTCTCAACGGCGCACCCGTCGTATCGTTTGCGGTGTTCCGCTCGAAGGGGGCGAGCGAGCTATCCGTTGCCGAGGTCGTCGAAAAACGGATTGTCGAATTGCAAGCGCTGCGACCTGACGTGCAATTGACCAAGATCGACGATGCGGCGGCCTACACGCGCGGCAATTACGTAGCTGCGATGGAATCGCTGATCGAAGGTTCGATCCTGGCAGTAATCGTGGTGCTGCTTTTCCTGCGCAACTGGCGCGCTACGGTGATCACCGCGATTGCCCTTCCACTATCGGCAATCCCAACGTTCTGGGCAATGAGCATGATGGGCTTCTCGCTCAACCTCGTCAGCCTGCTCGGCATCACACTCGTGACCGGCATTCTGGTAGACGACGCCATCGTAGAGATCGAGAATATCGAGCGCCACATGGCAATGGGCAAGTCGCCCTACCGAGCCTCCCTTGAAGCTGCCGACGAAATCGGCCTTGCGGTGATCGCGATCACCTTCACGATCGTGGCCATCTTTGCGCCCGTATCGTTCATGGGCGGTATTGCTGGCCAGTACTTCAAGCAGTTCGGTCTGACGGTCGCCGTCGCCGTGCTGTTCTCGCTGCTGGTTGCGCGGCTGATAACACCGATGATGGCCGCCTACCTGATGCGCCCGATTGCGCCGAAGGAACATGGGACCGGTCGCCTGTTGACAGCCTACACAGGCTTTTTGGCCAAGACGTTGCGTTGGCATTATGTGACCCTAGCCATCGGTGCGGCATTGTTCGCCGCGTCGATCTATGCGACGTCACTGCTGCCAACGGGATTCCTGCCTGACGAGGATACGTCACGCATCGTGGTGTCGATGGAGTTGCCGCCCGGCGAGACGCTTGCCGACACGCGCGACACCAGCGACCGCATTACCAAGCTGCTGCGCACCATCCCCGAAGTAAAGAGTGTGTTCGTGCTCGGCGGCACCACGCCAACGGGGACCCGCGAAATCCGTCGAGCTTCGATCGTCGTTCGGCTCGTACCAAAATCCGAGCGCAAGATTTCGCAGAAACGCATGAAGGCAGTGATCTCGGCCAAACTTGCCGATATCCCTGATGCGCGCGTCTGGTACGTCAATGAGCGTGGCGAACGTGAGTTGTCATTTTCGATCCTGGCAACGGATGGCAACAAGCTGAGCGAAAGTATCGGTCGCCTGGAGGGCGCACTGCGCCGCGTGCCAGGCTTTAGCAATGTGGCGGCAAGTGCGGCACTCGACCGTCCCGAGATCCGCATTGTGCCGAGATTGGATCAGGCGGCCAACTTTGGCATATCGCCCGACGCCATTGCCGAGACGATCCGCGTGGCAACCATCGGCGATGCTGGCGCCAATCTCGCCAAATTCAATGCCGGCGACCGGCTGGTGCCGATCCGGGTCCAGATCGACGAGCGCGCCCGCACGGATCTGGCACTCATCCAACAATTGCGAGTAACGAACGCGGCGGGCAAGTCCGTGCCGCTTGCGACCGTTGCCGACGTCTCGTTCGGGCGTGGCCCGAGTTCGATCGATCGTTACGACCGTTATCGCCGTGCGGTCATCGGTGTCGACCTCGCACAAGGGTTCGCTTTGAGCGATGCGCGAGCGGCCTTCCTGGCGGTGGTCAAGGAACAAGGATTGCCAGACGGCGTGCGGCTGTCGCCATCGGGTGATGCTGAAGTCCAGGACGAAGTCGCATCCGGCTTCATTACCGCCATGGGCACCGGCCTTATGATCGTGCTCGGCGTGCTGATCTTGTTGTTCGGCAGCGTCTTCCAGCCGATTACTATTCTGCTTTCGCTGCCGCTGTCGTTCGGTGGCGTCGTCGTGGCGCTACTGGCCACCAGCAATCCGGTCAGCATGCCGGTTTATATCGGCTTGTTGATGCTGATGGGTATCGTCACCAAGAATGCGATTATGCTGGTCGACTTCGCGGTCGAGGAAATCGCCAAGGGCGTTGACCGAACGGAAGCGCTGATCGATGCCGGACGCAAGCGCGCCCGCCCGATCATCATGACGACTCTTGCGATGGCCGCTGGCATGCTGCCCAGCGCCTATGCGCTCGGTGATGGTGGCGAATTTCGCTCACCAATGGCCATCGCCGTGATTGGTGGCTTGCTTGTTTCGACCGTGTTGTCACTGGTGTTCGTGCCATCGTTCTTTACCGCGATGGACGATGTGGGTCGCCTCACCGGTTGGCTACTCGGCGGGTTCATAGGCCCCGTAGATGAGCCTGGCGCGGTTAGCAAGCCTGCCTCAATAGTACCGCCGCATTCATCATCGGGACATGATCACGCCAAGGTTGCTCGCGAGATCGAGCCTGGAGCCCGGCCGATGGCTGCTGAATAAATATGGTTATACCGGACTATTTCTTGCGGTTCGCCGTCGGGCATCCTAGTTAGACGGCAGTACAAGTCGTATGTCCCAGTCGCCCCTCAGTGGAGAGTACCCATGTTCGACGCAAAGAGCCTCCTCGAAGCCCTGATGAAGGGTGCAGTACCTGCCCAAGCGCAGCCGCAAGGCGGAGGTGCTGGTGGCATGGGAGGACTGGGCGACCTCCTCGGTCAGATTATGCAGGGCAGCCAAGGCCAAGCTCCGAACACACGCGGCCAAGCAACTGGCAACCAGGATGCCGGTGGTCTGGGCGGTCTCGGCGACCTTCTCGGCAAGATGATGCAAGGTGGCGGCAATGCGCAGTCAACGTCAAACCCAGGTGCCGGTGGTGGCGGCATGGGGGGTCTCGAAGACATGCTTCGCAAAATGATGCCCGGCACCAGTGCAGCGCAGGGTGGGCAACCTGCGGCGGGCGGCGGCGGACTGAGCGATATCCTCGGCAAGCTGGGCGGAGGGCAAGGTGGTGCACAGGGCGGCGGGATCGCTGATATTCTGGGCCAGATCCTCGGACAGGCAACGCAGGGCGTCAAGGAAGTCGGGCAACGGGTAGATCAGTCGACCGGTATTAGCGGCCGCGCACGTGACGCAGTTAGCCAGACGACGGGAGAGACACCCGAGCAATTGATTCAGAAATTGAAGGACCTCATCGCACAGAACCAGCTCGGTGCAGCGGCCGCTGCCGGCGGTCTCGGTGCCGTCGTCTTAGGCACCCGCACCGGCCGTTCCGCTGCGGCCAGCGCCGCAAAGCTTGGTGCACTAGCCCTCATCGGCGGTCTCGCCTACAAAGCCTATCAAAACTATGCGCAAGGCCGCCCGCTGGTGTCGGGCGCCAGCGGGTTCATTGCCGAACAGGCTCCTCCCGGTTCTGGCTTCGAGCCCCAGGCTGTCACCAACGACACGGCCATCCTCTACATCCGCGCCATGATTGCGGCTGCCGCGTCGGATGGCCGTATCGACGCTGCCGAGCAGGCGAAGATTATTGGAGGCTTGAAGCAGGCAGGCCTGGAGCAAGCTGCCCACGACTTCATCGTTCAGGAGATCAACAATCCAGCGACCGCCGATGACTTGGCCGCCGCCTGCCAGAATGGTGAGCAGGCGGTCCAAGTCTTCACCGCTGCCCGTATCGCAATCGACCTCGACACCCAGCAGGAGAGCGACTTCCTGGTCGATCTTGCAGGTAAGCTCGGCATAGATGGCAAACTCGCCCAGCACATCGACGCAGCGGCGGCGTCCCAGTCGGCCTAATCAAACGCGCTTAAGTCAAGCAACAGAAAAGGGCACATCCTTCGATGTGCCCTTCTTCAATTCAACGGCATTGATCACCAATCAGTTAGATTTTGTCTCTGGCGCCGCCTGCACGGTGGCGTCTGGCACGAAGAACACGTCGGCACGCATACCCGGCAGCAAAGTGGTGGTGCCTTCGATGTTGATCAAGACCTCAAGTGTGTCGACGTCATTCGGGCGGCGCGGTCCGCGACTGGCAAGGCGGGGCGGAGCAAGGGATAGCGCCATGGTCGCCACGTTGCCCTTGAACTCACGGCCTGGAAAGGCGTCCGACCGAACAACGACCTTCTGACCGACACGCACCTTGCTGACGTCGCGCTCCTCGAGTTCGGCCCGCACGCGCAAGCCGGTCAAATCACCCATCACGACAAGTGCGAGTTCCGGTGATGGGGCAATCGTCTCGCCAACCTTGGCATTCAACTGCAGAACTGTTCCGTCGCTGGCCGCACGCACGCGGGCCCGCTCGATCGCTGTCTCCGCCAGCAGCAAATCTGCCCGAGCAGTTGAAAGCCCCGACTCCAGTCGCGTTGGCAGCGGCATGTTGGCGGTGGCCTGGACGCGGCGCAAGGCCGTGCGCTCTTGCTCGGCCTTGTCCTTGGCGGCCACGACGGCTGCCCGCGCCTTGACCAGCTCATCATCGGTCGAGGTCGGCGTTGCCGCCCGACGGCCGACGATCACACGGTCTAGGTCGCGACGCGCCTGGAACAGCGCACGGTCGGCACTGGCAACGGCGTCATCGGCGTTGCGGCGGTCTTGAGCCAAACGTCCGATCGTTTCCGCATCACGCTCGCGCCTGCGCACGGCCGCTTCTGCTTCAGCGGCCACGATTCGCGCTTGCGCCTCCTCATCGTCGATGCGCACTAGTAGATCGCCGGTTAGAACACGGTCATTGATGTTGACGAGCACCTCAGCGATGCGCCCCGGCACTTGCGAACCAATCCTGACATCGCCAACTCTGGGCTCGATACGACCTGGCGCTGATGCCGCCCACATCATCGGCTTGGTCGCTTGCGCATTAGCCGTCGAAATCGGGCCCGACGAGTTGGTCGTTTGTTGACCAGCCGCAGCATTGCTGGCCGCCACCGCTGCCGCAGTCGGTACCGACTGCTCAGCCGCACGCTTGGTCGATGAGTATTGCACCAGCAGGCCGACTGACGCTGCCATGACGGCCGCCGTCAACACGGCGACAGGCGTAGAATTCATTTTAGACATTGGCTTTTTTCTTTCTCGTCAAACTGTATTTTGTAACATTTTCCCGAGCCTCGCTGCAGCGCTCGTCGCCAACGATCTTGCCATCTTCGATCCGAATGATGCGATCGGCATAGGGCAGCGTCCGGCTATCGTGCGTGACCGCCAGCACGGCGCGACTTTTATCCTTGGCGATCTTCGAAAGCAGCGCCATCACAGCTTGACCGTTTTCGCTATCGAGCGCCGCCGTCGGTTCATCGGCCAGGATGACGGATGGCGCTCCCGACAAGGCTCTGGCGACCGCGACGCGCTGCTGCTCGCCGCCACTCAAGTTGCGCGGATAGTTGTTGAGACGATGGCCAAGACCGACTTCGCGTAATGCGATATCCGCTTTGACCTTGGCCTCCTGCGATTTCATCCCCCGCACATCGAGCGCCAGCAGCACGTTCTCCGTGGCAGTCAACGTCGGAAACAGGTTGTAAGACTGGAAGATGAATCCGATATGGCGCCGCCGTAGCTCGGCCAAGCCCTCGGGCCCAAGCCCCTTGAGGCTTTCGCCAGCAATCGTAACCTCGCCTTCGGTGGGCGTCAGGATGCAGCCGAGGATGGAGAGCAAGGTGGTCTTGCCGCTGCCGGACGGGCCCATCAATAGTGTCAACTCACCGGCATTGAGCGATACGCTGACGCCTTTTAGCGCACGCACTTTACCTTCGCCTTGTCCCAGGTCTTTGACGATGTTTGTCGCCTGCAGGACGTTGCCTTTACTCATCGGCTGAACACCATGGCTGGGTCAATCTTTGTTACTTTTGCGATCGCCGACACAGCCGAGATCGCACACATGCCGATCGTGATCGCAAACAAGAATAGCGCGAGGCCGGGGGTCATGATGATCGGCAATGCTGTTTGGCTACTGGATATGACCACGAGCATCGCGATCGCCATTCCAAGAATGTAGCCAATCAAGCCGCTCAGGGCCGCTTGCGCCAGGATCACCTTGATGATGTAACTTGATGAGGAGCCAAGCGCACGCAACGTCGCGAATTCGTTCAGATGATCTTTAGTGCTCGAATATAACGTCTGGGCGACGATGACGACACCGACGATCAAGCCCAAGATAGCGCCGCCAATCAGGGCGATGCCTGCACCCGTTGAAAACAGCCATTGATCGAGACTGCGATCCCTGAACTCGGCTTTGGTCAACACTTCGATGCCACCGAGACGTGATTTGAGATCGCGCCGTACGGTCTCCATTTCGGCGCCCGGCTGCAACTGGATCAGGAAAAATGTGCTGTTCTCCCCTGGGATGCCCATCAGTGCGCGGGCCCGGTTGGCGGTCGTGAAAACGTAAGGCGCCATCGTAAACGAGCGAATGCCCTCGGTCAGTCCACGCACGCGAACACGACCCTGCTCGACTTGTGCGATATCACCGACACCATCGATACCGAGATCCTTGAGATAGCTCTTGTCGACGAGCACGGCGTCGGGGGCGGACATCATCGCCGCATCGGCATCGGAAATGCCCCAGGGCGAAAGTCCGCCATCTTCAGGGTTCGTACCGACGAGTACCGAATTGGTGCTACCTCCGCCAGGCTTACGCCACTCGGCGAACGAAACAACCAAGGGAATGGCAGCCTTCACACCGGGGGTCGCCAACGCAGCATGGCGCTCCCGAGGTGTCAGAATCAACCCACCTTCCTCAAAACTCTTGGCACCAAAAGTCGTGATCCAGAGTTCGCCATTGGCGTTGTCGATCATGTCGACGATCATCTTCTTCGCGCCGAGGTAAACGCCAAGCTGCACGGCAACGAGGACGATCGAAAATAGAATGCCAACGAGCGTCACGATCAATCGAATTCGATCATGGATCAGGTTGCGCGTCGCCAAAGTCAAAATCATCGTTTACGCCGATCAAAAACTGTTGGTTTGGGTCGTCTTCGACGAACCACTGCAATTTCGTCAGAACTGCGGCAATCAACCAATATGGATAGCCACCATGATCGAACGAGCGTCCCTCGGAGGTGCACTCGATTATCACGCCGCAATCGCTACCAGTTCGCCGCACCCCAACGTGCCAAGCGGTGACCAGCGAGCATTAGCTCGTATATAGTGTGCCAGACCGCAATCCGCTACTACTTGGGCATGACGGAGTTAAGATCGCCTCAAGTCTCACTCTATAGTTAATGCTGCGTTATCGTGACTGCAGCTCCAAATATTTGGAAACGCATATCTGGATTGTTGTGACGGCCGCCGAACTTCAACGCTATTCTACATAATGCCGCATTTTCGACTATTCATACTGTAATACGAATTTCTACAGGGCTTAAGTTCAACAATGCTGGGTGACTTCAAACGGGGCAACGAGTCTCGTGTACCCACTCCTTCTGGTGTCCAAATGCAAAAATCACGCTTTCTACTCGCACGTACTGCCGTCGTCCGCTCCAAGCGCGCACTTGCTGTCGCAGCTGTAGTGGCCATGACCCTGCCGATCGCCCCTACCCATGCTCAACAGGTGCCATCGGTGCCGCCCGCCAACCCGATCAACGGCGTTTGGATTGATGATACCGGTGGCGGCGCCATCGAGGTTGCGCCCTGTGGCACGCGGCTTTGCGGACGCATCGTGTGGCTGAAAGCACCTATCGATAAGGCCGGCAGGCCTTTGACCGATGACTACAATCCCCAAGCCGGACAGCGCAATAGGCCGATCTGTGGTTTGCCGGTGATTGGCGACTTGCAGCAGCAGCGAAATGGAGCGTGGGATGCCGGCTGGATCTACGATCCTAAAGTTGGCAAATCCTATGATGTCGAATTGAAGCTGCGCTCACCAGACCGGTTGCAGGTCACGGGTTACATTGGAACCAAGTTCTTCTCCGAAACCTTTATATGGACACGAGCACCAGCGACGTTGCCTCGTTGCATCACGGCAACAACTCCAACGTCGGCGAAACTCTGAAACGGCACCAGAAGCAAACTCGATAGTACCCTGCGACACTGAGTGGTGGTTGCCGTACCGACGTGCAACCTCCATCTCTATCGATCCGCGCAATGGGGTGCGATTGCCGGAAGCAACCGCCTAACTCACCAAATCGTTATCGCGGTGCACAACGGTCGCGATGCAAACTGTCGCGCTGCGTTGCAGCGCCGCACTGACACTGAGTGCCCCCATGGTAAACAGTGTGAAAAAATCGCGAAAATACGGGCTGTAGTGAGGAAAAAACACAGTAGTCACGGCCCGTTAACGCAGTTCCGTTAGCCCTCCTTGGAAACAGTGCCCTTGCTTAAAGTAAATCCACAAGTTACGAGCATAGGTCTCTTTGATTGCGAGGAAAACTCAAAGTGAGGCGTATTCCAATGGCAAGGCTTGAGGTTCGACCGGCTGCAGTGACATCTGCCCCCCAAGAAGCCAATACCCAGTCGTTACAGGCGGATGATGCAGTGCAGAACTCGGGTGGCATGATGCAACGGGCGGCGCGCTCCATCGCGCGGGGACTCGAACGCGCCACCAGTGTAGCCGAAGTTTCCGAAGCACAGGAAACATCCTGGCCGGCCGCAACGCGGTTCGCGGAGTTGTCCGTTTACAAGTCGATCAAGAAGCATCGCGACATCGGCAAGGTGTTCGGCGTGGAGAACCCGTTCTACCGCGAACACAGCGGGCGACAGGGCGCGACCACCTCAATGGCTGGCAAGACATTCATCAACTTTGCCTCCTATGACTATCTCGGGCTGAACCAGGATCCGTCAGTCGGCGAAGCGGCAAAAACTGCCATCGAATTGATGGGCACCTCCGTATCGGCAAGCCGCCTTGTAGCTGGCGAACGCTCGGTGCATCGCGACCTTGAGCGCGCGTTGTCGGAGTTCTATCAGACCGAAGACTGCCTGACCTTTGTCAGCGGACACGCGACCAACGTATCCGCTATCGGCACCTTAATGGGCCCAGGCGATCTCATCATCCACGACGAACTCGTTCACAATAGCGCCATCGTTGGTGCCAAGCTTTCACAAGCAAATTGCATCAGTTTTCGGCACAATAATCTTGAGTCGCTTGAAGCAATGCTGAAAGAGCATCGCGGCAAGCACACCAATGCGCTCATCGTCGTCGAGGGTTTCTACTCGATGGATGGTGATTTTCCCGATCTGCCGGGACTGATTGCCCTCAAGGAAAAGTACGGCGCCTGGTTGATGATAGACGAGGCTCATTCGCTCGGCGTCCTCGGCGACACCGGACACGGCATTTTCGAGCACTTCAATGTCGATCCTAAGCTGGTCGATATCTGGATGGGCACGCTCAGCAAGACACTCGGTAGTTGCGGTGGCTACATCGCCGGCAAGCGCGAACTGATAGAAATTCTCAAGTTCCAAGCCCCAGGCTTCGTCTATTCGGTCGGACTATCGCCGCCGTTGGCCGCGGCCGCGCTCAGGGCGCTGCGGCTGTTGAAGGCCCAACCGGAGCGCGTGCATCGGTTGCAGAAAAATGGCCGACTGTTCGTGACCGAAGCCAAGAATGCCGGTCTTGATACGGGCTCAAGCCAAGGCTATGCGGTAGTGCCCGTGATCATTGGCGATGGCTTGCGCGCCGTAAAGTTGACGGAAAAGCTGATGTATCGCGGTATTAACGCCTTGCCGATCTTCTACCCGGCTGTTCCAATGAAGGCGGCACGTCTGCGTTTCTTCATCACCTCCGAGCATACGTCCGAGCAGATCTTTGCAACGGTACGCGCCATCCGCGAGGAAATGGATACCGGGAACGGCGCGCGCGTGGCGGTCGGTTCGGTGATCAGCCGCCTCGTTACGCGCTAGATCTGACTGAATAAAGTGCATATTCAATGGGCGACGGAGCATTAGCTCCGTCGCCCATTTCGTTTCCAGCCCCATTTGCACGGACTGCCACTGTTCCTGCGCAATCACCACGGTATAGTCGTCGCAGAAAACCGTGGCGATTGTGATGTGGGGATTAGCCTTTGGCCGGTCGGATTTTGAGATCAGCGGTGTCATGTTCGATGAGCGTGATGCTGTTTGCAATGCAGACTATGCCGTCCTTGGCCAGCACTCCGGTGCGCATTGTGCAGGCAGCCCCTGTCAGCGAACCAGGCGCACCGCGTGCCGTCGCCCGTTCGATCACGATGTCACGCGCGGAATATGAAGCCTGTCAGGCACGCGACGAACTTGGTTTCAAGGCGGCAATCGAGGCGCTGACACAAAAAGCGCTGATCCGCGGTCTCGCCAGTATCGACTACAAAACCGCTATTGCCACCGAATGGCGGACAGGCCGCGTCGATGAAGTCATCGACAAGCGGGTCGATCAGGCTATGGGCGAAATCAAGGATGAGACCAGTTGGGCCAACCTCCTGCAATCTCTCGCCTACAAGGAAAAAGCCCAGGAGTTGGCGACCGCCGTCGCGGAACGCGTGTACAAATCCGACGCGATCAGGATCGCTATTGAAGGTTTGGCCACCGGAGTCGGCGGGCAAATCGGCCGGGCGATTGAGTTGGCGACTGTCGATGCGGCCGAACCGGCACTGGCCTGCATGCAGGCATTTCTCGGCCCTCGTTATGGGGCGACGATCGCACGCATCGTCGCCGCGGACGCTGGTCGCGAATTCACTATTGAGCCAGGCCGCGGTCGCGCCGCGGTATCCACCGGCGCTGTGCTTGCGGAAGGTAGCGAGGGCATCGCTGGCGCTGTGGTGCTTCTGGTGCGGCGGCAGTTGTCCAACATGACGACGCGCATTGGTCAACGCGTCGTTGGTGCTCTGCTCGGCCGATTGGTGGCCGTGGTCGCCGGCGGTGTCGGCATCGTCCTGATCGCCAAGGATATCTGGGATTTCCGCTTCGGCGTGCTGCCGATTATCGCAACAGAGATGAAGTCGGCTGAAACGAAGGAGAGGGTGCGCGAGGAACTAGCCAAAGCCATTTCGGAACAAATCACTGAGCATACCCGCGAGATCGCCAGCAAGACCGCCGAACGTGTCGTCGATATATGGCAGGAGTTCCGTCGGGCCCACATCAAGGTGCTCGAACTGGCAGAGCGCAGCGAGCCCTTCAAACGTTTCCTCGAAGCGCAGAAACCTGAAAATCTGGCCCGTCTCGATGAGGTTGTCGCGCTTGTCCTGGCGTCGGACGGCGAGCGCGGGGTGCTAAAGCGCCTCGACGACGGCACGTTACACCAAGCGGTCAACACCATCGCGCCCGAGGCAATTGTCATCGCACGCGAAACCCGCTCGCTCGAAACAGCACTACAATGGGCGGCCCTTGCAGGCAGCGCGCTGCCGAAGGTCGTCGAGTACGAGTTGTACCGTCGAACTGCGCCGCAGGAACTCAGCAAAGCCGCATTAACCCGCGTGCTTGGGTTGGGCGACCGCTTGGCCATAACTCGCCTCGCAGCGGTCAAGCGGTCGGCGCGAGACGTGCTGTTCGATGTCGATGATGGCGACCTCAAGATGTTGGCGCGAGGCGTGACCGAGACCGAATTGGAGAGCTTGGCCGGCTACATGACGGGGCTTGAAAAAAGTGCAAGCCAGCGCGTGCTCCGCGCCGTGGCCCAGTCTCCAATAAAAATGCAGTCGCTGGCGCCACCAAGTGTCCGCAATGCGGTCTTGGCCAGCCGCGACCAGAGCGCTGCCATTGGCATGATGCTCCGGTCGACGTCGAGCCTCGATCCAGGATCGGTGATCGAGGATTTTGGGCTCGCGTGGAACGGGCGCGTGAGCCCGATTCTGCTCTGGGAAAAACACCCGGAGATGGTGGGGATACTGGCGCTGTTGGCATTTTTCATACTGATGCTGTTGAACCGACTGCTGTTCGGCGGGCGCCGCAGGTTGACGGCCAGCGCCGGTGGCCGCTAACCGAGGATCACACGCCTTATGCTGCTCGTCACAACGGAAACCCTGGGCGACGTGCGCGTGCGACCCGGAGAACTTGTATTCGCATCAGCGGTCGCTGGCGCCAACATCATCCGCGATCTGCGCGAGACGGTGACGAACTACGTCGGCGGCAATATGACCCGCTACGAGTACGTCCTCGACAAGACCATCGAACGAGCATTCGCTATTCTCAGTGAACGCGCCAAAGCCAAGGGCTATGACGGCGTTCTCGCGATCCGCGTCTCACACCCCATGATTACAACGGGCGCGCTGGAGGTCGTGGCCGTCGGCACTGGCTTCAACTATGTCGACTAACCGCGCGCGTGACCCACATGAAGTTGTGGGCGAGTTGCATCGGCGGCACGCGAGACGGTGGCCACACTGTTAGCATCGCTGAGGTGATTCTATGAACAGCGAGGTACGGCAGATGAGCCGGACATTGAACCAAACGCGGCCTACCACGGAAGGACTGAATATGGGACTGAAAGCACCTGGCCTGCTGACCTTCATGCTGGCGGTGATTTTGACCGTCTGCATTCTTGTCGTGAAATTCTTCGAGGCGCAGATCCCGTTCATCCAAGGCAACGAATTCTGGGCATTGATGATTGCCCATCTCATCCTGGTGTTCGGCTGTCTTTTTCGCGGCCTTTGATCACCTGCTGATGCTGACCGAGTAAAACGAAAGGCCCCGATCTCGCGATCGGGGCCTTTGTGGTGCGCGTCGTGTTTGCGCGTCGGATCATCGAGAGCCAACGCGCAACGCGTTCAGTGGCTCAAGACCGCAAGCAGCAACAAGGCTACGATGTTGGTGATCTTGATTGCTGGATTGACGGCTGGTCCAGCGGTGTCCTTGTAGGGGTCGCCGACAGTGTCGCCAGTGACGGACGCTTTGTGCGCGTCCGAGCCCTTGAGATGCTTGACGCCGTCCTTGTCGACGAAGCCGTCCTCGAAGCTCTTTTTGGCGTTGTCCCAGGCGCCACCACCCGAGGTCATCGAGATGGCAACGAACAGGCCGGTTACAATTACGCCAAGCAGCATCGCACCAACACAGCTGAAAGCAGCACTTTTGCCACCAACCGCATTGATGATGACGAACAGCACGATAGGCGACAGCACGGGCAATAACGACGGCAGGATCATTTCCTTGATCGCGGCCTTGGTCAGCATGTCGACAGCGCGTGCATAATCCGGACGCTCAGTGCCCTTCATGATGCCCGGCTTCTCCTTGAATTGGCGACGGACTTCTTCCACCACCGATCCGGCAGCACGTCCGACGGCCGTCATGCCCATGCCACCAAACAGATAAGGGATGAGACCGCCAAGCAGCAAACCAACCACGACATAGGGGTTGGCCAGCGAGAAGTCCGGCGTCACACCCTTGAAGTACTGGAACACCGTGGAACCCGGCTTATTGGCTTCTGCGATGAAGTACTGCAGGTCATAGTTATAGGCCGCAAACAGCACCAGCGCACCGAGACCGGCCGAGCCGATCGCGTAACCTTTGGTGACCGCTTTTGTGGTGTTACCAACCGCATCGAGAGCATCAGTCGAGCGGCGAACTTCCTTCGGCAGACCAGCCATTTCGGCAATGCCACCGGCATTGTCAGTGACGGGACCGAACGCATCCAGAGCGACGACCATGCCGGCCAGACCCAACATCGTCGTGGTCGCAATCGCCGTGCCGAATAGTCCGGCAAGGTTGAACGTCGCCAGGATGCCGACCACGATTACAATCGTCGGCAACGCGCACGCTTCGAGCGATACAGCGAGGCCTTGGATCACGTTGGTGCCGTGACCAGTGACCGACGCCTGGCTGATCGAGCGGACCGGCCGGAAACCGATACCGGTGTAGTACTCGGTGATCCAGACAATCAGACCCGTCACGCCGAGGCCGACGAGGCCACAGTAGAACAGGTTAAGACCGGTGATAGTCGTGCCAACGGCCGTACCAACAGTACCCCAGCCGCCGAGCGCATACTCGGTCGCAAGGTAGAGGCCACCGATCGACAATACGGCAGACGCCAAGAACCCGCGATATAGCGCGCCCATGATCGAGTTATTGGCACCGAGCTTCACGAAGTAGGTGCCAATGATCGACGTAATGATGCACGTGCCGCAAATCGCAAGCGGATAAACCATCAGCTTGGCGAGGTTTGGCTGTCCGGCAAAGAAGATGGCTGCCAGCACCATGGTCGCAACAACCGTCACGGCATAGGTTTCGAACAGGTCAGCCGCCATACCCGCGCAGTCGCCGACGTTGTCGCCGACGTTGTCGGCAATCGTCGCGGGGTTGCGGGGATCATCTTCCGGAATGCCAGCTTCGACCTTGCCGACGAGATCGGCGCCGACGTCTGCACCCTTGGTGAAGATGCCGCCGCCGAGACGGGCAAAGATCGAAATCAGCGACGCCCCGAAACCAAGTGAAACGAGCGCATCGATGACCGCTCGATCAGCCGGTTTGTAGCCGAGTGGGCCAATCAGGATAAAGAAATAGATGGCAACACCGAGCAATGCCAGGCCCGCAACGAGCATGCCTGTGACTGCGCCTGCCTTGAAGGCAATATCGAGGCCGCCAGCGAGCGATTGGGTCGCGGCCTGGGCGGTGCGAACGTTCGCCCGAACCGACACATTCATGCCGATGTAACCAGCAATGCCCGACAGTACGGCGCCAATGAGAAAGCCAAACGCGCTGAGCGGACCAAGCAGCGGCCAGGCCAGAAGGAAGATCACGGCACCCACAACGGCAATCGTCATATACTGACGGTTTAGGTATGCCTGTGCGCCTTCGCGAATCGCAGTTGCGATTTCTTGCATCTTTTTGTTGCCGGCATCCGCCGACATCACTTGTTGGGCGGTGACAATCGCATAAAGGATGGACAACGCCCCGCAGGCGATGACCCCCCAAAGTATATTGGATATCATTGAGCTCCCCATGTCGGCCGCTCGAGGCCTTTTATGATGTGCCGTTGAACGCAAAAACAGCCGGGCCTAGTGGCGATGCCACCTGACCATTGCTCTATTCCGGTAACGACCGAGGCCGATCTACACCCGCACACATTTCAAGCGCGTGATCAATCCGACTCCCACTCTACCGTGTAGACCGATGCGAGCGCCGCTAAGCGGCAATTCTGCCTAGTCCACTCCGTAGCGCCGGGACCATGCCAAAATACAACACGCGTGGCAACCATGGCGCGCAGTAACTTTCGTCGAGCACGATTTGGCACTGGGTTCGCGATGATCGGCCAACCACTTCAAAAGTGGTCGTACCCACTCTTCGGCAAAACGACGTCGCCACCGCTGGCGTCTTTGATCGACAGACCGCCCTGCGCGACGATCTCGCCAATATCAGTCATGTCGACGCCAACATCGAGCACAGCCTCGACAAAAGCTTCGGCCTTTGCCGCGGGAACGGAGCACAGCACTTCGTAGTCGTCGCCGCCGCTCAATGCCATGGTGCGAACTTCTGGTGTGGCCTCTGCAATGCGTGCTGCGGCAGACGAAAGCGGCAAAGCATCGATTTCAATGATCGCACCTTTTTCGGACGCCTTACACATCCGCCCCAGGTCCTTCGCCAGTCCATCTGACAGATCCATCGCGGCGTTGGCGTACTCCATCAGCACGGCGGACAATTCGACCCGCGGGCTCGGACGAAGGTAGCGTTCCAACAGGAACGCACGATCCTCGTTCGACAGGCCAGGAAAGCGCTTCGCGTCGGCATTGCGCCGCAACACAAGGCCAAGCGCCGCATCGCCGAGCGTGCCCGACACAAACAGCCGGTCGCCAACCCTCGACGTGCTTCGGCGCACCATCTTTCCTTCGGGCACAGTACCGATAGCGGTAATCGTAATCGACAGTGGAACACTAGCACGCCGATCGGTATCGCCGCCGATGAGGTTCAGACGAAAATGCTCCTGTGCCTCCTTGAGGCTAGACGAAAACCGCATCATCCAGTCTGTCGCAGGAGCATCAGGAAAGCTAAGCGCCATCATGTAGGCATGGGGCGAGGCTCCCTTAGCGGCCAGATCCGAGATATTTACGGCCAGCGCACGCCACGCGATATTTTCGGGCGTCTCGTCGGCAAAGAAATGCACGCCAGCAACAACGGCGTCTGTCGTCAGTACCAAGTCGTGTCCGGCTGGTGGTTGCAGCACGGCGCAATCGTCCTTCAAGCCGAAAGCGCCAGGGTAGCCAGCCGCCAACGGCGCCAGATATTGCTGAATCAAATCCTCTTCACTGACGATGGTCTTTGCCATTGGCACTATGGGATCCAGGCTCAAGCCTTGTTAAACTCGGGCGCGCGCAAGCGCCGGGCGAGCTTATCGAGAACGCCATTGACGACTTTCGGTTCCTCTTCATCGAAGAACGCATTGGCTACTTCGACATACTCATTGATAACAACCCGGGCTGGAACGTCGGGCCGCTCCATCAACTCGTACACGCCGGCCCTCAAAATCGCCCGCATGATGCTGTCAACGCGCACCAGCCGCCAGCCGGTTGCAAGCTGCTGATCAACGATCGGATCGATATCGCGCTGCCGTCTCACCACACCACGCAGCACTTCGGCAAAAAAGGTTTCATCGGCACGCTTCATACTTTCTTCGGCCTCATCGCCGCTGAAGCGCAAGGCGGCAAACTCGGCCACAATGTCGTTGATATCGGTGCCGGCCAGATCCATCTGGTAGAGCGCCTGCACCGCACCAACCCTCGACGAGCTGCGCGAGAGTGCCGACTTCTTGTGTGGGGCTCTGCTCATGACCGCGAGGCCTTGGCGGCGCCAGAGGCAAACCCGTACGCAGCTTCTATCAACGACAAACACGCGCGGACGGCATCCGCACCCTTGCCGCGACGGCCACCGCTCGCTCGGGCCATCGCCTGTGCTTCGGTATCGACGGTCAATATGGCATTGCCGATAGGGATCGCGTGCCGCATGCCCACGTCGTAGGCCCAATGGTTGGCATTGTTACAGACAATATCGTAGTGCGCCGTTTCGCCGCGAATAACGCAACCGAGCATGACGACGCCGGCAAAGCGTGCCGTGGCGCCGGACGCAGGCAAATATCCGGCCGCAACAGCTGCCGCCATAACCTGGGGAATTTCCAGTGCTCCGGGAACTTCTACCCGCTCGCTGGCGACACCGTGCGCCGCGAGTTCAGCCAGCGCGCCATTGATTAGCTCTTGACTGACGGCCTCGTAGTAGCGGGCTTCGATGATCAGCAAAGGTAGCTTCGGACGCGCCCGCTGATCCATTATCCAGTCGCTGTTGGAACCAATACCAGCCATCACTCGATCTTTCGCGTGTCTACGATTTTCAAACCGTAACCTTCGAGACCGACGTAGACCGAGCTGGCCGAGTTCGACAGCAGGATCATTTCGCTGACACCCAGGTCGCTGAGTATCTGGCTACCGACGCCGATCTCGACACGGCGGCGCTCCTGACCCTCCACTTTGCCCGCATGCTTCGGCCGCCCCTCGCGCGCCAGCCCCTCCGATACCGATTTAGGCCGCAGGTCGCGCAGTAGAACAATGACGCCGCGCCCTTCGGCTTCGATCATCCGCATTGATTTTTCGATCAGTGATCCCGCGCCGCCTTCGACGCCGACGCCTAGCAGGTCGGCGAGCGGATTGACCGCATGTACGCGCACCAGAACGGGGCCAGGAGCCGACAGATCACCCTTGACCAATGCCAGATGCTCGCTCGAATCGACCGTGGTGGCGTAGACGTGCAGCGCGAACTTACCGCCATGAACGCTATCGATTTCACGCTTTGCAACTGGCCGCACCAATCGATCGTTCGACAGCCGATGCGCGATCATGTCCTCGATCGTGCCGATCTTGAGGCCGTGCTTTTGCGCAAACCCCACGAGATCAGGCATCCGGGCCATGGTGCCGTCGTCGTTCATGATCTCGCAGATCACTCCGCCGGGCCTCAGGCCGGCGAGCACCGCGAGATCGACCGAGGCCTCGGTCTGTCCCGCCCGCTTGAGCACGCCCCCTTTGCGGGCGCGCAGCGGAAACACGTGCCCGGGCCGCGCCAGGTCGCGCGGCGTCGTCTCTGGTGCAATCGCCACCTTCACCGTCCGCGCCCGGTCGGCCGCCGACACACCGGTGCTGGTCCCGTGCTGCGCGTCCACGGATACGCAGAACGCCGTGTCGCGGCGGGCCGCGTGGTTGCTGACCTCCA
>JANNRP010000041.1:0-49006 GCA_031401535.1 Hyphomicrobiaceae bacterium | reverse complement strand
TAATTGATGGGAGCGTCGTTGATCGCCTCGATCGTCACGAAAGTGGTCGCTGTTGCCGTCGCGCCGTCTATGGCCGTCACGGTAACGTCGATAACGCGGACCGTTGTGGAAGGATCATCGCTGGTATTGATGAAGCGGATCGCCTGGATCGCGGCAATGTAGTCGGCAGCACTGGCGACGCCGCTGAGGTTAACGTGAATACTGCCGAACGTAATGGTCGCCGTAATGCCGGGCGGCAATGCGCCGACGATCAGGTGGTCGTCAGGGAATTGATTTTGAAGGATGACGGTGGCGCTAGACAGCTGCGTCGCGTTGGGCGGAAGAATGATCTGAGTGGCGCTGGTGACCTGCAGCGAGCCAGCATTCTCTGGGAACAAGGCGTTCCGGTTGATGCCGGGCTGAGTGGTGTCGAGATCGATGCCGAGAGCGGCACCGATGGTCACCTTTCGAAGAGCGTCCTCGAATGACAGAGTGCCGCCGCTGAATGGGTCGTTCAATCCCAGAACTGTATTATCGAGCAGTTGTGATGCAACCAACTCGAGTTGATTGAACACAGCGAAGGCGTATTGAAAGCCGCCGGCCGCTTGTCCCTTGCCAGTGACATTGGCCTGCTGCGTTTGAGAGGGCAGGTCTCCACGTTGGCCGATAAGGGAGAACACCTGGTAGGCCGGCGCCACAATTTGCTGATCGGTCTGCACGTCGAGGGCCGACTTGGTGACGACGTTGAACGACGAGGTACTCGACACCCGCACGACGACGTCCGTACTGGCAACCGTGGTCTGTAGGCCAGTCGGCAATGTCAGGGTATACGCACCGACCGGACCGCCGGGATCGGCCGCTATCGAGAACTCACCGCTGCCGTCGATCGTGGACAACTTGACGATCGGTGTGGTACCGCGAATGCCCATCGTCGCGACCGGAGTCGTGACGGCAATAGTGCCAGATTTGGCGACTTGCCCCGTGATGAACACGAAGGTGCCTTGCACGAGGCTGACCGCCATCGAGTTGTCGGTGCGGGCCGGATTGTAGACCAGTTCGTTCATCACCATGCGCGCGCCGGCGGACAGCGAGAAAACCGTATTATCGCTCAGGATGACGCCGAGGTTGCTACCGGCACCGGTTTCAATAACGTCGCCGCGGTAGACCGGTTCGCCGCTGCCTAGTGGCTGCAGGGCGCCGCCACGCTGTACAGTCGCCGTGCCGGAAACCGTTCTTACTGTGCCAATCTCAACAGGGCTAACCGCACCGCCGACCTGGGCCACTTGCCATGGCGAATCCATGCCGGAAAGGGCGCGTACCGTGTCCGCTCCCAGGCGGGCGCCGTCGGGTGATAGCAGTGTGGCGCCACGTTCATGCGCAAAATAGTCGGGTAGTAGGGCGCGGCGACCCTCAACTTCGATCCAAAGATCTGGTCCAGCACGCCTAAAAGTGCCAGAGAACAGCAAATGGGCATCGGGGACGACGACCGCGCCATCGCCGCGTGTTTCGAGCACATAATCAACTGGCACTGAGTCGGCAGGATCGATTACTTGGAACCGCGACATACGCGCCTCCTTTACGCTACGACAACTCATTCCGTCGGACTAAAGTCCGCAACAACGTAATCGGATAATCAGCTAATAAATCGCAATCCCATGTGGAACTGACCGACACCGAGACTATGCGAAGTGAGCTCCATTTACGCCTGTCCATCAGGTCACGATAACCCCTAACCTCGCTCGGTCTCCGCAAACGATCAAACTCCGCCCCTCAACTGGGCGTACAATCCAAACGAATAATCGGATAGCCGACTCTGCTTTCTACTGGCTACTGCACTCCCTGCAGGTGCTGAAGAGGCACAGCGTAAGAGCTTCCGCATCTTATGCCCAATTAATTGAATTGTAACGATAGTATTTTTTTGCGACTAATAATTGATCAGCGTATCATTAACCTGACGGTGAGTAGACTAAATTTCAGCAGGTAACTTCCATGGCAAATCGCATGGCAACTGCGTTGGCCTGCCTGTTCGGGGTTTGCGCTGGATGTGGCCCGGTCGAGGCCGAACCGCTAAAGAGTGCAATCGCCAAGGCGGTACAGAACCATCCGCAGATCCACGAGGCCGGTGCCAATCGCCGCGCAGTGGATGAGGAACTGAATCAGGCGCGCGGGCTTTACCTGCCTCGCCTGGATCTCGAAGCCTCGGCGGGAATTGGCTATAATCATCGACCAGGCGCCAGCGTGAACCAGGACAGCCGGTGGGGCGATTCAGGCGGTGTCGTTTCACGATACACCCTGTTCGACGGCGGATATCGCAGCGCCGAAGTTGCCAAACAGTCGGCGCGGGTCGGTGGCGCAGCACTCAGGGTTCGTGAACGTTCGGAGTTGATCGCACTGGATACGCTCCAGGCATATCTAGATTTGACGCGCTTCCATAGTATCTTGCGGGCGTCCGACGAGAATGTTCGGATCCATCGTGAATTGAACGGCTTGGTGGAGGTGCGTTTTCGCGGCGGGACGTCAACGCAAGGCGAGGTTTTCCTGGCGCAGGAGCGGGTGCTGGCAGCTGAAGCGATCCGGGCAGACGTGAAGCGGACGCTCGGCGCAGCTGAGGCACGCTATGTGAATCTGGTTGGGTCGCGGCCGTCTGGCGTCGAACCGGTTGCTGGGCCGCGCTCGTTGCCGACCAGCCAGAACTCTGCGATCCAAGCGGCCCGAGCGCGCAATCCGACGCTACAGGTCCTGGACAAGGACATTGGCGCTGCGCGGGCCGATCTCACCCAGAGCGAAGCGGCTTTCCGGCCAAACGTGGCTCTTGAAGGGCGCGGCTCGGCCGGCCACGATCTCAACGGCGTGCCGGGGCCAAACCATGATGCGTCGGCCAAGGTCGTGATGTCGTGGAACCTGTTCAACGGCCACATCGATCAGGCGCGGCGGCGCGAGAAGGCGGAACGGTTGGCCGAGATCGAGTCCCGGCTCGACAAGTTGCGCCGCGACATCGACGAAGCGGTCATGCGCGCCTGGTCCGATATCAAGACAAATGACGAGCGCAGGGGCGTTCTTAACCGACAGATCGAGGCTGGCCGCAAACTGATCGCCGCCTATCGGCAGGAATTCGAGGGCGGCCGACGCTCGATGCTCGATCTGCTAGAAGCGCAGAATGTGCATTTCAATGCACGGGTCCAGGGTATTACCGCTGGATTGCTGGCTACATACTCCCGCTATCAGCTGGTAGCCGCTATGGGTGGGTTGCTCGATCATTTCGGGCTAGGTGTCGATGTCGAGGCCGAAAACGACTTGCGACCGTGGAACCGCGACCGTACCGATCGCCCTGCGGTTCACCCAGTCCTGCGCCACTAGTCGAGGTTGTGCATTAACGCCAGTGTAGAAAGCTGAGCGACGACCGCTTGCTGGCGTTCTATAGGTGATGCAAGCTGCCGACACCATTGCAGTATTCGAGACCTCTAGTGCGAAGCTGCTGCAGCGCGGTGGGGCCCTACGATGAACTCGACAGTACGATCAGAGATTCTGGACGGTGCAAGTCGGGTCAGCTCGAATGGCCTGATCGAGGCCTTTGTTGAAATCGCGGCGCGGTATAATAAGGCAATCGGCGCTGCGGAGATCATGCGTCGCCTGCCGTTTGATGAACGCGGGATGACACTGAGTTCTTTGCGGGAGGTGGCATCTGCCGTCGGCTTCGACGTTCATATCGCCACCATGTCGCTCGTCGCCATACCGACGATCGCGCTGCCAGTCGTTATCTTCGACGCCGACGGTCGCGCCATGGTGCTGACCGGTCTCTCTGTTCGCCGCAACGAAGCGCACATTACATTTGCTGCAGTTGGCCGCGATGAGCGTTTGATGAGGCTCGACAAGCTTGAAAAACAGCACGCGGGTATCGTGGTATTTTTTCAGCCCGCATCTCGGTCGACGATCGAACCATCGCGCGGCATTTCACAGTCGGGTAACGGTCATTGGTTCTGGTCGACCTTCCATTCGTTCTGGCGCGATTACACGCAGGTGGTTCTGGCGGCGCTGCTGATAAACATTCTTGGAGTGGCAGCGCCACTGTTTGTGAAAAACGTCTACGACCGGGTCATCCCGAACCTTGCGATACCGACGCTCTGGGCTTTGACTGCGGGCGTTCTGCTCGCGCTCGCGCTCGACGTCGTACTGAGGGCGCTACGTTCGGGTATTGTTGATGCAACCGGCAGGCGTGTCGATCTGGCAGTTTCCGGACGACTTTTCGATCGTGTCCTAAGCCTCAGGCTCGAGAACCGGCCAGTGACGACCGGCGGGCTTGCCAGTCAGTTGCGTGATTTCGACTCCGTCCGTGACGTGATGACGTCGTCCACCTTGATTGCTTTGACCGATCTCGCATTCATCGGCATTTTCCTGGGAGTGATGTGGCTGATCGTCGGCCCACTCGCTCTGGTACCGCTGATTGCGGTAGTCGCTGTTTTGTTGTGCGCGATGCTGATCCAGCTGCCGCTGGCAAGGGCGGTAAAGGCCAGTCAGGCCGACAGTGCCCATAGACATAGTGTGCTAGTCGAGGCCGCTGGCTCGGTTGAGACGATCAAGAGCATCGGCGCCGAAGGCTATCTGCGACGCACCTGGAACGATGCCGTTGCTGCCACCAGCCGAAACACGACCACCGCCCGTTTTTGGGCCAACCTGTCCGGCAACCTGGTGTCGTTCGTGAGCCAAGCTGTTTCCATAGCGACAGTCGTGTGGGGTGTTTTTTTGGTGCTCGACGGAGCTATAACGGTCGGCTCACTCATCGCTGCCAGCATCTTGTCTGGGCGCGTGCTTGGCCCATTGGGTAGTATCGTCCAGACTCTGGCCCGCGCACTGCAAGCGTGGTCTGCATTCCGAACACTGGACGCACTGATGTCGACGCCTGCCGAACCTGCCACCGCGATCGACGGCCACAGGCCGCGCGTCGGCGATATCGTATTGCGTGGCGTTTCGTTGATCTATCCGGGAGCCAGCACGGCCGCCCTCGACAGAATCGACCTGACAATCAAGAAGGGCGAAAAAGTGGGCCTGATTGGACGGGTCGGTTCGGGTAAAACGTCGATTGGACGACTGCTCTCCGGTCTATACCAACCGACCGCCGGACAGATTCTGATCGACGGCATGGACATCCGTCAGTTTGGTGCCGACATTCGCTCGCTGGTCGGATTCTGCCAGCAGGAGACGGAGCTATTTTCCGGTACCATGCGCGAAAATATTGTCATGGGCGCTCCAGACGCGGTTCAAAGCGCGATCGAGCGAACCGCCCGCATCTCCGGCGTCGATGCCTTTGCGGCGCGCATGCCGCTTGGTCTCGCAACGCCTATCGCCGAACGCGGTCGCTCCTTGTCTGGTGGGCAGCGGCAAGCTATTGGGCTCGCCCGCATTCTCCTTCGAGACCCGAAGATACTGTTCCTCGACGAGCCATCGTCGGCAATGGACACTTCGACCGAGCGCGCGCTCGTTGCAAACCTCAGGCGTGAACTCGATCCTGACGCGACACTGCTGATCTCGACCCACCGGGATGGTCTTCTCGAACTGGTTGACCGCCTGATCGTATTTGACAACGGTCGCATTATCGTTGACGGCCCCAGAGCGGAGATTATCGAGTGGTTGCGTGATGCGGCAAAGGCCGCACCTCCCCCGGCTGCGAATGCGAACGGGGAGTCTTCCGTTCGATGAAGCGGCTTGAGCGCACCTTCGCCTCCGATGTCGACGTCGCTCTGGACCGTCAGGGCACGCGGAGCGCTTGGCCAGTTCTGATCGTGGTATCGGTTGGCTTGGTTGCTGGGCTCATTTGGTCGCATTTCGCTGTCCTCGACGAAATCACCCATGGCGAAGGGCGCGTGATCCCTTCAAGCCAACTTCAGGTTGTGCAACCGCTCGAAGGTGGAATTATTGCCGCAATCACTGTCAAAGAGGGCCAGCGAGTCGCTGTTGGCGATCCACTCGTGCGAATTGACGACGTCTCGTTTTCCTCGACTCTGGGCGAATTAAAGCAGAAGCGGATGGCACTTTTCGCGCGTAAGATGCGCCTCGATGCAGAAGCATCCGGGAAAGAACTTTTGTTCGGCGTTACCGGACTTGATCCAACGATCATCGATGCCGAGACGCTGCTCTACAAGGCACGTCAGGCTTCGCTCACCGAAGAGTTAGCTGTTGTCGAGCAGCAGCTGGCTCAGCGACGAATGGAACGTATTGAGATCCTGACCAGGCTGGACGAAGGCAAGGCGACATCCGCGTTCTCGCAGCGTGAGCTGGAACTTGGTCGCAATCTGAAGAGGAGTGGGGCTTATCCGGAAATGGAGTTGTTGCGCCTGGAGCGCCAATACCGGACCGAGCAGCGCGATATTACCGTTCTTGCTGCAACACTGCCGCGCACCAATGCGGCCATTGCCGAGGCGACGGCGAAGATCCAGGCCACGATCCTGACCTTCCGGGCGCGCGCTAGCGAAAGCCTCGGCGAGAGTAACGCGAACCTGGCGGTAACAGACGAAAGCCTGAAGGCCGCTGAGGATCGCGTCCGCCGCACCGTGCTGCGCTCGCCGGTCAATGGTATAATCAACAAACTCGTCGTCACCACAATTGGCGCAGTCGTACGGCCCGGCGAGAGCATCGCTGAGATCGTGCCGATTGGAGATACTCTGCTGGTCGAGGCGCGCGTGCGGCCGCAGGATGTTGCATTCATCCATCCAGGCCAATCGGCGAGCGTCAAGGTAACGGCCTACAATTACACAGTTTACGGCGATATGCCTGGAATCGTTGATCGCATTGGCGCCGACACCATTCCAGACGAGAAGGGCAACCCTTATTTTCGCGTTATCCTGCGTACCGACAGGAATCATCTGGGCAACGACAAGGACGCGCTACCTATTATTCCCGGGATGGTGGTCACTGCAGACATCCGTACAGGTCGCAAGTCTGTGCTTGAATATATCCTGCGGCCGATCCAAGTCGCCCGACACGAAGCTTTGCGTGAGCGTTGAGCGGCGCGCGTATTGCAATGCTGATTGATAGGGGCGCCTGATCTCGGTCGCAGATATAGTGCTCAGAGGTCGAGCGGTGATTGCCCCACCCATACGCCCGACCGTCGCCGACTTGACCAATGTTCCAGCGTCGGCGGCATAGTGTTGCTCGGCGAAGAAGCAGGCTCCACCGCCGGAACGCAAAGAAGGCGGCCCACGGGCCGCCTTCCAGGACTTGCAAGACGATCGCGATCTCAGTTCTGAACGTAAGTGGTCTTGCCGTCCGCGCCCTTCTTCCACGTGTACATCACGTAGTCCGGGCGGGTGATGTCACCCTTCTTGTCGAAGGTTAGAGCGCCAATAACGGTTGGCCATGCCTTGCCGTTCTTGAGCGTCTCGGCAATCTTCTTCGGGTCGAGCGACTTCGCTTGCGCGGCGGCGGCGGCAACTACTTGAAGCGCAGCATAGGTGTAGAGCGTGTAGGCCTCGGGATTGAACTTCTTGGCCTCGAACGCCTTCACGACAGCGGCGGCTTCCGGACGCTTGCGCGGGTCCGGCGGGAAAGTCATCAGCGTACCTTCGACGGCAGGGCCGCCGATCGAGGCGAACTCATCCGATACGAGGCCGTCGCCCGACATCATGATGGCCTTGAGGCCCTGGTCACGCATCTGGCGAACGATCAAGCCGCCTTCGGTGTGCAGGCCGCCCCAGTAGACGACTTCGGCGCCGACGGCCTTGATCTTGGAGACGAGGGCCGAGAAGTCCTTCTCTCCGGTGTTCACGCCTTCGTACAGAACTTCCTTCACGCCTTCCTTATTGGCAAACTTTTGGGTCTCGTCGGCGAGGCCCTTGCCGTAAGTAGTCTTGTCATGGACGATCGCAATCTTCTTCCCCTTCAGGGCCGTTGCAATGTACTTGCCGGCAACCTCGCCCTGCTGGTCGTCCCGACCGCAAGTACGGAACACGTTCCACATGTTGCGTTCAGTGATCTTGGGGTTGGTGGCCGAAGGGCTGATCATCAGCACGCCGTTCTCGGCGTAGACTTCGGATGCCGGAATGGTGACGCCGGAGTTGAAGTGGCCGAGCACGATCTTAACGCCGTCGCCGACCATCTTGTTGGCAACCGAAACGCCTTGCTTCGGATCCGAAACGTCATCGCCGACGACGATCGTGATCTTCTGGCCGTTGATGCCACCCTTTGCGTTGATATCAGCAGCAGCCTGCTCGGCACCGTTCTTCAACTGAGCACCGAACGCCGCGTTGGGACCGGTAATGGGTCCGGCAACGCCGATTTTGATCTGAGCACTGGCAGAACTTGCCAATGTGAACATCGCCGCTACGGCGACGCTCGACAGTACGAGTTTTTTCATAAAGCCACTCCCTTGGAATTGCTCGCCTGGTCGCAAACACGACCAGACGCGGGCGAGCCACCCCGCCGCTGCCAGACCATCCGTCGAAATCTTGGCGGAGTCACGTCCAAAAATGCTAAACCCGCCCAGATGTCATCGGATTGATCATCGTGAGCTGCATTGTATTGCAGCGCAACATGTCTAACGTTTGAGCGGGTCGTACTGCGTCTTCATCTGGCGTGCCCGCGCCAGCCGGTAACCGAGCACCGAAAAGCCGAATACAACCATGTAGTCGACCACGAAGTTGCGCGCGGAAAGCAGTACCTCCTCGAACAGGGCAAAGTGCAGAAAGCGCACAATCACTGTCAGCAGGAATATGTAGAGCGGTAATTGCCAGAGCGGCCTCCAGGTCTCCGCGACCGATTTGCCGGAGATGAACGCTGCCGATCCGCCGAGTAAGATGGTGATCAGCAGGAAGATCCAGAGACCATTGGCACCAGTGATGTAGAAGGGCATGGGCGGCTCTTTCGTCGTCGTGGGCGTTCAGTGCCGCCCGCCTTCGAGATAGGCGGCACGGATTTCCGGCCTCACAAGCAGTTCCTTGGCAGGGCCTGACATGGTGATCAAGCCATTGACCATGACGTAACCGCGGTCGGCAAGCTTCAAGGCGTGGAACGCATTCTGCTCCACCAGGAAGATCGTCATCTTCTGCTGGGTGTTGAGATCGCGGATAACCTGGAAGATTTGTTTCACGATCAGCGGCGCTAGGCCGAGTGACGGCTCGTCCAACATCAGCAACCGGGGTCGGCTCATCAGTGCTCGTGCGATCGCCAGCATCTGCTGCTCGCCACCAGATAAGGTGCCACCACGTTGTTGCAGCCGCTCCTTAAGGCGCGGAAACATCGTCGTCATGCGCTCGAGATCCTCGGCGAAATGCCGGCCATTGTCGAGGTCGGCACCCATCTGAAGGTTCTCGAACACGGTCATCCGCGCGAAAATCCGCCGACCTTCCGGCGACTGTGCGATGCGCAGCTGCGCGATCTCGTGCATCGGCAGTTCGGTGATGTCGCGACCGGCGTAGGTAATGCGCCCTTCCCGCGCGCGCGGGCGGCCGAACACGGTCATCATCATCGTCGACTTGCCAGCACCGTTGGCCCCAATCAAAGTCACGATCTCACCTTCGTTGACATCGATGTCGACGCCGCGCAGGGCCATGATGTTGCCGTAGAAGCTCTTGACCCCTCGGATTGATAGCAGCGGTTCGCTCATTTCAGAATCCCGACTCCCGCGGCTTCCACTTCGTCATCCTCGACGCCGAGATAGGCGGCGATCACCTTGGGATCGTTGCGTACGAAATCGGGTGTGCCATCCGAGATCTTGGTGCCATATTCGAGCACCACGACGTGGTCGGAGATTTCCATCACCACCGACATGTCGTGCTCGATTAGAAGGATTGATGTCTCATGCTCATTGCGGATGGTGCGCAGCAGGGCATTGAGATCGGCGCTCTCACGAGGGTTGAGACCCGCTGCCGGCTCGTCGAGGCATAGCAGTGCTGGGTCGGTGCACATCGCGCGCGCAATCTCAAGCCGCCGCTGCGCGCCGTACGGCAAGTCACCGGCGGGATCGTCGGCGCGGTCCGTCAAGCCGATCTTACCGAGCCAGTAAACCGCGCGCTCGACGGCGGCACTTTCCGCCTGACGATAGTGCCGGGTGCCGAACAGGCCGCCGATGGTCCAGTTCGAGGCATTCATCAGCGCGTTGTGCTGCGCGACGATCAGATTCTCCAGCGCGGTCATGCCGGAGAACAGACGGATATTCTGGAACGTGCGCGCGACCTTGGCCTTGGCCGCGATCTCGAAGTCCGGCATCCGTTCGAGCAAGAATACGGTACCATCGCCGGTGCCGCGGCGGAATCGACGACCGGTCGCGGTGATCGCTGTGACGTCCTCGGCGGTGGCACCGCCGATGCGCAGCGACATGCGGCCGCTGGTCGGCTTGTAGAAGCCGGTAATGCAGTTGAAAACGGTCGTCTTGCCGGCACCGTTGGGGCCGATCAGCGCGGTGATTTCGCCGCGCTGCGCTTCGAAGCTCAGATCGTTGACCGCGATCAGGCCACCAAACCGCATGGTCATGCGCTCGACAACCAGCAGCGGGCCACTCCGCGCGGCGGCCGTTGGGGCGGCAAGGGTGGAAGGGCGCATCAACCGTGCCCCTCCTTGACAAGATTGGCAGAGATCGCCTTGTTTTCCTTCAGCACGATCGACGGCTCGCGGGTCGAGATCAGGCCACGTGGCTTCCAGATCATCAAGACGACCATGGCGAGGCCGAACAGCAGCATCCGGTACTGCGTCGGATCGAAATCCTTGCCGAACAGCTGTTTCAGGAAGTCTAGTTCGCGCAGAATTTCGGTGCCACCGACCATGGCGACAGCGGCGATGGCGACACCGAGCTGGCTGCCCATGCCACCGAGCACAACGATCGCCAGGATGACTGCGCTTTCCATGAATGTGAAACTCTCCGGCGAAATGAATCCCTGGCGGGCGGCGAAGAACGAGCCAGCGACACCACCGAATCCGGCACCGATCGCGAATGCGGTGAGCTTGGTATTGGTGGTGTTGATGCCGAGTGAGCGGCAGGCGATCTCGTCTTCGCGCAATGCCTCCCAGGCGCGGCCGACCGGCAATCGTCGCAACCGCATGGTGACCCAGTTGGTCACTAACGCGAGCACCAGGATCACATAGAATAGGAAGATCGTGCGGTGCAGGGGCGTGAATTCGAACCCGAATGTCGCGGCAAATCCCGTCTCGGAAGCGTTGAATGGAAAGCCGAAGAATGACGGCCTCGGAATGGTCGAGATGCCTGCGTAGCCCTTTGTCACGTCGACCCAGTTGATCAGCACCAGTCGGATGATCTCGCCGAACGCCAAGGTAACGATTGCCAGATAATCGCCCCGCAGCCGCAGCACCGGAAAGCCCAGTAGAACGCCCCAGAATGCAGCCAGCACACCGGCCAGAGGCATGCAGATCCAGAACGCCCACGGTCCAAGCGTCGGCAGCGTTGCTGGGATCACCTCGGTCGCCAGCAAGGCATATGAATAGGCTCCGACAGCATAGAACGCGACATAGCCCAGGTCGAGCAGTCCTGCGAGGCCGACCACGATGTTGAGACCCCAACCGAGCATGATGTAGATCAAGATCTGGATGCCGAAATTATCGATCCACTTGATCGAGCCGGACTGGCCGACTAGCGCCAGCGCCAGGAATGGGTAGATCGCCAGCAGCAGCCCGCCGCCCCGTGCAATCGTCTTTGCCGATACAAGCTTGCCGACTATTTCTCGGGAAGGCGCGGAGACGTTCAATACCGGCGCCAGCTTGAAAAACATGAACGCCAGTGCTGGTACCAGCGCGGCGCCGACCAGCGTCTTGGCGAGAAACAGTATGATCGAGGAATTCGAGCCTTCGGCGCCAGCTAGGGCAAGGCCAAATCGGTCGTCGCCGACCAGAAATACCGCCGCAAGCGAGGTGATCGTGTAGAGCACGCCGACAAACCACCTCCCCTCGCCCTTGAACAGTCGCAGGAAGCTCAGGGCGAAGATCGCAAGCACCGCTACAGTCACGTAGTTCCAGCGCGGTACCAGGATCAACTGGTTCGCCATGTTTTGGTCTGTGCGCAGCGCCAGGATCGGCACCGCGAGACCCAATGTCAGCAGGGCGGCCTTCAGGCTGGCGGTGAATGTATCGCGGAAGTTAACGGCAGTCACTTCCTCTGCACCGCCGTCGGATTTGGGTTTCGGCGCCATCGTCAAACCTTCTCGACTTCAGGACGACCAAGAATTCCGGAAGGCAGGAAGATCAGTGTCACCGCCAAGATCAGGAATGCGGCGACATCCTTGTAGTCGATCGAGAAGTAGGCCGACCATAACGCCTCGATCAGACCTATGATCAGCCCGCCGAGCACTGCGCCAGGCAGCGAGCCTATTCCACCCAGCACCGCTGCGGTGAACGCCTTGACGCCCGGCACAAAACCATCTGCGAAGTTCACCACTCCGTACTGGATCATGTACATCACACCGGCTACGGCCGCGAGCGCCGCGCCCATCACGAAGGTGATCGAGATGGTGCGGTCGACGTTGATGCCAAGCATTGCCGCCATCTTGCTGTCCTGCTCGCAGGCACGCTGGGCACGGCCGAGCGGGGTCTTCTGCACCAGATACCAGAATGCCGACAACAGCACGAAAGTGACCAGCATGATCACGATCTGTTTGGCCGAAATATTGAGCCCGCTGGTACGCTCGATCCAGCATGGTTTCGAAGCCGTCGACACGCCGACTAGGCAGCCGTCGATAAGCGGCGGCAGTGGCTTGTTGCGCGGGCCCTGCACCACCTGCACTAAGTTCATCAGGAAGATCGACATGCCAATCGCCGAGATCAGCGGCGCCAGCCGGAATGAACCGCGGAGGGGCCGGTAGGCGAGCCGCTCGATCGTCCAGTTCCACAATGACGTCAGCAGCATGGACACCACCAGCATCATGATGATGGTGAGGACGATGGAGCCCCAGCCCAGCACCTGACTGACGATTAGGAACACGATCAAGGCGATGAAAGTCGACAGCATGAAGACATCGCCGTGGGCGAAGTTGACCATGCCGATGATGCCGAACACCATCGTGTAGCCGATCGCGATCAGTCCGTAGATCGATCCGAGCGTAATGCCATTGATGACCTGCTGGAGAAAATATTCCATCGTATCGCCCACCCCCGATGCTGCTTCAATTGCGTGGTCGGAATTGCCCCCAACGACGTGTTTAGACAGTAGGCTAGCAGACCGCCGCGAAATGTAACTAGTCGTTGTGACTACAGCATTAGAAGGTGCGTCAGCGCGGCGGCGGTGCAACAAGTACTCATTTCTCTTGAAGCTGATCCAAATACAACCTGTCGAAGGAAAGAGTGCCGCAAACGCGTCTGTGGCTCAACTGAGTGTGAGAATGAAGCATTGCAGCGGTTTTCCAGGAGACAACAAACCTGCGAAGTGTGCTTCGTCACCTACTCATCGGGTCTGTTACTGGTGACCGCGCCAAAGGCGGCGACCCGCGCCCATAAGCTATTTTTGTCACGGCGGCGCAGGTGTTTGGTCTTGGCGGATAGGCAGTCGCTCGCCGCTAGCAGCGTGCAAGTCGGGCACTAGACGCCAGCATTGCATCGTACCGGTGCTCACAATAGGGTGGCGACCAATCAGGCGACCATAACGCCCGGGCCCTCTCCACGTGCCATAGCTCTAGGGAGCGATCGACCATGCCATACAACATTCTAATCCTGGGCGCCGCGTACGGTTCGCTGCTGGCCTCCAAAATGCTGTTTGGAGGTCACAAAATTCATCACGTGTGCTTACCGGCCGAAGCCGACCTGATCAATGCCGAGGGCTTTCGTGTGAGGCTGCCGGTAAAGGGTCGCAAAGACCCGGTGCTACTCGACTCGACTAAGCTGCCCGGTAAGGTGACGGCCGGTCCGGCAACCGGCATCAATCCCGCCGACTACGACCTGATCGGACTCGCAATGCAGGAACCGCAATATCGCTCGCCGGGCGTACGCGAGTTGCTCGACGCGGTCGCGAAGTCGAAGGTGCCATGCATGTCGATCATGAACATGCCGCCGCTGCCCTATGTGAAGCGCATCCCCGGCCTGGACTACGCCGTGCTCGAACCCGCCTACACCGATGCGCGAGTGTGGGACAATTTTGATCCGGCGTGCCTCACGCTCTGTAGCCCAGATCCGCAGGCGATCCGCCCGCCTGACGAGAAGGTCAATGTGCTGATGGTCACCTTGCCGACCAACTTCAAGGTGGCGAAGTTCGACAATGACAAGGGCAATGTCATCCTACGCCAGCTTGAGAAGGACATCGACGCAGTGCGGTTCGATCCGGGCGATGGCACGAAAATCGAGCTTCCTGTGAAGCTCCGAGTTCACGACTCCATATTTGTGCCGCTCGCAAAGTGGTCGATGCTGCTCGCCGGCAACTACCGCTGCGTCACCAAGGACGGCATGCGGACCGCGCAGGAGGCGGTGCATTCCGACATCGATACCTCGCGCTCGGTCTACAACTTTGTGTTTGACCTCTGCGTCAAACTTGGTGCCAATTCGAACGACCTTGTACCGTTCGAGAAATACGCTGCGGCGGCGCAGTCGCTGGTGCGGCCAGCCTCCGCCGCGCGTGCCTTGCAGAATGGCGCACCAAACATCGAGCGAGCCGACAAGCTGGTTCAGCTTATCGCCAAGCAAAAAGGGTTGAGTCATGCAGCGATCGACGCGCAGGTCGCGCTTGTCGATGAGCGCATTGCCGCCAACCGCAAGAAGGCGGCAGTAGCGTAAATCGCGATTTTTCTCGCTTTTTCTACCTTCGCGGAGCGAGCGGTGCCAATCTGTTGTAAACGAGCGTGGCGTCAACGACGCCGATCGGCGGCCTGACTCTATGGAAATATTAAACCGGGAGGGTTTGGTTCAGCGTGCCAATCCCCAGTCGGCAAACATCGCGAAATCACTCCGCAGAGCACATTGTCCATCACCTTCGCGGCGAGCGCCTTGCCCGTTGTCCAACTATTGATAGTGTTTGTATCCGCAGCCATTGGCAGGTCGCGTCGACAACCATCAGAACTTGCCCTGCGCCGTTGTGCCATCCGGGGCGGTTAGTTGGATCGCACCTTTGACACCAGCTGGCACTGGCACGGGTGCAGTACCGACCAGCTTCGAGCCTTCAGTAAATTCGAGCGGAAACCGTTGAGATTTGCCATCGACGACAAGAATCGCATTGCCCTTGAAGCCGGTAGCGGCAATTGGCCTTTGCTCGGCGTCACCTAGGAACACGATTACTTTCGTTGTACCGTCAGCAACGAGTTCGGTGTGGAATTTGCCCGCGTCAACACGCAGACCACCGTTCGGGCCCTTCGCGGCTTCATGAGCAAAACCAGGACTTGTCAAACCAACAAAAACAGCAACGGCAGCAACGGCCAATCTGGTGCGGAACAACATTCGAGTTTTCCTTTTTCGTTGATCAATAGGCTTCGATCGCGGCGTTGGATACGGCAGTCGATTTAGTCTCGGTGGATGAGCGCGCTTGCTCGACCAGCCGTTCGAGCGGCCTTTGGCCAAATTTTAGGAACAACGTCGGCGTTAGCGCGGCATCAAGCAGCGTTGCGCTGATCAGTCCGCCAAAGATTGTGATTGCGACCGGGTGCAGAATTTCCTTACCTGGCGCTGAAGCATCGATCATCAGGGGCACGAGCGCAACGCAGGCCGACAGGGCCGTCATCAGGACGGGCGTCATCCGCTCCAAGCTGCCACGAATGACAAGGTCTGGCCCGAATGGCATTTGCTCCTGGATTGCCAGATTGATGTAGTGGCTGATCTTCAGAATACCGTTGCGGGTGGCGATGCCAGTGAGCGTGATGAACCCGATCATGCTGGCGACCGATAGCGGTTGCCCGGCCCACCACAATGCGATCACCGAACCAATCAACGCTAACGGAACACTGCCGATGATAATGCCGGCAAACAGCACCGAGCGGTATCGGCTGTAGAGAATGGCAAACACCATCGCGAGCGAGATCAGCGAAAGTAGGCCGATTGTGCGCATGCTATCTTCTTGCGCCTGGAATGTTCCTTCAAGACTGGTGAAAAACCCGATCGGCAATTGAGCGGCTGCGACCTCGCGGCGGATGTCGGCAATGATGGCGGCCATGTCGCGGTTGCCGTCTGAATTGGCAAGAACGACGATCCGACGCTTGGCATTCTCACGCAGGATCTGGTTCGGTCCGTCGGTTTCCTTGACGTCGGCTATCTGACGCAAAGGGACCCAGCCCGAGGGCGTTTCGATCAGCAGATCGGCCAACCCTTGCGTGGTTCGGACCCGATCAGCGAGGCGCACGACAAGATCGAACCGGCGATTACCGTCGACGAGGCGGGAGACGAGACGGCCATTAGACAGCCGTTCCAGTTCCTCGGTAATCTGCGCCGGCTGCACGCCGTAGAGCGCGGCCTTGCGATAGTCGACGGTGATTTCGAGTTGAGGAATACGCACCTGCCGCTCGACTTGCAAGTCTACTAGCCCCGGAATTTGGCCGAGCTTTTGGCGCAAATTTTCGGCTGTGCTGCGCAGCGTGTCGAGATCTTCACCGAAGATTTTTAAGGCAATCTGTGCCCGCACACCTGACAGCATGTGGTCCAGGCGATGTGAGATCGGCTGTCCGATGTTGATCGACATCGGCAGTACCGACAGCCGTGATCGAATGTCAGCGACAATATCGTTCTTGGGACGACCATCCGATTTGAGATCGATTTCAATCTCCGATGAGTGCACACCTTCAGCGTGCTCGTCGAGTTCGGCGCGGCCCGTGCGTCTGGCGACGGTTTTGACCTCGGGGACATCGAGGATCAACCGCTCGGAGATGAGGCCGACGCGGTGGCTTTCAGCTAGTGAAATGCCAGGCTGGAACAACGTGTTGACTGTCAGCGTGCCCTCGTTGAACGGTGGCAGAAAGGCGCGGGGTAGAGCGATGAGCGCAAAAATGGCTGCGATCACACCAACGACCGTCACCGTAAACATGAGCCGTGATCGGTCAAACACCCAGCGTAGCAGCGCGCGGTTGCCGCGTTTCAGAACTCGCACCAGCCAGCTCTCGTGTTCTTCGAGGCGCTTGAGACTGGGGAGCAGAAAGTAGGCCATCACCGGTGTGAGCGTGATCGAGACAACGAGGCTCGCCAGAATGGAGATGATGTAGGCCTGCCCCAACGGAGCGAACAACCGCCCTTCGATGCCCGTGAGCGCGAACAACGGCACGAACACCAAGATGATGATCATTGTCGCGTAGACAATGCCTGAGCGGACTTCTTGGCTCGCCGATACCACGACATCGAACACCGATCGTGGATTACCCTGTTCTCGGTTTTCCCGCAGGCGCCTGAAGATGTTCTCGACGTCAACTACTGCGTCGTCGACCAACTCGCCGATCGCGATGGCCAATCCGCCGAGCGTCATGGTGTTGATCGACAATCCAAGGGCATAGAACACAATCGCTGTTGCCAGGATCGAGACGGGGATGGCCGTGATCGAGATCAACGTCGTGCGTACGTTGAGAAGGAACAGGAATAGGATCACCGCGACGACGGCTGCAGCTTCGAGCAGCACCTTCTCGACATTATGGATCGACGTTTCGATGAAATTCGCTTGCCGGAAAACGATCTGATCAGCCTTGATGCCAGGCGGCAATGTCCGGTTCAGATCCTTTATGGCCCGCTCGACTTCTGCCGTGAGTTTGATCGTGTCGATCGCAGGTTGCTTCTCAACAGAGACAATGACAGCCGACTTACCCATGTACCCTGCCTCGCCGCGCTTTAGCCGGGCACCAAAACTCACTTCGGCGATCTGGTGCAAGTACACCGACCGGCCACCGGCGGACGGGATCGCGACACCTTTCAACTCATCAAGGTTCAGCGTGCGGCCAATGTTCCGGATCAGAAACTCGCGGGAATACTGGTCGGCGAACCCACCGCCGGTGTTGGTGCCAAACTTCTGCAACGCCTTCTCGAGGCCTTCCATGGTGACGCCGAGCGCTCGCATCGACGACGGGTTAGGAGCCACACGATACTGCCGCACCTCGCCACCAATCGGGATGACTTGGGCAACGCCGGGTATCGTTAGCAACCGTGGTCTGATGATGAAATCTGCGATTTCGCGCACCTGCATGGGGTCGGCTGTGTCTGACGTAATTGCGAACAGCAGGATCTGACCCATGATTGAGTTGATCGGGCCCATCTGGGGCGTAACATTGGCTGGCAACTGGTCGCGCACGAGGGTTAATCGCTCGGCAATCTGCTGACGGTTGCGGAAGATGTCCGTTGCCCACTCAAACTCGACATAAATGATCGATAGGCCGACGCCGGAAACCGAGCGCACGCGGGAGACGCCCGGTAGCCCGTTCATTTGCGTCTCGATCGGGAATGATACCAGTTGCTCGACTTCGGTCGGTGCCAAGCCTTCTGCTTCCGTCATGATGGTAACGGTCGGCTTGTTCAGGTCAGGAAACACGTCGACGGGAAGCCGTGTTGCAACAACAGCGCCGTACAGAACCATCAAGGTCGCGACAGCCAGTACAAGCAGTCTATTGCGCAATGACTGGGTAACTAGGAACGTGAACATGGGCGCTTATCTCGTCAACGGATCTGATTGAGGAGTTCGGCACCCTGCGTGACAATTCGCTTGCCGGCATCGACGCCCGAGATCATGAGGACGCGGGCGCCGTCGAGGGGTTCAACGCGCACCTCGCGCATCACGAACCGCTCAGCGTTGGTGTGCTCGTAGATAATGCTCTGGCCATTCGCGCTGCGCAGCACCGCTTCACGCGGAAGTGCAATACCGCGCCGCTCCTCAAGAGTGCTGGCCAGCACGGATACGAACTGTCCGACCCGCAAGCCGTCGGCGTCACCCTTGACGGCAAAATGCACCGGCACTGCTTGGTTGCGGTCGGCAAGGCCGGTGCCAAGATAAGTAAGGTCGAGAGTTTGCCCACTGACGAGCGCGCCTTGTGCGCGACCATTGATCGCTTGCGGCTCGAACGTCAGCGCCTCGATCCAAAGGCGGCTTGGATCGACAATCTGGAACACGATCGTATTCGGCTCGACCACTTGGCCCGCAACGGCGTTGGCTGATGCGATGACACCATCAACAGGCGCGAGCAACGGTTCAGGCTCGCGATTCGCGCGAGCGAGATTTGCTCGTCGCTCGGTCAACCCTTTGAGCTCGAGTTCGGCATCTTCGAGCTGACTACGTGCGATCACGCGCTCAATTGATTTGAGCCTTTCCACTTTTCGGGAGGCTATCGAAAGTTGCTGATCGAGGAGGCGCGCTTCCTGCTGCTGCGCGGTGGCATCGGCCGTCGGCAGCGGTGGCTGCACATAGGCCAGAACATCGCCAGCTTTGATCACCGTACCGAGTGACTTGAATCCACCAGTCGGCGGCGCAAGGCGTCCACCGCCCGACGCCTGCACGAGCCCACTGGCGTTTGGGTCAGGTACAACGCGGCCGGGCAATTCAATCGAACGGCGATGCATTTGGACCTCGGTAAATGCCGTTCGTAGCGCCAGGATGCGTTGCGTCGATTTCGGCACGAACAATGTCCCGTCAGACAACCGCTGGGCGACGTCACGTGCCGCGACCGTTGTGGGTGCTGCCGACCTCTTCATTGCGTCGGCTGCCTGTGCCGGATCGTTCAACACGCCAATAAAAATGGCTGGCAATAGGAGACACCCTGAGACCGTTCGATGCTGGCGTCGCATCAACAGGGTGAGCAGCACGCCAAGGATGAACCCGCCGCCAACTGCAGCCAACAATGGGCTATTTGAGGCATCCACGCGTTTCTGGATTTCGTGCGCCCATGCCGCGCCGACCTGCCACGTGTTTAGCGGAAGTGCGGCAGAACCGGCACTCGCAGTCGATGCCGGTATCTCCAGTGTGGTCGCCAGCACGTCGACCGTGCCGAGAGCCGACACAGTGATTGCAAGGTCGTAGGTTCCGGGCGCTGCCAGAAATGGTGCTGCGACCACGTAAACTCCGTCTTCTTTTGCTGCTATCGGCTTGAGAAGCCCTGCGGCGGTATCGATCTCGATCTCAGCTCCGGCCACCGGCTTATTGTCACGAAAAGTGTCGAGATAGATCGTCAGTTGTTCGTTACGCGCGATGGCGACCAACTCGAAGTCGGTCGATGAGGCATCGCTGCGCGGTGCGATTGTGGTCGATACCGGCGTCGGTGGCGCACCATGGTCATGACCGTCGTGCGGTAAAGCCGCCGTCGACATCACGCCGAAGAAGAAGGCGAGCGGGAGCGCGTGGCGAACAAAATCATAAGACATGCAACGGCCCTCGAGCGGCGGTGGTTTGCAGCAGAAGGCTCATTAACCTGTCAGACGTCACAGCGCGTTTCAACTGTGTAACAAGTTATTTCAATGATGCGCGTCTGGCAGCGTCACAATCGCGCATAGGCCGCCGGTGGGCCGATTTCGCAGCACAATATGCCCGCTGTTGGCCTCGATGTTCGACTTTGCGATGGTCAATCCAAGCCCGACGCCGCCTGTTTCACGATTGCGTGAGGCCTCCAACCGAACGAACGGCTCAAACACAGCCGCCAGTTGGTCATCGGGAATACCAGGGCCATCGTCCTCGATCGATATATGGATATTGTTTGGCTCGGTCGTCACGGTCACGGTCACGGCCGTGCTGTAACGCGTTGCGTTCTCTACGATGTTGGACAGCGCCCGCTTTAGTGCAACACGCCGCGCCAGGAGCACAACGTGCTTCGGTGCTAAAAGAGTAGCGTTGTGCCCGGCGTCACGTGCGTTGCAGATGATCGTTTCAAGCAACGCGACAAGATCGATGGTGCGTGGCGGCTCAGCTGTTTCTTCGCCCTTCAGATAGGCGAGCGTTGCTTCGATCATCTCCTCCATATCGCCGATGTCGCGCAACATAGCATCGCGCCCCAGTTCATTGAACTCATCGATACGTAACTTTAGCCGGGTAAGAGGCGTTCTCAAGTCGTGCGATACAGCGGCCAGAGCGAGTGTTCGGCGTTCCACGAGATCGGTTATGCGGCTTTGCATATTGTTGAAGGCAACGGCAAGTTCACGAACCTCTTCCGGCCCCATCTCTGGTATGGGCCGGGCAGGCCCACCAGGCGTCAAGTGGGTCGCAGCGTACGCTACCCGCTTTATTGGCTGGGCAAGCCACCGCGTGATCAGAACTGAGAGCAACACGACGCCAAGGGCCATCAGACCGGTCGAGAGCAGTGCCCCATGACTGGCTGACGAGGAGGGTGCAGGGTCATAGACGCTAACATTCAGCCAACTGTTGTCGGGAAGCCTGAGGGAAACGACTGTCACATGCGGATCGCTGGCGCCCTGCCCAATGGCAACGTCGCTGGGTTTAAGTTCTGGTGCCACAGCGCGTAGCATTGCCGTAAGGCCTGCTCCACGTTCAGCATCTTCCTGGCCACGGACAGCCCGCTCATTAGCACTCCAATGGGCTTCGAACACGCCGCTTGATAACGCGTGTGCTGCTTGCTCACGTGCCTCCGGCGGTAGCATCAGAATACTCTGTTTGATCGATACTAGGCGATCCGCGACCCGTACTTCCTGTGCGCCCACGCGTTCAAGCTCCAACGCCCGTTCGTAAACCCAAAGGCTTAGAGCATGCACAATGGCGATCCCGAGCAAGGAAATAAGGATCGTTCGGGCAGCCAACGTGTTAAGGGTCCGGATCATCGACGCTCGACGGCATGCACGAACATATAGCCGGACCCGCGAATGGTTTTAATCATGGCTTGGCCATCTTCATTAGTGTCGATCTTGCGGCGCAACCGGCTAACTTGAACATCGATGGCGCGGTCATAGCCATTGGCTGTCTTATTCTTGGCAGCATCCATTAGTTGGTCACGGGTCAGAACACGCTGAGGCGCCTCCAGAAATGAAAGAAGCATGTCATATTCTCCAGTCGACAGATCGATTACGATCCCGGCGGGATTCTGTAGCTCACGCCGCCTCGTATCGAGCGTCCATTCTTCGAATACCAGCACGTGTTTCCTGCTCGTGTCCAAGGCGGTTGCACGCCCGTCTGACCGCCGAAGAACGGCATTGATACGTGCGATGAGTTCGCGTGCACCAAAAGGCTTGGCGATGTAATCATCGGCTCCAACTTCCAGTCCAACGACACGATCAGTTTCGGTGCCGCGCGCCGAAAGCATGATGACAGGAAGCAAAGATGTGCGCCGTAACTCCTTGCACAACTCAAAACCGTTTGTGCCGGGTAACATGAGATCAAGGATCACGAGATCCAAGCCACCATCGGCAACCGCCTCACGAAACTCGCGTGCGTCCCGCGCAGTGACGACGCGGAACCCGTTTTCGCGAAGGAGTTTTGCGACGAGGTGTCGAATTTGCGCGTCGTCATCGACGACAAGTATCGACGTGCCAGTGGCTGGCGCGCGGTTCCCAGTAGCATCGTCGGTATTTGCCATCACTCGGGTTTCTTTGCTCCGTGGCTATCGTGTCCACCGTCGCCACGCAAAATATTGCAGTGCTTCACTTGGTCGGCACCCAATGTCGCAACCGTCGACAGATGATACTTGAGGTGCGCGGCCCGCAGCCGCGCCTGCTTTTGACCGGTCCGCCCAAGCGGTTGGATCAATGCGGGCACAGTCACTGAGATTAGAGCCCCGCAGGCGACTGCAGATCGCTGGCTACACATCGATCGATCCTCAAATAGTCCAGTGCTGCAGACAAAATTTACCGCCGGGTGCGGGCAAACGATCGAAAAAGTGCCTTATGCGAACAATCGCTATCAGTACGAATCGACGCGCCATTTCGCCGTGCTCGACGCACGTTTCCCGATACAAATGTACATGGTAGGCGAGACCTACACCATCGTCGACTTGTGCGTGTGGGGCTAGGCGCGGATGAATCCTTTCATTCTCAGCGACGACGTCTGGGCCAAATTGTCAAAAAGTTAAACAGTTGCATGACGAGATCACGGCCCGCCACCCGCCGCGTGGGCCATGGGCTGAAGGGCAAATTTGCCTTGAAGACCAAGATGAGCGATGAAGAATGTAAGTACAACTTCAAGCATCTGGCAATCAACGCGACTTGATATCCATCGACGCACGACGGGTCATGTGATCAACGGTGGAGTTTTTTCCAAAGGCGGGCGGGAGTAATACTGCATCAGCCTCGAACGCATTGAGGCACGCCACGCGGGGACGCCTCAATGCGCTCGTGCGCTATATCCGATGAACGATTCTGGATTGCGCGGACGTCCGCTGGATCAAGACTTATCGACTAATCCAGGCTCGGTTGCCTTGAAAAATCATCAAGTAACGCGTAGCGCGCACATTGCTGCACAAGTCAAATACCATTGATTAGTTCCGGCGGTACGCCTTCCAAAACATGTCTGTCAGTACCAGTATGGTCCGGCCTGTTGCCACTGGTTTGGTCGCTTCGGTCTCACAATCCGACCGGCAAATTGTCCGTAATCGTTTCGCAACGCCCTGTCGGCGTACCGGTTTGAGTACGACCATGGACGCCATGTCTGGTAACTGGGATTACTCCAGTAGGGACGATTTCCATAACCGCGATATGGCTGACCATAATATGGTGCAGGCGTCCCGTAAGATTGGTTGCGATTGCCATAGAAGCGATATGGTTGCGGCACGTAATGTTGTGGCCAGCCATATGGCCTCGTATACGATCGACGCGGTTGCCCCGAGTTCCATTGCCCCGAGTTCCATCGCCCCGATCTCGGCGGCGCAGGTTGATCGGGACCATACGCCAAAACTGCAACTGCAGGCTCAGCAGCCACGACACCATCCTCTTGAGCCTGAACGTGACTTGAAAGCGCAGACGCAAATATCCACGCACCACTAACAATAGCAATCGCAATGCGAGCACGCATGATACAACTCCTATACAATTGAACTTTCAAGATCGTACAAACTTATTTTGTTCCTGTAAAGTTCTTATTTAATTTTGCGTACGTTCTCAAAACTTGCCTTGGATGGATCGGCTGGCCTTCGACGGTAATAACCGCTTGAGCGATGGAGTTGACGATGAGCCTTGATGATCTGAAGCGGACGATTTCACAAGAATTTGGCACTCCAGCCGTGGTCATCGATCTGGATCGTGTCGAGCGCAACATTTCGCGCGTTCAAGCTGTTTGTAACGCAGCAGGGGTCGCAAACCGACCACATATCAAGACGCACAAAATACCGGCGCTTGCCAAGCTTCAGCAGTCACACGGCGCGCGCGGCATCACCTGTCAGAAGCTCGGTGAGGCTGAGGTGATGGCTGAAGCGGGCATCGACGATATTCTGGTGAGCTATAATCTGATCGGCGAGGCACGCGCGGCACGGCTAGGGGTCTTGGCACGCAATTGTCGAATTTCGGTTGCAGCTGACAATCCAGTAGCACTCGCCACATACTCCGATGCTGCGCGCATCGCTGGTCGACCAATAGATGTTGTTATTGAATGCGATACCGGTCGTAAGCGCGCAGGAGTGGAAACCGCCAGTGAGGCAGTCGCGTTGGCGGCGCTGGTAAACTCCAATCCGGTTCTGACTTTTGCTGGCTTTCTGTTCTACCCGACAGAAACGTCGTGGCCGGAAACGCAAGCGTTCCTGGATACGGCGATGGTCGGCGTAAGAGCATTGGGAATGGTGCCCCACATTGTTTCAACGGGAGGGACGCCAAATCTCAAGAATGTCGGGCAGCTGCGCGGCGCGACCGAGCATCGGGCGGGAACCTACGTTTTCAACGATCGCATGATGCTCGCCTGCGGTGCAGCAACACTGGAGGACTGCGCTTTGACAGTGTTCTCGACGGTTGTAAGCAGGGCCGCTCCAGATCGCGGGATCCTTGATGCCGGTTCGAAAACGTTAACGTCCGACATTGGTGGTCTTGATGGCCATGGACTCATTCTCGAGCATCCACAGGCTCGCATTAAAGGCTTTGCCGAGGAACATGGGTTTTTGGATCTTGCAGGCCTCAACTCCAAACCAAATGTCGGCGACGTCGTACGCGTCATTCCGAACCATGTTTGTGTCGTGGTCAACATGGTCGATCGTTTGATCGCTGTTCGGAACAACGAGATCGTCGATGTTTACCCCGTGGCAGCGCGCGGCAGACTGGTGTGAGCACTTATCGCGCTATGATGTCCACGCCGCAATTGAGTTGCTGGCGCGCCGCTGTGATCAAGAAACCAAGGCCATTTCTAGAGTCGATCTCAGAACTTTACTTTGCTGGCGAAAACGTCTTCAGGTAGGCGATAACGTTGTTTCGATCCGTCTCGTCGGGCAGCTTGAACACCATCTTGGTAGCACCTGTGGCGAGATCAGCCTTTCCCTTGTCCGTGAGAAATTTTTTCAGGAACGTATTGGGCTCTTCAAGGTAGGTGAAAATCAATTCCTCGGTCCACACCAGGCCATTTTCACCGGTCGATTTGTTTAAGGTTGAATAGGCGAAGCCCTCTGCAGTTCCGGCCGGTCGACCAATTACTCCATTCAGCACAGGTCCCACTAGATTTTTCGCGCCCTCGCCAACACGGTGGCAGGCCGAGCATTTCTTGAATACCGCCTCACCTTCGGCGGCATCGCCGGCTGCGAGCACAGGGGATGCCGCGGCTAAAACCGTGGCTGCGGCAAGTGTCGCGAAAATCTTCTTCATTTGTTTGCTCCCGAACCGATTGGGCTTTGATTGCCCGAATGCGGATGTAAAAAAATTTAACACGAAGTTATACGCATGCGACGAGGTCAGTGGATCACCGTCCGCCGAACGATCATTGAATGGGAACAGCATCACAAAAATTCGGCGATCACATGTCGCTGTGATCGCCGAATTTAGAGCTTGATGCTGCTTAGCGAATGTAGGCGGCAGGTGCGATGCCGTGCTTGACGCCCCAGTCATACCAATTGTCGACAGCCGTTCCGGTCAGCAGGATTCCTATGCCTCCCGTCAACGGGCACAAAACCGCAAACCACCATGCCCATCTGTGGATCGATTCCATGCTTGCGTTGAACCCCATGGTCCAGCGCCAGAATAGTGCTGCACGCTCAGAGGCCGTGCCACGATCCGTTATTTGTTCGATTTCACGCTCCCCGCCGTAGCGACTAACGGCAAGGATCGTCGCGCCGTGCATGGCAAACAGCAGCGCTGAACCATAGAGAAAGACAATCGATAGCATGTGGAACGGATTGTAGAACAGGTTGCCGTAGTTCAACGAGAAGTTGTTGGTCCAGTCGAGGTGTGAGAAAATTCCGAACGGGACCGCTTCGCTCCACTTGCCCATCAGCACCGGCCTGATGAAGCCAAGCACCAGATAAAGCCAGATAGCGGCGGCAAAGCACCAAGCGACGTGGGTTCCCATTCCCAATGCACGCGCCCTGCGATAGGTACGTACCCACCACAGTATGATCGCAAGCGTCAGGAAGAAACCCGCTGCTATCCAGGCCCCGCCTTCACTCATTGGCGGGATACGCAGACCATATTTCGCCGCAGGTGGGTCGAGGGTCAGATAGAAGAACCGGCGAATGAACATCATCGGATCCCAGTTCACCGAGGCAAGCATATTGAGCCCGATGATCTCGATCGCAATGAAACCGAACAGTAGGGAGAGGCTACCAAGAGTGCCGAGATAGATCGGGCCGATCTGCGCGTCCCCCAGTCGACCTGCGAGCCTCGAGATGAACGGCTGGCCTTGGCGTGCGGCATTATCCTTAGGCAACGGCACACCGAAGTCGGCAGGACCATGCACTTGGACGCGAGTAAATATATTCTGATATTCAGCCATGGTTGCCCCCTACTTCGACCAGATCGGAAGTTTGACCCACTCGAAATTCCACCACTCGGACCAGGGTAGGTTTTCTGGCCAGAGCGGACCACTGATTATGATACAGACCGCGCTCCAAAAACCTGCATTCAGCGCTAGTATCAGTCCTAATCGATGAATGCCGAGAGTACCAATCGAGTAGCCGATGGTATCGCGGAAGAACGCATTCTCGTGTTCCGGTGCTTTGACTTCTTGACCTTTCGGTGGATTGGTTGCCGACAAGATTAACGAGCCGTGCAGACCGAGAGCCAGGCAGGTGGTGAAGAAGAATGAAATTGCAATCATATGGGCAGGATTGTAATGAAAATTTCCATACTGATATCCGGTCGTGGATACCCAATCAAGATGACTGATGATGCCGTATGGGAAACCATAAGACCACGAACCCATGAGCAGTGGGCGGAAAACTACCAGGGTCACATAGGCCAGAATGGCGACACTGAATGCGAATGGCACATGAAGCCCCATTCCGAGTTTTCGGCAGATCTCAACTTCGCGCAGAGCCCATGAAACAAATGCACCGATCGCGCAGATCGTCACGAGTTGCCAAATGCCACCTTGTTTCAACGGTGCCATGCCGAGGCCATAGATGGCATCGGGAGGATTGATGCTAATCTTCCAGATGTTCCAGGTGGGACCCAGGGACGCACCGTAAATAATCAGGGTTGTACCGAGGATAGCGAAGAACGCTGCCAAAACTCCGAATAGGCCAATATAAAACGGGCCGATCCAAAAATCGAACAAGTCACCGCCGAGTAATGTCCCGCCGCGAACGCGGTATTTTTTTTCAAAACTAAGCATTGCCATGGGTTCATCCCTCCAAGGTCAGGCCTGCTCGTCAACGGGCCAAATGTCGAGTGCGGGCCAACAGGTGATTGAGCATCTTGTCATTTTCGTATGCGCCCGCATCGACGGCCGTCTCATGTCAGTGTCGGAGACGGGGCAGCATGCTAAGCGCTTGCCCCGTCACCGCCGCGTTTTGACCAGCGCGTGCTGGCCCAACCGTCTTTCGGCGGCTGGCCGCCCTACGATGGAATGACCATCTCGATGTGTGCGGCTGCCTTCTTGACGGCGGCACGAGGCTCTTCCAGCCAGTTGTAGCGCGAGGTGCTCAACAGGATGAAGTGGATCGTGAACGCCAAAACGGCCAGGAACAGATAGAGAAGAATAAATAGACGCTTGGGGTCGTACCACATCCAAAGTCGCCACATGATTGGAACTCCTTTTGGTTAGGAAGTTAAAGAAAGCGTTTCAGGTCAGAAGGGTGGTTACGATCGTGCCAAGATCGAGGCTTGCGCCCGACTGGTACGCCTTCGTGCCCGGGAACCATGGACGCCACATCCAGCACAGGATATGTGCGACAACGGCGATGGCGACATAAAGAATCGTCATCGTCATGAAGCCGCTGTGTAGCTCCTTCGCTTCCTGCTCCGTCAACCCGGAGACAGGACTTCTTGAGTCTGCTGCCATTATTACTTCTCCGTGCTTTATGGCCTCGCAGCCATTACCGCGCTCGTCCTGCGCAGCGAGGATCGTCATGATCGAAACCAATCACGACGGATTTTCCACTCAGAGTGTCTGAGCGAAACTGGTCAATCAACACCGCTAACCCAGGAATGCCAAGCTAGTGCATCGATGAGTAGAATTCTTAGCCTCGGAATAAACCGAGGTTTCGCTTTCCAAGCGGCGCTCACTAGTCAATCCAAGCAATCGAGAGCCGATTGTTGCAATGAGAAAAACCGGGAAGCATACCGCGAAAAGCAACCGATATTCGGTGGCATCCTTTGATGCCAACTTTGAATTTATCCGGCTCTTATCTACGACGTAGGTAGCCATGCGCTGACCCTCCGATTGAATAAATCGAGTTTTAAAAGTTTGTTGCACTCTACTGATGGCACGCACGTCACCGTTGTCACGGTTGCCTTGCCCGCGAGGAGTGGTCGACTTTTTCCTTGGGCGACTTGCTGCATCATGCTGCGCGCCCCTCGGCCATGGCAGATTGGGAACGCGCCACACGCGCCACAGTTATCCGGTCTTCGCCGGCGCTGCGTGCCTCGCGTTCGGTCAGATCGCGCAATCGTTTGGCTGCTGAAATGCGGACCAGGATTGGCTGCGCTTCGATGAGATCATCAAGCGTGGCCTTGGCGTCCTCGTCCCACAGTAATTCTTCATGTAGTCGCGCAGGCGTCGCCTCAACTTTGTCGAGTTCGGTGCCGAGTGGAATAATGTGGAACAGGGCGTCGAACAGCGCATTGCAGACTTCCTGAATGAGATAGGTCGCGCCCGCATACCCCATGAATGGCGTTCCGGTGTGGCGGCGGATGATGGCACCTGGGAAGGACGCTGGAATGTACAATGCACGAGATCCGACTTCGGCCATATACATGCGCTCGTTAAAGCTGCCGAACATGATAAGGGGTGGCTTTGTCCTGACGGCCGCGCGCACGGCGTCGTTATCCGGCTTTACGCCTGGGCGACGCGAGAATGAGAACGTGCAAGGCAGGCCCATTTCGATTTCGAGGAAATTGCGAACGCCACGGGCGTAGGTTTCGTTGGCAACTATGGCAAAGCTCGCGGTGCCGAAAAAGTCCTGCGTGACCGAACGCCAAAGATCCCACAAAGGCTTGATTGTGGTGTGTTTTTCGCGCGTGATAAAAGGCTCGGGATCGAGTCCAAGCAACTCACCCAGTGTGCGTAGGAATTTTGTCGTTGAATGCAGGCCGATCGGCGCCTGCAGATAAGGACGCTCCAGCTGCTCGCAAAGCAAACGACCAAATTCGCGATACATGCAGATATTAACGTCAGCATTTGCAAGCTTCGATACATCGGCAAGATGACTGCCGAGCGGAAAGGTCATATTAATTTCGGCACCGATACCTTCGACGAGGCGGCGGATTTCTGCCAAGTCGCTTGGCATGTTGAATGTGCCGTACGCTGGACCAATAATGTTGACGCGCGGACGCTCTCCGTCTTTGCGAGCTTTTACGGCTGGTACACGCTTCGGGCCATATTCGGACCACAGCCAGCTCATTGCGCGATTGGCGCACTGCCACTGGTCTTCGTCGATGGTGCGCGGCAGGAATCGCTGGATATTCGTGCCCTCCGGCGTCACACCACCGCCGATCATTTCGGCGATCGAACCCGTAACAACGACACTAGGTAGGTGAGGATCGAGCACCTTGTGAGCACGCTTCATCGCGCCTTCGGTACCGTGCTGACCGAGTTCTTCTTCGCCAAGTCCCGTGACGACAACCGGCAGTTCGTGAGGTGGCAGGGCGTCGGTATAATGCAACACGGACGTGACAGGTAGGTTCTCGCAGCCAACCGGTCCATCGATCACAACCTGAAGGCCCTTGATCGCCGTGAAGACGTAGACCGCCCCCCAGTATCCACCAGCCCGATCATGGTCGAGTACAAGCATCAGGCCATCTCCTCGGCCTTGCGGGCTTTCGCCTGCTTGTCGAGCTTGCGCTTGTAAGTCTCTGCGAACTCCGGTCGAGCTTTGGGCATGTCTTGCCAGACACCAGCGGTGTGGCCATCGCCCACGCCGTCAAAAAATTCCTTCATTTCATCGAAGCGCGCTTTGTTGCCGAGCGCGGCGTTGATCACCTGTGCGAGTGATCCAGCGCCTGCTGGTCCCATCAGTGGCCGTGCCGAAATAAGGTTTGTGAAGTAGAGTGCCGGTATTGCTTTTTGCTTGGCAAACTGCACAACCGGCGTGGTGCCGATGGCTAAGTCAGGCTTAAATTCCTCTATCGCCGCATAGTCCTGCTCGACGGAGGCGCGGAAATGTACCGCCACGCCCTTGGCCTCAAGCCAGGCTCGATCGGCGTCGGACCACTGGGTACGAGGGCACGCGGTGCCAACATAACGCAGGTCGGCGCCACTTTCGACCAGCAGACGGGCGACCAGCAACTCCGAACCTTCATAACCGGACAGTGTAATCCGGCCCTTGATCGGCGCATTTGACAGCACGCTCTTGATGGTCGGCAAGAACTTATTCTTCGAGGCATCAATTTTGTCGCGGGCGACGCCATAGGCACTGCCGATGGCATCGAGCCAAGCCGCTGTTCCATCGTAGCCAACAGGCGCCGAGCCGACCACTGTTCGGCCAGCGGCCTCAAACTCGCGGACACTCGCGGTATAGAATGGGTGGATGGCCGCTACGACATGGCAATCGAGCGCTGCATAGAGTTCGCGCCACTCACGGGTCGGCACGACCGGCCCGGCGCCGAGACCCATCGGCTCCAGCATCATGCCGATGCCGACCGGATCGACCGGGAACATCTCACCTAGCAGTGCGACAGCTGGGCGCTCACTGCGACCGGCACGCGGTGCCTGTACGGGCCCGTTCTCAGCTTCACGGCGGGCATAGGACAGCATAGCGCCGGCAAGCACATCCTTGGCTTCCGCATGCGTCGGCACACCAAACCCTGGCACATCAATGCAGATGATGCGGACGCCGTCGATTTCTTTCGGCAGCAGTTGCAGCGGCACGCCAGATGCTGAAGGTACGCACAAGTTGGTGACAACAATGGCGTCATAGTGGGCCGGATCGGCGAGCTTAAAAACCGCCTCGCGAATGTCTTCGAACAGCTTCCCGGTGACAAGCGTTTCGCTGTCGAACGGCACATATCCAACCGTGCGGCGCGCCCCGTAGAAATGTGAGGTAAACGTCAGACCGTAAACGCAGCATGCAGACCCGCATAGGATCGTTGCAGTCCGGCGCATTCTTAGCCCAACGCGTAACGAGCCAAACGCTGGACACATGCTTTGCGGTTTGTCGTGGGGGCCAGCCGGATAGTCCGCAGCGTACCGGTTGAGAATATCATTTTTTCCGGCTGCGCTTGCTGCTGCCCGCATTGCGTCCTTGCCAGCATGACACCCGAGCCCATCAGTCTTTGTTGCAGCCAGATTTGGCACAGCTTTGAACGGCTCATCGACAATCGACGATTCAACGCCGTCCGAAGGCGCAAAGCCCTTCAGCGTGTTGTCGTCGTCGTCGCGCGCACTCGTCATTTGTTTCTCGGTCGAATTGTCGTCGGCTTGGCCACGATTGGATCAGACAGCGTCGTAGATGACTTCGAGTGACTTTTTTTCGATCTCAAGCTTGGCCGTCATATCGAACACCGTCGCTGGTTCGAGCACGACGTTGCGACCGACCTGCTCCCCCTTGAACAGCCCAAGCAAACCATCTTGCGTCAGCGGTGTCGGGCGCACGGGAGGGGCCTCGGCAACGTTGATCGCGAGCTGTTCGAACACGCTGGCCCATTCGCCACCGGGGCGGCCGATGATTTCGTAGTTCGCGCTTTTGCGGCGAATGTCATCGTTCTGAGGAATCGCTGCTAGTACCGGTATTCCGACGGCTTCGGCAAAGGCCTGCGCTTCGCCTGTGTGGTCGTCTTTATTGATGACCAGTCCAGCGACGCCGACGTTGCCGCCGAGTTTGCGGAAGTAGTCGACCGCCGAGCACACATTGTTGGCAACGTAGAGCGACTGCAGGTCGTTGGAGCCAACGACGATGACCTTCTGGCACATGTCGCGGGCAATCGGCAGACCAAAGCCTCCGCACACGACGTCACCGAGGAAGTCGAGCAGCACGTAATCAAATCCCCAGTCGTGGAAGCCGAGCTTTTCGAGCAGTTCGAAGCCGTGAATAATCCCGCGTCCGCCGCAGCCACGACCAACTTCTGGACCGCCGAGCTCCATTGCAAACACGCCGTCACGCTTGAAGCATACATCGCCGATCACGACGGGCTCGCCGGCCAATTTCTTGCGGGCGCTGGTCTCAAGGATTGTCGGGCAGGCACGACCGCCGAACAGCAATGATGTTGTGTCACTCTTGGGATCGCAGCCAATCAGCAGCACTTTTTTGCCTTGCTGAGCCATCATGTACGACAAATTAGCGAGCGTGAAGCTCTTGCCGATTCCGCCTTTGCCATAGATGGCTATGATCTGCGTAGTCTTGGCGGCTGGTGAGGTCGATACCGGATCCGGTTCCATTGCGGCCTCTTTGCGCAACCGGTCGACAATGGCCTGCTGTTGGGCTTTCGAGGCTGTTGTAACGGTGGCCGATGTCATGAGTGTTGTCTCCAATCGAGAACCATCTTGAGACAAGCTGGATCGCCAAACGCCGTTTCGTAAGCCGATTGTGCTGCCGTCGCATCGCGGTGATGTGTGATCAGGCCGTCGAGTTGGAGACGACCCGTCGTGACAAGATCGCCGGTTGCACAGAGGTCGGCGGGCTGCCACTGGGCGGCAATACGCACGCGCGCCTCACGCATAAAGGCGGGGGGAAATGAGAACGACAGCCGGTCGCCGTAGAACCCGGCAAGGACGATTTCGCCACCGGGCGCCAATCGCTGGACGAGTGCATCCAGGATGTTGGAATCACCGCTGACATCGCAAATGCTATGATAATCGCGGCGATTATCTTCGGAGGGATCAATAACCGTATAGCCCGCCGCGCCATCACGGCGTGCTGCATTCGTTTCCCAGACCACCGGAGCGCCGCCGCCTAAACAGGCGAGCCGCGCCATCAGTCGACCGAGCACACCGTGTCCGATAATAAGATCGGGCATCAGGCCGGTCGACACGGGGTAGGCGTGATAAGCCGTTGCGGCCAGCGCGATCAGCACTGCCTGTTCGCCTAAACGAGCGTTGACTGGAATGATCCGCGATGCTGGCACCACGACTGTTCGTGCGGCGCCGCCAAATAGCCCGCGCACATCACCAAAACAATTCGCACCAGGCACGAAAACTTGATCGCCGACTTTGAATTTCGATGTCGTGTTTGCGCCGCATTCGGCGATGTGGCCGACCGACTCATAACCAGGAACGAGGGGATAGCCCATGCCCGGAAAATGCGGCATCCGCCCCGTCCACAATAGGCGTTCTGTGCCAGTGCTGATGCCACTCCAGTCGATGGTGACAACAACGTCATCCAACCCTGGTGGCGTCAGATCGAGACGGCCAAGGGCTAGACGGCCCGGCTGCTCGAAAATGACGGCTAGGGTTTGCATCGGCCTTGGTATCCCTCTGGCTCCGGTAACTTTCTGCCTGGTGAAAAAATCGGCAGGTTTGGCCCCGAGCCTTAGCCATGGTGTCAGTTTATGATGACGCTTTGCTATGTCAACTTAAATTTACAAAAAGCGGAAGTTACGTCCTCATTTTTTTTCCGGTCGCATGCGGCGTGGCCACGATCGCGCTTGTCAGCATCGGCCGTCGCGTAGGGAGCATGCAGCTTTCTTCGAAACCGGCAGCGGTAAGCATACTCTTGATTTCAGTTGGTTTTCGTGGGCGACCACTGCCCATCGCAAGCAGGTAAAATCCGAAATATGCATCTCCCATCGCTTCAGCGCCGCGAGTGTCTGCCATTGGCTCGGCGATCAGTAATTTGCCGTCATCGGGCAGGGCACTGCGGGCCGCACGAAGCAGTTTCATGACAGTGTCGTCATCGTGGTCATGGACGATCCGCACGAGCGAAATCACGTCGGCGCCCTCCGGCAGAACGTCGCGACAAAAGTCGCCTGAAAATACACATATGCGGTCGGCTAGCCTCGCCGAATCAAATGTGTTGCGTGCGCGTTCCGCGACAGCGGGGAGATCAAACAGCCGCAACTGCAGATGGGGGTGGCGTCCCGCGACGGCTGTCAGGAATGCACCTTCGCCGCCGCCGACATCCATCAGGCAGTGGTTCGCTGAAAATGAAAACGCATCGAGTATGTCGCCTGCGATCAACTCCTGCGAAGCCGCCATCAGCGCGCTGTAGGCTGCGACGTCAGTAGTGCGGAGGTTTGCTGGCGTATCGGTGCCGGCATATGGCCAATAGCGGGCAAGTCGAGTTTCGCCTTTGGGCGCTCGCAACAGGGCCACAGGATCCTCAAGATCAGCATACAGCATTGCGTGATGCTGCACCATGGCGCCGATCGACGGGTTGCCGATGAAGGCGGCGCCGCGCACGCCTAGACCGAAACGGTTGTGCGAACGCCGTTCTATAAGTCCAAGCGAGGCGGCGGCCGCAAGCAAGCGCAACGCGGCGTCTGACGTCAACGCCAATTGTGGCGCGAGTTCTGCAGCGGTTTGCGGTTTTTGGTCAAGTATTTCAAAGATCTGCAGACGCACGCACGCCAGAAGTATCTGCGAATAGACGAAACCCGCGCACAGATCGAACGCTGCCTGCGCACGCCGACGTGCAATGGGCCTAGTAAGGGGGAATGACGCTGCCCACTTCTGGAATTTTTGGCTCGACAAAATGCGATTGCGACGAGCGTAGAGGTGGTCGAGCCAACGGGCCGTCCAATCAAGATTTGGATGTGTGAGCGGTCTTGGTTCCCGGAATTCACCTCGACTCATAGACCCATCACCTTTTTGGCATCCCGATAAGTGTCAACATTGCATTACATTAAAATTTGTCATTTAATATGGAAAGTTAGAAGGGTTCGCGATCAGAGAAAAGATTGCGCGACAGGATGCATTATTTGTGCGCAGGCGGCGTGTCGTCATTGTTGGAGCTGGTATCGGTGGGCTGACGTCGGCAGTCGGCATTGCGGCGGCGGGCTTCGACGTCACCGTGGTCGAGCGTGCGGCGCAGCCAGGCGGTAAGCTGCGCGAAGTGACTGTCGGCGGGGTGCAAATCGACTCGGGCCCCACCGTGTTCACTATGCGCTGGGTTTTCGAGCAGATCTTCGCTGACGCCGGTGCGGACCTTGGAGCCCATCTGGCGTTGAGGCCCGTTGAAATGTTGGCCCGGCATGCTTGGACTGAGACCGAACGGCTTGACTTATTCGCCGACGTGCGACGCTCAGCGGATGCCATTGGCACGTTTGCCGGCGCCACCGAAGCACGTGGTTATCTCGATTTCAGCGCCCGTGCACGGCGGATCTATGAGACACTTGTTGATCCCTATATCAGGGCGGCGCGGCCTTCACCTGTCGGCTTGGTGCGCGGAATCGGTCTCGGTCGACTCGAGGATCTTTGGCAGATCACTCCGTTCACAACTTTGTGGGCAGCGCTCGGCCAACATTTCAAGGATCAACGGCTCAGGCAGTTGTTTGGCCGTTATGCGACCTACTGCGGGTCATCGCCATTCCAGGCCTCGGCGACGTTGATGCTGATCGCCCACGTCGAGGCTGAAGGCGTTTGGCTCGTCGACGGCGGTATGCATGCAATCGCCAAGGCGCTCTGTGAGCTGGCGACAAGGCACGGTGCGGTCTTTCGATATGGCGCTGACGTGCAGGACATTCTGGTCACTAACGGACGTGCCTCAGGCGTCGTATTGGGGGACGGCGAGCGACTTGACGCCGACGCCGTCGTATTCAATGGCGACGTCTCGGCGCTTGGCACTGGTCGCCTCGGGCCTGCGGTGCAACGGGCCTGTCCAGCCGTTGCACCGCAGGCCCGGTCATTGTCAGCGCTTACGTTGTCACTTGTCGCCGACACCGACGGCTTCCCACTGTCACATCACTCGGTATTCTTCTCAAACGATTATCAGGCCGAGTTCGACGATATCTTCCGGCATCAACGATTACCGACCAAGCCGACCGTCTACGTTTGCGCTCAGGACCGTGGCGGCGGCGACGGCGATGCGCCGAGCGGCTCCGAGCGATTATTCATGATCATCAATGCGCCCGCCAACGGCGACATTCAACGACCCGATAAAGTGGAGATTGAGTTATGCGAGCAGCGGACTTTTCAACTCCTGGAGCGATGCGGGCTGCACATGCGCGTGCATCCCGAGCACAAGGTGGTGACGGCGCCCGCGGATTTCGAGCGGTTGTTCCCGGCGACGGGGGGCGCACTATACGGGCGGGCGTCGCACGGATGGATGGCGTCGTTCAGTCGGCCCGGAGCCCGTTCTCGGATCCCGGGGCTCTACTTGGCCGGTGGCAGCGCACACCCGGGGGCGGGTCTGCCGATGGCAGCGCTTTCGGGATGGCAGGCATCATCGAGCGTGCAAGCGGACCTCGGTTCGATGAGCCGATTAATTCCGGCGGCTATGCCTGGTGGTATCTCGATGCATTGAGCGACGACGGGCAGCACGGTCTCACGATCATTGCGTTTGTCGGCAGTGTATTCTCGCCCTACTACGCGGCACAACGACGTTACGGCTGGTCGGACCCGGAAAACCACTGTGCGATCAACGTCTGCCTCTATGGTGCCGGTGGCAAGCGCTGGGCCATGACCGAGCGCAGTCGCTCAGGGTTGTTGCGGGATCACGATCAACTGGTGATCGGGCCCAGCCGCATGTCGTGGAACGGGACGTCACTTTCGGTGGAAGTCGACGAGATAACAGCACCGTTCCCGGCGCGCGTGAAAGGTATGATCAAGCTGCATCCGCTGTCGATCATGGAACGAGATTTTACCATTGATGCTGAGGGTCAGCATCGCTGGGGGCCGATTGCGCCGTGTGCACGAGTCGAGGTGCTTCTGGATCAACCAAATTTGCGCTGGAGTGGATCCGGTTATTTCGATTCCAACCGAGGCGCGTCGCCACTTGAACGTTCATTCAAACGTTGGGATTGGTCGCGTACCGTCGAAGACGGAACGACATCGGTGCTCTACGATGTTACTAGCCGCAGTGGAGCACAGTCGTCACTCGCCATGTCGTTCGACAAGGACGGCAGTTATCGGGATGTCGAGTTGCCAAATCCGGCTCGTTTGAAAACCACGTTGTGGGGTCTCAAGCGAAGCACGCGCGTTGACGACGGCGCGCAGGCCCATGTTCAGGAGACCCTGGAAGACGGGCCTTTCTATGCCCGCTCGATAGTCTCGACGCAGCTCGGCGGCAAACCTGTGAAGGCGATCCATGAAAGCCTGTCGCTTGATCGCTTCAGCCGCCTCTGGGTTCAAGGGTTGCTGCCGTTTCGTATGCCACGCAATCGCTGGTCGAAAGTATAAGGCATTTCCTTGCGGCGTTGCAGGAGGTGCCTTGCCGCGACCCAGACTATGCCACCAATCTTTATCCGAACTCTGTTGTGTCGGAGTCATGAGGTCGGCGGAGTGGCGTGTTTTTAGGCGAAGAGCTCAAAATTTTGGCACTGCACGGCGCATGATGCGCGGCCAATGGCGAGTCAGGAAGCACAAGCCTTTGAAAACACAAATTATCATCTTTTGCTTACCATCTGGCACAGGCCATGCTTAATGAATTGTCGTAACCCAACCGAGGACCGGACCGTCAGGTCGGCGAAGCGCCATGAAAAAAATCGAGGCTATCATCAAGCCGTTCAAGCTTGATGAAGTAAAAGAAGCGCTGCAGGAAATCGGACTGCAGGGTATCACAGTCATCGAAGCCAAGGGTTTTGGCCGCCAAAAGGGTCATACCGAGCTCTATCGTGGGGCAGAGTATGTCGTGGATTTCCTGCCGAAGGTAAAAATTGAAGTAGTGCTGGCGGACGAGATGCTGGACAAAGCCATTGATGCGATCCAGAAGGCTGCCAAAACGGGCCGGATCGGCGACGGCAAGATATTCGTTTCGACGATTGAAGAGGCGGTTCGCATTCGTACCGGTGAGACGGGGGCAGACGCGATCTGAACTGCAACAGGTTTTCGCGTGACTCGGCAGGTTTGACGGCGTGATCCGCCGTCTTGGCCGCACGGGTGATGCACGAACTATTTGAACCAAGACCATCGCGCAGTTGCGCATCAGCTAGGAGCAAGGTAGTGCCTATGACCACAAGTGCCGACGTCCTGAAAATGATCAAGGACAAGGATGTAAAGTTCGTTGATCTGCGGTTCACCGACACCAAGGGCAAAATGCAGCACGTTACGGCGGAAGCCAGCTGCATTGACGAAGGTGTTTTTGCCGACGGTTATGCATTTGATGGATCGTCGATTGCCGGTTGGAAGGGCATCGAAGCCTCTGACATGACACTAATGCTCGATCCGGGCTCGGCGCACCTTGATCCATTCTTTGCACAGACGACACTGGCGCTGTTTTGCGACGTCATCGAACCGTCGACCGGCGAACTCTACGAACGTGATCCGCGTGGCATCGCCAAGAAGGCTGAAGCCTACATGAAGTCGACGGGCGTGGGCGACACGATCTATGTCGGCCCCGAAGCTGAGTTCTTCATCTTCGACGACGTTCGTTTCACGTCGGAACCGCACCACGTTTCGTTTAAGCTCGATTCAAGCGAGCTGCCGTCCAACACCGGCCGCGAGTACGAAATGGGCAACCTTGGTCATCGTCCGCGCACCAAGGGTGGTTACTTCCCCGTGCCACCGATTGATAGTTGCCAGGACATGCGCTCCGAGATGCTCTCGGTCATGCAGGAAATGGGCGTCGAAGTTGAAAAGCATCACCATGAAGTCGCTGCGGCCCAGCATGAGTTGGGCGTCAAGTTTGGCCCAATGCTGAAAATGGCCGACGGCATGCAGATCTACAAGTATGTCGCCCACAACGTCGCCCAGGCCTACGGTAAGTCGGTGACGTTCATGCCGAAGCCGATGTATGGCGACAACGGTTCGGGTATGCACGTACATCAGTCGATCTGGAAGAATGGTCAGCCAATGTTCGCTGGCAATAAATACGCAGATCTTTCGGAAACGTGCCTGTTCTACATCGGTGGTATTCTGAAGCACGCGAAGGCCATCAACGCCTTCACCAATCCACTGACGAATTCCTACAAGCGGCTCGTGCCGGGCTATGAAGCCCCGGTGCTGCTCGCTTACTCGGCGCGCAATCGCTCGGCCTCGTGCCGCATTCCGCACGTGACGAGCCCCAAAGCAAAACGCATCGAGATCCGCTTCCCGGATCCCGGCGCCAACCCATATCTCGCATTTGCTGCGATGTTGATGGCGGGCCTCGACGGCATAGCCAACAAGATCCATCCTGGCGAGCCGATGGACAAGAACCTGTACGATCTGCCGCCGGCCGAACTGGCGAAGATCCCGACGGTTTGTGCCTCGTTGCGTGAAGCTCTGCAGAGCCTCGATAAGGACCGCGCGTTCTTGAAGGCTGGTGGCGTGTTCACCGACGACATGATCGACGCCTACATCGAGCTCAAGATGCACGAAGTCGCTCGCACCGACATGACGCCGCATCCAGTCGAGTTTGACATGTACTACTCGGTCTGATCCAGCGAGCGTTCAGGTTTGAAATCAGGAGAGGGGCAACCGCATGGTTGCCCCTTTTGTGTTTGAGCCATGACGATGGCCTTGGATCCGCCCCATCAGGACGATTCCTGAGCGAATAAATTCGCGCTCGTCAATCGTCCATGTAGCCAACACGACTGGGTTGACTACCCCTTGTTGCGGTTGTCACGCGCGCACCATAAAGTGCGGCGCACGTCTGGTTGGACCGGCATTCGAGGGGCTTGAACGCAATGGCTGAGCTGTCACCTTTGGCTTTCAACAGCATCGTCGCTGCCGTGGGCTTGCTGCTCTATATATTCGCTTGGCGCGTGACAAGCGACCTGCCGCCGGCGGCAAAAGTGTTCTCTCGTCTGGCACTTACCGTGGTTGCCGTTGTGCCGATCCTATTGGGGATATTTTTCGGCGCTGCCACGCCGGATCGCATGGCGACGCGGGACCAGAAGCCCGCTGCGTCGGCGCCGTCATCGCCGTCGGCGGGAGGGGAGGTCAGTGGCGGAGCAATGAAGCGCACGCCGTCGCCAACGACGACGCAACCGTCACAGCCGTCACAGCCATCGATGACGACGAAGTCACAAGACGACGCGGCGCTGGGCCAGCAGCCAGATGCAGCTGTGAAGTCAGCACCACCCACGGCCGCCTCACCATCGCCGATGACAGAGGCCGCTGCACCGTCTCCGTCGGCCAGCACGCGCGGCATGACGAAGTCTGCTCCGTCTGCGGCTGCGCCAGTTCCAGCACCCGTCGTCGAGCCGCCGGCCGACTATGATGTCGTGCCGGTATTCTATGGCACCGATCGTGGTGCTAAGCAGATGACGACCCGCATTCAGTATGACGCGGAGCGCGCCAAGCGGCTCGATCTCGGTCGTGCCATGGTGACGGTGCCCAAAACGCACGAGATGCCCAATATCGAGCGGCCTTGGGTCTACCGCATTCCACTGACCAACATCGTGATTTATCAGGAGGCCGAAGACCCGAAAAAGCACTTCACGATGAAGGAGGTGAAATCATTGACGCGTGACGAGTTTATCGCGCTGGTGAAGTCGAGGTTAGAGGCCTCAGCCCGCTTCAAAGACCACGCGCTGGTGTTCGTCCACGGTTTCAATACGACCTTCGATTACGCCATCTATCGCGCCGCCCAACTTGCCTACGATCTGAAATTCGATGGAGCACCGTTCGTCTATAGCTGGCCCTCGAAGGGGCAGGTCGGTTTTCAAGACTACAATTACGATCGCGGCAGCGCGGATCAGACGGCCCCTTATCTTACGGATTTCCTGAAGCTCGTGTCCCAGTCGACGGGAGCGAAAAAGGTCAGTGTGATTGCGCACAGCATGGGCAATCTTGCGGTCATGCGCGTATTGCGCGATCTCAAGAATGCTGCGCCGCAGGGCGTCGAGATTTCGCAGCTCATCATGGCAGCGCCCGATGTTGATCGTGACTTGTTCGAGAACCTTGCCGTCGGCATCCAGGACGTTGCAAAGGGCGCGACGCTCTATGCGTCGTCGAATGATTGGGCGCTTGAAGCTTCGAAGCGTTTGGATGGCGTGCCGCGTGCCGGCGATGTGCCGTCGGGCATTCCGCTGGTGCTTGCCGGTATCGACACGATCGACGTCACAGCGATCAGTACCGAAATCTTCGCGCTACGCCATTCGGGATATGCCGAGAAGACAGCGCTGGTGCAGGATATCGAACGGATACTTCAAACCGGCGAGCGGCCGCCGATCAGTCGGCTGCCTTCACTGGAAACGGTCAGCAGTCCACGCGGCCCTTTTTGGCGCTATCCCAAGCCGTGACGTCAATCGTAAAGAATTACTAACGAACCGTCCCGTAATCTGACATACGATTTTGCTATCGGATTGCGGAAGGATGCTGTCGTGCTGATCATTCGAGGCTGTATGGCCGCCGTCATGGCGTTAGCTCTGGGGGCCTGGGCAGAGCGGGCGCGCGCTGATGAGGCGTTCGTCTGTGAGGACGGGCGCGTCGTCAACGTGCGGCGCGGCGAACTCGAAGTCATGAAGCGCAAAGAGCCATGCATCATGCGCTACTTCGATGTTGATACGGCAACCCCTGTCAAAGCGGCGATTGCTGTCGCCCGCCAATCGAATGTTGCGGCACCAGTGGTCAAACCCGCAGCACCTGAAGCGGTGGCACCGGAACCAACCCGCGATTATCGCAATGTTCGCATAATCAATGCCGGAGCAGGTAGCGCCGGTTGGTTCCGCCCAGGGCGACAATAGAGCCAGCCCAATTCAACGCACCTAATCACGGGGTGTCGCTTCGCCGGTTGACGGAACGCCACTTGATCCGTCAGGTATCCGTCAAACGAGCGATACGCGAAGGCCACGACCCATGCAGGCAGCAGCCAAGTCCGCCAAGACGGCGAAATCGAGCAACCTCATCAAGGGGGCGACCGGCGATTGGGAGATCGTGGTCGGCCTCGAAGTCCACGCGCAGGTCAACAGCCGTGCGAAGCTGTTCTCCGGCTCGTCGACGGCGTTTGGCGCCTCCCCCAACAGCCACGTGTCGCTGGTCGATGCCGCCATGCCCGGCATGTTGCCCGTCATCAATGCTGAGTGCGTGGCACAGGCCGTGCGCACCGGACTCGGGCTTAACGCCGAGATCCACCAGCGCAGCGTGTTTGACCGCAAGAATTATTTCTACCCCGATCTCCCCCAGGGTTATCAGATCAGCCAGTTCAAGCAGCCAATTGTCGGCGAGGGCAAAATAGCGATCGACGTCGACGGCGAGACGCTGACCATCGGTATCGAGCGGCTGCATCTCGAACAGGACGCCGGTAAGTCGATCCACGACCAGCACCCGGATTTTTCCTACGTCGATCTCAACCGGTCTGGCGTCGCGCTGATGGAGATCGTGTCGAAGCCCGATCTGCGGTCGGCCAAGCAGGCCCAGGCTTACGTCACCAAGCTGCGCACCATCTTGCGTTATCTCGGTACCTGCGATGGCGACATGGAGAAGGGCAACCTGCGCGCCGACGTCAACGTCTCGGTGCGCAAACCTGGCGGCAAACTCGGCACGCGCTGCGAAATCAAGAACGTCAATTCGATCCGCTTTATCGGGCAGGCAGTGGATGTGGAAGCTCGCCGCCAGATCGAAATAATCGAAGACGGTGGCAGCATTGATCAGGAGACGCGCAGCTTCGATCCCGTGAAAGGCGAAACTAAAGCGATGCGTTCTAAGGAAGAGGCGCACGACTATCGCTATTTTCCCGACCCCGACCTGCTGCCGCTGGAACTGAAGCCGGGGCTTGTAGAGGAACTGAGAAGCCATCTGCCCGAGCTGCCCGATGCCAAGGCCGCCCGCTTCATCAAGGACTACGGGCTATCGCCGTATGATGCAGCGGTACTCGTCGCGGAACGCGAGAACGCCGATTATTTCGAGCAGGTCGCTGTCGGCCGTGACGGCAAGCTCGCCGCCAACTGGGTCATCAACGAACTGTTCGGGCGCTTAAACAAAGAGGGCAAGGGCGTCGACGCGTCGCCGCTATCGGCTAAGCAGCTCGGCGCCATCGTTGGTTTGATCATGGATGGCACGATCTCCGGCAAGATTGCCAAGGACGTGTTTGAGATCGTGTGGGCGGAAGGCGGCGATCCCGCAGAGATCGTCGACAAGCGCGGCCTTCGTCAGGTCACCGACACTGGCGCCATCGAGGCGGCAGTCGATGCGATCATCAAGGCCAACCCGGACCAGGTCGAGAAGGTCAAGGCCAAGCCGACCATGATCGGCTGGTTCGTCGGCCAGGTGATGAAGGAAACCGGCGGCAAGGCGGCACCGGCGACGGTCAACGCGATGTTGAAGGCGAAGCTCGGGATCGAGTAGTCCGTCAGCGAAGGGGGCGTGGCAGATGACTGCTCATCAGTTCATTTCGATTTTGGTGCGGCTAGCTGGTCTGGCCATGCTCTGCTCTGTAGTTCGGACTCAGCTTCCCTATCTTGTTCAGGTATTTTCTGGCCGGGTAAACATTGCGCCGGAAGACATCCTCGCGCTCACCATCAGCACTGTAATTACAACAGGTGCTTTGATCATGTCACTGTTGCCCGAGTTGGTTGCGGGGAAACTACTGACGGGCTCGCGCCGTGAGCCCATGACGAATTCATGGTCTGCCTGCGAGTTGCAAACAACTCTGGTCAGCGGCATCGCCCTTTGGATGCTGTTCGATGGGACCGTGAACGCGAGCTACTGGATCAGCTACATCGCATTCTACAATAGTCAACTTACTCAAACGACCATTTCATACACACTGAGCCCCGATGTCGTCGGCGGCATTGTTAGTACGATCGTGCAATTGGTGCTGGGTTTTTTTCTATTGATCAACGCCATAGGCTTCAGTGCTTGGCTTAGGCGCGTTGGCGGCGCTGCATAGAAATATGGCGAGCGAAATCATCGGTCAGGTCCAGAAATTCGTGCCGCGATGATGGTCGTCAGCGTTTAATTGTCAGCCTGCTGCAGCAATTGCATCAACCAGCCCCCGACCTGCAGTCGACGGTGGTAGATCTTTTCTGTCGGCTTCATAAAGCGCTACCGCCTCGTCAACGATCAGGCAAAGCTGATCGAATACCTGACGCTCGTCGTCGCCGTGACAACCACCGTGAATGAGACCAGGCGCACTGCCGACGTAGCATTGGTCGGACTCGGACCACTCCACGATCTTCGCGTATCTTGCACTATTGCTCATGTGTCAGCCTCATCAACTGCTCGACGCACAGCCTTGATCTGATACGGCTTGGCATCTTCGCCGGGATTTCCGGATATCGTAACGGGCTTCGCCACCCGCGGGTGAACAAAGTTTCGGTGACTGCCCTTGCCGCCACGGTCTTGGAACCCGGCATTTTTGAGCTCAACTATGAGCTGCCGGATTTTGGGCGGCATAGCATTATTCCGTACCATTAATGGGAATAGGGTAGCAGAACCGAAGAAACGTTTCCACCCACGCTAACGCGGCAACGTGGAAATCCGGCGCTCTCCGTGCTATTCTATGCTGATGAATGCACTGCCGCCGCGAAAACTAACGGTCGACGAGTTCCTGCCGTGGGCCGAGGCCCAGCCCCGGGAAGCGGGCAAGTTCGAGCTTCTGGACAGGGGCGCGATCGTGCAGCAATCGCAGCGGTGGGCGCAATCCAGGACCAAGCACAACTTGGTGATCCTGCTCGACGAGGCGATCAAAAGGGCTGCCCTTCTCTATTTCGCGGCGCCCGAAGGGCCAAGCCTCCGGATCAACACGCGAAAGGTGTTCGAGCCCAACGCGCTCGTGGCTCAATTGCCGGAGTCGGCATTGGATAGCCTTGACATTCCCAACCCGATTCTCGCCGTCGAAGTCCTATCGCCGTCGACTGCGCAGGTTGATGTCACTGCAAAACTGAAGGGCTACTTCGAAGTGCCGGGCATACGGGGCTATCTGATTGTCGACCCCGAAAGGCAAAGCCATCGGGAAACACTGTCGCACCGATAGCGGCGCTATCGAAACCACGCTGATTGATCGCGGCGATCTGGCTATCGAGCCGCCGGGTATGACGCTGGCATTTGCTGAACTGTTCGGGACGTCTGAAGCATGAACATGGTCGGCTGGCTCGTCGGACAACCCACCGACACGTTGCTCAACGCGCAACCGCACCGGGTCCGCCGTTTACGGCTAACCGCATCGCACTGGTGAGGCCGTCGAGAGCGGGAATGGGCAAGCGGCTGTCAATGTCGAGCCCGATCCCCGCGAAAGGCGCGCCGCCGAACAGGACGGCCTCTGCGCCATACGTTTCAGCGCAATCCAGCGCCGCTTGCACGGCTGCATCCAGGATCGCGAGGCGGTCATTGGCGACGGCGAGGACGCCTTGTTCGAGGAAGTGAAGCATCACCAGGTTACTGGCGAGCCCGAGCTTTGCGACCGCGTGCTCGATGGCAGGACGCATCGTCGGGCCGACGGTAACGATGGCAAAGCGGCGGCCGTCCCGTGCAGCGTCGAGCAACCCCGAACGACCCAAGCCATAAACCGGCATTTTGGCCGTTGCCGACGCCTCGTTCAACCCTGGATCACCGAAGGCGCCGATGATCGCCGCATCGCACGTGCTGTTCTGCGCTATCACCTGCAGAACGGCCTGCGTTGCGATCGTAAGATCGGCGGGTGTTTCGAGGGCCGCTGCACCGAACGGCGCTGTGACCGCAACAACGTCGGCATGTGCGCCCGCGATGCGCTGCGCATGCCCCGCCAGGATATCCGTGATGCGCGGGGACGTGTTCGGATTGATCAGGAGGATGCGCTTTTGCACCGGGCCATCACCGGCTGTTAGTCTGTCCCCGTCGCCACCGGCGTGCCGGCCGTTTCCATGCCCCACTCGGTCCAAGAGCCATCGTAGACGGCGGCGTTGGTCTGGCCGAGCCGTGCCAGGGCGAGCGCCACGACGCCAGCCGTCACGCCCGACCCGCAGGATGCGACCACGGGCTTTGCCGGATCGACACCAGCCGCCTTAAAGATTTTGGCCAGCTCCGCCTCATTTTTCATGGTGCCGTCGGCATTCAGCAGCGACCCGAACGGCACATTCTTCGAGCTTGGTATATGGCCGGAGCGCAGACCCGCGCGCGGCTCAGGCACGGTTCCGGCAAACCGAGCGGCGGCGCGCGCATCGACGATCTGCGTGGACTTCGAGCCAATCAGGCCCAGGACGTCGGACTTGTCGCGGACAAGCTCGCCGTGGAAGCGTGCAGTGAAATGCCGGGGCGTGCGCAGTTGCGTAACGTCATCGGTCACGGGTCGCCCCTCGGCCTTCCATTTTTTCAAGCCACCGTTGAGCACCGCAACGTCGTTGTGGCCCATGACGCGGAACATCCACCAGACGCGCGCTGCGGAATAGAGCCCCTCTGAGTCGTACACGATGATGCGCATACCGTCGCCGATGCCCATCTTTTTCATGCGACTGGCGAATTTGGCAGTCGACGGCAGCATGTGGGGCAGCGACGCCTTCTCGTCCGCGATATCTTCGATATCGAAGAACATGGCGCCGGGGATGTGCTCGGTCTTGAACTCGTTATAGGCGTGGCGCTTGGTGGTGGGCAAGTGCATCGACCCATCGAGCAGTATCAGATCTGGCGCGTCGAGGCGGCTAGCCAGCCAGTCCGTTTCGACGATCAGATGCGCGGGCGATGCAGGCATGAGCGAGTTCCTCGGTTGGTGTGTTGGTTTCAGGTGCTGCCGCACGTTACGCAAATGCTACGCGGATGCGGCGATTTTGCTTGCCCTTTTTTTCTATTTTGATCACTGCCATTCTACCGATTTCGCTGGTATTGCGAACGTGCGTGCCACCGCAAGGTTGGCGGTCGATGGCACCGTCTTCGCCGATCAGAACGAGGCGAACGCGGCCTGCCCCCATCGGTGGCTTGACGGCCATCGTGCGCACAAGGCTCGGGTTGGCTTCCAGTTCAGCATCGGTGATCCACTGCTCGGTGATCGCGTGGTTGCCCGCAATCAGCTCGTTGAGGCGGTCCGAAAGTTGATCTTTGTCGACAGCGTCCGCATCGGTGATGTCAAAGTCGAGACGCCCGTCGTCGGCACCGATTTGGCCGCCGGTGACGGGAAAGCGTACAAGGCTGCACAGCAGATGCAGACCGGTGTGCATGCGCATGAGTTTGTGACGGGCGTCCCACGTGAGGTGCGCGGTCACGGCAGTACCCGGCTCAGGCAGGCTTGGCAGCGGCACGGCTGGCACATGCACGATCGTTGCCTTGTCGGTGTCGTATACAGCGGTCGCAATCTCGATGCGGCCAAAGCCTGGAACATCGAGCGCACCTGCATCACCCGGCTGGCCGCCTGCCGCCGCATAGAAAACTGTGCGGTCGAGCACGATGCCGCCGCGGTCAGAAATGGCGACAACGCGCGCATCGCAGGATTTTAGGTAGGCGTCGTCACGGTACAGCTTTTCGGTCATATCAAATTCAGGCCTTCTCGGCGTCAGCGAAGACTTTGGGAATATCGGCGCGCGGATGCATCAGCCAATCAGGCACGGGCAAACCCTTTGATATCAAAAACTCTGGGTTGAACAACTTCGACTGGTAGCGGCTGCCGTGATCGCAAAGGATCGTAACGATCGTCTTGCCCGGGCCCAGGTCTCGGGCAAGACGCATGGCACCCGCCACGTTCATGCCCGATGAGGAGCCCAGGCACAGGCCCTCTTCTGCCATCAACTGGAACACGATCCCAACGGCTTCCTCGTCGGCAATACGGTAGGAGCGGTCGACGATCGCACTCTCCAGGTTTGCTGTGATGCGACCCTGGCCGATGCCTTCAGTGATCGAGGAGCCTTCCGCCTTCAATACGCCGGTCGTGTAATAGCTGTGCAACGCCGCGCCGTACGGGTCGGCGAGAGCGATCTGGATGTCCTTGCGTTTCGCTTTCAGCCCCATCGATATGCCGGCCAGCGTGCCGCCGGAGCCGACGGCGCAGCAGAACCCGTCCACCTTGCCGCCCGTCTGCTCGAAGATTTCCGGTGCGGTGGTATCGATGTGGGCTTGCCGGTTGGCAACATTGTCAAACTGGTTCGCCCACACCGCACCTCGGGCGTCGCGCCTGTTGAGTTCGTCCGCCAGACGTCCAGAATATTTGACGTAGTTGTTTGGGTTCTTGTAGGGCACGGCTGGTACTTCGACGAGTGTCGCGCCGAGCAATCGCAACGTGTCTTTCTTTTCCTGGCTCTGGGTCTCGGGAATGACGATCACCGTGCGGAAACCGAGGGCCTGCCCGATCACCGTGAGGCCGATGCCGGTGTTGCCAGCGGTGCCTTCGACGATGGTGCCGCCGGGGCGCAGCGTGCCCCGCCTCACCGCTTCCTCGATGATGAAGAGGGCGGCGCGGTCTTTCACGGACTGACCGGGGTTCATGAACTCGGCTTTGCCGAGAATCTCGCAACCCGTTTCCTCCGACGCGCGCTTCAGGCGGATCAATGGCGTGCGGCCAACGGCTGCGGCTATTCCATTTGCAATGAACAAAGGCTCGGTATCCTTTTTTAGGCGATCCCGGCGCACACGTTCGATTTTGTGACGCCGCTTAACCCTGGATTAACTGCACGCGGTGCATTGTTGGGCGGCAACCTGATTGCCCCCAAGTCACTCGGATTGAGTGGCTGTAATTCGAGGATGACATACATGACGCTCAACTTGAAGACCGGTCTTGCCTCGGCAGCTATCGCCGCGGCAGTG